>CAZWZH010000164.1:0-24520 GCA_964638775.1 uncultured Pseudomonadales bacterium
TTCTCGCCGTCGTCGGGCACCAGGGTGTCCAGGGACGGTTCCAGCCGGTCCGCCGGGTCGTCGGTGGGCCAGCGCGGCACGCCGTCCCGGTTGTTCGGGGGCAGGTAGTCGAAGAAGCGGCGGGTGAACAGCATGGCCTGCACATCGTTCGGGAAGGCCAGGTCGGCGACACCGGACTTCCGCGTGTGGATGCTGGAACCGCCGAGTTCTTCGGGCGTCACCACCTCGTGGGTAACCGTCTTCACCACCCCCGGCCCCGTGACGAACATGTAGGAGGAATCCTCCACCATGAAGATGAAGTCGGTGATGGCCGGCGAATAGACGGCGCCGCCGGCACAGGGGCCCATGATGACCGAGAGCTGCGGCACCACCCCGGAGGCCAGCACGTTGCGCTGGAAGATCTCGGCATAGCCGCCGAGCGAGGCCACGCCCTCCTGGATGCGGGCGCCGCCGGAATCGTTCAGGCCGATCACCGGCGCGCCGACCTTCATGGCCTGGTCCATCACCTTGCAGATCTTCTCCGCGTGCGCCTCGGAGAGCGCGCCGCCGAAGACCGTGAAGTCCTGGCTGTACACGAACACCAGGCGGCCGTGAATGGTGCCGTAGCCGGTGACCACGCCGTCGCCGGGGATCTTCTGTTCGTCCATGCCGAAGTCGTTGCAGCGGTGCTCGACGAACTTGTCCCACTCCTCGAAGCTGCCGTCGTCGAGCAGCAGGCTGATGCGTTCCCGGGCCGTCAGCTTGCCCTTGGCATGCTGCTGCTCGATGCGCTTCTCGCCGCCGCCCAGTTCCGCCCGGGCGCGCTTCTCGTCCAGCATGGCGATGATGTCCTGCACGGAATGCCCTCGATGTTCCCGCGGATGCCGGAGAATAACTTGGGGCAGGCCGGGGCACCACACCCGCGCCGAACGGCAGGTCAGGGAAAATCCGGCCCCGGGGCGCCCAGCCGGCGTCAGCCGTGCAATTGCCGGAGGGGGAAGCGTGCAATTGCACGTTGCGGGCAGAAAACCGGCCCGTAACCGGTCATGCCGGGTACGGGCCGATGAATCGCACGCCGAACGTTTCGGCGACCGGTGGGCTCAGAACGCGACGCGCAGCCCCACCTCGATGGTGCGTCCCGGCTGGGGCACCAAGTCCTTGACGATGGACGAGTGCAGCCGCTGCTCGTCATCGGTCAGGTTCCGACCCCGCACGAAGACTGCGAGCGACGTATCGTCCAAATCGACGCGCAAGCCGACATAGGCTCGCAGGTCGTCGTAGGCATCGGTTTCCAACTCGAAATCGGCCACGTCGTCCTGCTTGAAAGCCCGGGCATAGTCGACGTTGACATCGAGGCTTCCCCTGTCGAGCGACAGGCCCAACCCGGCGCGCAGCGGCGGAATCCGGGGGAGGTTGTCGTTGCCCGACACGTCCAGTTCCGCAGAGACGATGTCATAGAACGCGCTGAGTTCCAGAGAGCCTTGCTCCCAGACCGCGACCGTCGCGGCAGCCTCCAGGTCCACGCCGACGAAGGTGGCGTCCGCCTGGCTGAATTCCCGGACATCCAGCCCGTCCTCTTCCTCGCCCGTGGCCTGTTGAAAGATGAAATCGTTGAACTCCATGAAATAGACGTTCCCGTGCACCGACCAGCGATCGCCCCGCGCATCCAGGGATGCCGACAGGTGGATTGCCTTTTCCTCGTCCAGATCGGGGTCGCCGATCTCGAAGCTTCTCGTGGCCAGGTGCGGGCCGTCGGAATACAGCTCTTCGCCGACGGGAGCCCGGGCGGAATAGTCGGCAAGCAGACGGGCCCGCCAGATGTCTCCGAGCGGAACGATCGCGCCCAGCGATGCGCTGACGCCGCTGAAGCTGTCGCTGCCGCCTGTCATCGGCTGATGTTTCACATGGTCGTAACGGGCGCCCGCTTCCATCTGGAAGCCGGAGAACGACCGCTCCCCGACCCAGAACAGGCCGAAGGAGCGGGTATCCACCGGCGGGGTGAAGGCTTCTTCGCCGACGACGGAGAACTCCCGGTCGCCGTACTGGGCGCCCACGGCGCCATTCCAGCCGGCCCAGTCCCGGTGCGTCAATTCGGCGCGCGCCTCCCAGGCATCGTTCTCGAAAGACGTTCCGACCACTCCGGATCCTTCGATTTCCTGATGCTCGTAATCGTTGATGCCGAGGCGAAAATTGAAGTTGGCGAAGCCGGGCAGGGGATCGATCAGTGCGGCTTCGATATCGATGCGCGTCTGTTTCAGGTCCACGAAGGGCGTGCCTTCCTCGCCGTCCCCTTCTTCCTCGTCGTGGTGTTCGTCTTCGTCATGCTCCTCATCATGGTCTTCGTCGTGATCCTCGTCCTCGTCGTGGTCTTCGTCGTGGTCCTCGTCCTCGTCGTGATGCTCGTCTTCGTCGTGCTCGTCTTCGTCGTGCTCGTCGTGGCCATGAGCGTGGGTGTGGCCGGGAATGCCGTACTCAGACTCCATCCGGCTGACTGAAACCCCTATGAAGCCGCGCTCGCTGACGAACGAAAAGCCTGCCGCACCTCCGTACGTCTCCAGCCCGCTACCCGGCACCATGCCCCGGACCGGCTCTTCCTCGTCGGCATGATCGTCTTCGCCTTCGTGATCCTCGTCCTCGTCGTGATCCTCGTCGTGGTCCTCGTCGTGATCCTCGTCGTGGTCCTCCTCATGGTCCTCGTCGTGGCCGTGCTCCTCCTCCATGGCCATGAAGCGCGCGGATTCCGCATAACCCGGAATCTCGTAGTCATCCATTTCCCGGGCGAAACCGTCCAGATGCCAGGCGAAGTTGCCCGCGCCCCCATCGAGCCGGAACGAACCGTTCTTCCAGTTGCCGTTGTCTCCCCCCCTCAGGTCGAGCTTGCCGGTGATCCGGTCCGGCACCTCGTGGGGGATGCGTCCCGTGTGCGTATCCACGACGCCGCCGATGGCGCCGGACCCGTAGAGCAGCGTCGCCGAACCCTTGAGAATCTCGATACGGTCCGCGATGTACGGATCCACCGTCACCGCGTGGTCGCCGCTGGTGACGGAAACGTCGAGGGTGTCGATACGGTCCTCGAGCACGCGCACCCGGGCCCCGTCGAGGCCGTGAATGACGGGGCGGCCCGCCGCGACTCCGAAAGAACTGTTGTGGATGCCGGGCTCGTTGGCAACCGTGGCGCCGATGCTGTCGGCGACCTTGCGGTCGAGTTCTTCGCCGGCGAGCACGTCGCTGGCCTGGGCGATGCCCTCCGCGGAAAGCGGGTGGCCGACGACGACAATTTCTTCTATGACCGGGTCTGCCTGTTCCGGCGGGGCCCCCTCGCCGTGGGCAAGCCCCGGCAGGGACACTGCCAGCGCCAGTGAAAACAGCTTGTTGAATTGCATGAATGGCTCCTGATGACAAACGGCGCGGCTTCCGGGGAAGGCCGCGTTCTTTCGGCTCTGTCAGTCAGGAGAGGGGCGGTGCGCGGGAGAGACGGTTCTCGAACGGACGCGTGATCAGAGGATGTGAAGATTCCCGTGCATAGCTCGGCAACTCCGGCAACTGTGCCTTGAGCAGCTCACCGCCGGGGGCCGGCACACTACCGGAGTCGGTAAAACTGCAAATGCTGCAGATGTCCTGCGGGACGGGCGTGTCATGCAGATGCTGGCCCGCAAGTACCTGCGCGCTGCACAGCGCAATCGCAGCGGCGCCGGCAAGTATTTTCAGCGCTCCGAGATGGCGTTGCAGATGCGTAAGCATGGCGGGATTCCTCGACCGCGATGGTAGCACAGTTCCTGCCCTGCCGGACCCGTGAAGACCCCGTCCCGGCGGCGATGGCCCCACCTGTTCATGTCCGGGTCGGGCTACAGTCTTGCGAACCTCGGGCAGGCGCTCTACTGTTGCAGGTCTCACCTACCGGGGGGCGAAGTGCGCTGCGTAGGCGACATCCTGGAAGAGAAATCCGAAGAGGTGGTCTGGATCGGGCCGCTCGAATCGGTGTTCGATGCCCTCAAGCTCATGAACCGGAAGAACATCGGCGCCGTCCTGGTGCAGATCGAAGGGTACCTGGTGGGCATCCTTTCGGAGCGGGACTACATGCGCAAGGTGATCCTGGATATCCACTCCTCCCAGAAGACGAAGGTCTCGGAGGTGATGACCCGTGACGTCGTGACGGTGACCAGGCAGGACACCATCGTGCATTGCATCGCCCTGACCAAGAAACATCACGTACGCCACCTGCCGGTGGTCGAGAACGGCAAGACCGTCGGCATGATCTCGCTGCGCGATCTGTTTCTCGACGTCATCCATCAGAAGGTGGGCGATATCGTCGAGTAGTCGACGGGCGGGGCAAGCCATTCGGGCGCCACGGCCATGGGGCCGTCGAGTGCAAGCAGGAAAGCTTCCAGCCTCTTCAGTTCGTAGGGCAGCAGATTCAGGGGTTTCGTCTCGTTGTGCCCCAGGATGGCCGGGCGCGCACGGTTGTAGTGGTCCAGTACCTCGGCAATCGTCCGCACCTGACCCGCGTGCATGAAGGGGCCGGTACCGCCGAGGTTGCGCAGCGAAGGCGTCTTGCGTGCACCGCTCAGTTCAGCGCCGGTTCTGGCGAAACGCAGCTCCGCGCAAGTCCGCTCCGGCGGGTCGTTGTAGTTTCCGAGGCAATTGAACGGGTCGTTCAGCACGGCTTCGACGCCGGAAACCCGGCCCTTGTCCGGCAGCCTGCCCGAGGGCGGCAGGACACCGGTATTGTGAAATTCGTGGTTGGTGAACAACGGGCCGTTGTGGCAGTTGAGGCACTGCGCCTTGCCGATGAACAGGCGCAACCCCTCCGTCTCCCTTCGGCCCAGGGCGGCGGGGAACGACATCGGCGAGTCCAGACCCTCCACGTAGCGGTCGAATTCCGTTTCTCCGGGTAGCAGAAGTCGTTCGTAAGCCGCGATGGCCTTGCCCAGATTGACGAAAACGGCCGTGACGGTTTCCCGGTCGTCCGGGGCCATTTCCTTCCAGGCCGCCTCGGACTCGGGGTCTTCGTTCGGTCCGGCGCCATCGGGAAACCGGTACCGGTCGGACAGATCCGGAACCGGTCCGAACAGCTCCGAATACCGCTGCCGGTATACCGGGTCGACGGCAATCAGCCTTGCGAGCGACGTTCGGGACACTCCCTGTTCCAAGGGGTTCTCCAGCGGACTCAGGGCCTGCGCCCAAAGGCTGTCCTTGCGGCCGTCCCAGAAAAACCAGGGGCTGTAGGCGGCGCCCACCAGACTCATCGTGTTGAAGTCGCCCACCGCCAACCCGAGGGCCAGCGTGACCCCATCCGCAAACCGCCGCGCCGGCTGATGGCAGGTGGCACAGGACACCCGGCCGTTGGCGCTGAGCCGGGGGTCGAAGAACAGACGATGGCCGAGACGCTGTGCGCGGGGGTCGTCGGCGACGGCGTTGCCGGTCTCTCCGGAGAGCGGCGCCAGCGACCCCAACCACAACGATTGCAGCATTCTGGTTTCCTGCTCCGTCCAGGGGACCTGCTGCAACGGCACTCGAAACAGTGCCCATGTGGCTACCAGCACCAGAGCCAGGATGACTCCGGCAGCGATGTTGTACAGGGTAGCCAGTGGCACTGTGCGCTCCTTCGTCCAGAAGCTCCTGGCGGTCCGTTTTCCGAGTCCGTTACCGGACTTGGAACAGTTCCGTCAGCGCATCTTGCGGGCTTATCGCCGGAATGGGGGAACGCCTGAAATCCTTGAGGTTTCGGGTGACGATGCGATCGGCGCCGCAGGCACGGGCGGCGGCTATCTGCATTGCATCCTCGAAGTCAGACACAGGTAGCGACGCTGCGTAGCGTAACGAATCGGTGTTCGTCTCCGCGATTTCCACGAACCCGGTCAACTCGGCAATGAATTCGCGGGCGCTGACGCCGCCCCGTGACGGCGCCACGAGATTGTAGAAGTTCGAGACGGTGTGCCAGGCGATACAAGCCTTTCGAAGCCCCCGTTCAACCCGGTCGAGAAGATCCACCGCCGGACCGGCGTGCGGGTGCCTGTCGAGCGCGACGTCGATCAGCACATCGGTGTCGAGAAGTATCAAAGATACTTCCTCGCCAGGGCATCGTAGCGCTCATCGCCGCGCCTTGCCTCCTTGAGGCGCCCGCGCCACCTGGCCGCGAAGGACGGCCCGCTTTCTCCGGCCACTTCCCGCAGCGATCGCTCGATCAGCGAAGAGAGCGAAACGCCTCGGGAGCGCGCATAGCGCTTGGCCAACGGAATGATGTCCGCATCCACCGTGATCGTCAGCTTTCTCTTCATCTGTTCCGCTTTCCGCAGCGCCTGCCCATTGATACGTATAATGCCCTGAATTATACGTATTCAGTAATATCCCCCACGTTTGTTCCGCTTCCGGTACCGCGCACCCATGCATACGTATAATGCGCTGCGATATACGTATTCGACAATCCCGTCGCTCGAATGAACGACTGCGGCATCCCTGACCCTCCGACCGCAGCCGGCCCTACAGGTTCAATCGCAAGGTCAAGGTGTCCATGCCGTCCGGCCCAACAACCGCGAGCGTCACCTCCCACGCACCTCCCATGTGAAATCTCATCCCCTCGACGAGGTAATCTCCCCCTCCCAGGTTGCGGGTCATGCGCGGGGCCGTCGGAAGCCCGTGATCATGCGAGGGCATCCCGCCGGTGACGGCAAGTTCCGCATGCTCCAGGGGCCGACCGTCGGCGTCGGCCACATGGACGACCCAGGCGTGGATGCTGTTGATGGCCAATGGCTGCAATGTGCTGGCATAGGCGATGCGATAGCGTCCCAGTTCGGTCACGCGGGCAGTCCCCGGATCCGGAACGGGCAAGGCATCCCCAGCCTGCCCGAGGGGTGCGAGCAGCAGACAGGCAAACAGGCGGACATACGGGCGCATTGACCGGAATTTCTTCATGAGTCCGCGAGGCTATCACGAACAAATCGATCGGATGAGCAACCCCGCCAGGGCGGTCACCCAAATGCGGGGGTCAGGCCAGAACGCCGTTCGGGATCGCGGGCTTCAGATCCGGGAGGAAGACCGGCTCGCCGCCTTCGACCGAGCAGCCGAGCAGGGTCGTCTGCCTGAAGGGGTTGTCGATGCGGTCGTCGTTGGGGATGAGTTTGCCGTCGTCGAGGCCGCCGAAACAGATGTTTCCGCGCCGGGAATCGGAAACGGCATCTGCGCTTTCCCGAACCTCGGCCGCCGGGGCCGGCGCAGCGGCGCCAGCGTAAGCGAGCGGCGCCGCGGCGACCGACAGGACACAACCGAAAATCAGTGACAGCAGGCGCTGGACGACGGGCAATGCAACGCTCCAATTGCAGGCGGCCGCCAGTTTATGAACGGAAAGTTACGTTCATGTGACAAAGGCATGCTGCGGCGTTCCGACCCGCCACCGCCAACGTACTTGCCTCTCTGGAGCGTAGCGCGCAGCATCGCCACCCGCAATGGAGAACCCCGATGACCACCGAATCCAGGTTCAGTCCGGCGACCGCCGTGGCGGTGGTTGTCGCCAACATGATCGGGACCGGTGTGTTCACCAGTCTCGGCTTTCAACTCCTGGAGATCCAGTCCGGATTCGTGATCCTGATGCTGTGGGCTGTCGGGGGTGTAGCGGCGCTGTGCGGCGCGCTCTGCTACGCCGAGCTGGGGGCTGCCCTGCCCCGCTCGGGGGGCGAATACAACTTCCTCGGCCGGATCTATCATCCCGGCGTGGGGTTCGTGTCCGGATGGATCTCCGCCACCATCGGCTTCGCCGCGCCGACGGCGCTCGCCGCCATCACGTTCGGCACCTACCTGTCCTCGGTGTTCACGGCGCTGTCGCCGGTGCCCTGCGCCACTGTCCTCGTCATCGGCCTCACCCTCGTACACATGTGGACCAGGCGGAGCAGCGGCGGGGTGCAGCGCTGGTTCACCGGGCTGAAGGTCGCCTTCATCGCGGTTTTCTGCCTGCTCGTGCTCCGGAAGGCCGGCGGCGGCCAGCCGGTCTCCTTCCTCCCGGCCGGCGGCGACGGCGCCCTGCTCACCAGCGGCGCCTTCGCCGTAGCCCTGATCTACGTCAGCTACGCCTACACCGGCTGGAACGCCGTTACCTATCTCTCCAGCGAATTGCGCGAACCCCAGCGCGTCCTGCCCCTGGTGCTGACGGTGGGTACGGCCGCGGTGGCGCTCGCCTACGTGCTGTTGAACTTCACTTTTCTGTACGCGGCGCCGATAGACGCCCTGGCCGGCGAACTCGAGGTGGGTTACGTGGCGGCCAGGCACGTCTTCGGCGACCGCGGCGCTGCCGTCATGGGGGTGGCGCTGGCCATGCTGCTGGTGTCCACGGTCAGCGCGATGATCATGGCCGGCCCCCGGGTGCTGCAGGTGATCGGCGAGGACTTCCCCGCGTTCCGCATGCTCGCCCGGACCAATTCCCACGGGCTGCCGTCGGTTGCCGTGGCCGCCCAGTCCGCGCTGGCGCTGGTGTTCATCTGGACCGCATCCTTCGAATCGATACTGGTGTTCGCGGGATTCACCCTTGGCCTCAGTACCTTTCTGACTGTTCTTGGCCTATTCGTGCTGCGCGTCAGGCGCCCCGGGCTGCCGAGGCCCTACCGGCTCACCGGGTATCCGCTGCCGGCACTGGCATACCTGGCCATCACCGGGTGGACCCTGGCTTACATCCTCATGGAACGGCCCCAAGAATCCCTGATGGGACTCTTCTTGATCGGCGCCGGTGCGGTGTTCTACGGATTGACCCGCATGTTCCAGCGGGCCGGACGTTGAACCGTTGACCGCTGTTCGCTACTGATCCACCGTTTCCGGGGCGCCCGGGGGGACCGCGACCCCGTGGGTCCCGCCGCCGTTCAATCCCTGCCGTTACACATCCGTTCCCCAGGCAATGCGTCCCGCCGCCAATCGTGCTAAAAAGCGGTGTCGCTTGTTCAACGGGCGCACGCAGGGGACGGGTACATTGACGGAACTTGCTGAATTCCGGGAGGAAACCCGGGCCTGGCTGGCGGCCAACTGTCCGCCCGGCGCCCGCGGCCCGGGCCCGGTCTCCACCGGCGGCAACCAGGTCATGATCACCGACCGGGATACGCTGGTCTGGCTCGAACGGATGATCGAGAAAGGCTGGACCGCCCCCAACTGGCCGAGGGAATACGGCGGCGGCGGCCTGACCAAGCAGGAATTCGTGGTCCTCATCGAGGAAATGCGGCGCATCCGGGCACGGCCCGCCCTGGCCGGCTTCGGCACCAGCATGATCGGCCCCACCATTCTGGAATTCGGCACCGAGCAACAGAAAAGAACCCACATCCCGCGCATAACCCGGGCCGAGGTGTCCTGGTGCCAGGGCTACAGCGAGCCCGGCGCCGGCAGCGACCTGGCAAGCCTGTCCACACGCGCCGAGGACCGGGGCGACCACTTCGTCATCAACGGCCAGAAGACCTGGACCAGCGGCGCGCAGAGCGCCGACTGGATGTTCATCCTGGTGCGGACCGACCCCGATGTACCCAAGCACCAGGGCATCAGTTTCCTGCTCCTGCCGATGGATCAGCCCGGCGTGACCGTCAAGCCGATCCGGCTGATCTCAGGGCATTCGCCCTTCAACTCGACCTTTTTCGACGACGCCGTAGCCGCCAAGGACGACCTGATCGGCGAACTGAACAAGGGCTGGACGGTGGGCAAGCGGTTGCTGCAGCACGAGCGCTCGGGCATGGAGGCGCTGGTGATGGGAGGCGCCGGGGGAACCGAGGAGGACGGTCTGCCCGACGAAGCCAAGCGCTGTCTCGGCGAGGAAGGCGGCCGGATCGCCGACCCCGCCTGGCGGTCCACCGTGGCAACCCATGAAATGAACAGGCAGGCGTTCCGGCTGACGCAGAAGCGTACGGTTGAGGAATCCGACGGCGGTACCCCGGGGCCGGCCACCTCGATCTTCAAGATGTACGGCAGCGAACTGCAGCAGCAGTTCTACGACCTGACCACGCGAATGCGGGGCACCCGGGGCTTCTGCGACGACACGCAGACCGCCACCGGGGAAGAACGGGAGACGATCCGCCGCTGGCTGCACTTCCGCGCCGGGACCATCTACAGCGGCAGCAACGAGATCCAGCGCAACATCATCGCCAAGCGCGTGCTGGGGCTGCCGGACTAAAGGCCGGCCTCGACCGCCGGGTCATTTAAGGAGAAACGATGGGCGACGAGATTCCCCGCCGTCATTTCAACGCCGAGGATTTCAGTGTCTTCCGGTTCCGCCTGGACGAGGAGACCAAACTGCTCGCGGAGCAGTTCGCCTCGTCCCGGTTCAGCGAGCGGGGAGATATCGCCGGTTTCGAGCTCGAAGCCTGGCTGGTGGACCGTCAGGGTGAACCGCTGCCCAGGAATCATGAATTCCTCGAACGGCTGGACAACCCGCTCGTGGTTCCGGAGCTTGCCAGCTTCAACGTCGAACTGAACGGCAGCCCCACCGCGCTGGCGGGCAGTACCTTCTCCCGCCTGCAGGATGAACTGGCCGCCACCTGGAGCGCCTGCCAGGCCACGGCGGAAGAGATGGACTGCCACCTGGTGACCGTGGGCATCCTGCCGACCATACGCGAGGCGCTGCTGAACTCGGATCACATGTCGAAGATGGTGCGCTACCAGGCACTGAACGACCGCACCATGGCGCTCAGGGACGGCAAGCCGCTGCACCTTCAGATCGAGGGCGGCGAGGGCCTGGACATGCTGCATCCCGACGTGATGCTGGAAGCCGCGGCGACCTCCTTCCAGATTCACCTGCAATGCAAGCCCGACAACGCGGTGCGCGACTTCAACGCCTCCATCGTCGCCTCCGCCCCCATGGTCGCGGTTTCCGCCAACTCGCCGACCCTTTTCGGCCGCGCACTGTGGGACGAGACGCGCATACCGCTCTTCGAGCAGGCCGTCGACGTGGGCGCCCACTATCCGAAGCGGGTCGGTTTCGGGAACGGGTTCGCGGACGATTCCATGCTGGAGGTGTTCCTGGAGAACCAGCAGCAACATCCCATCCTGCTTCCGTACGTCAGCGACAGCTCCCCGAACGAGTTCTCCCACGTGCGTTTTCACAACGGCACCATCTGGCGCTGGAACCGGCCGCTGATCGGCTTCGATCACGACGGACAGGTACACCTGCGCATCGAGCACCGGGTGGTTCCCGCAGGGCCGACCATCAAGGACTGCGTGGCCAACGCGGCTTTCTTCTTCGGACTGGTTCGGGGCTTCGGCCTGGAACCCGAACCGCCCGAAGTACGCATGACCTTCGAGACGGCCAGGGACAACTTCTACAACGCCGCACGATACGGGCTCGGCGCACGCATCGGCTGGAACGGCGGCGAGGTCGGGATCCGCGAACTGCTGCTCGAAGAAATGCTGCCGATGGCCCGCCGGGGCCTGTCGCACTATGCCATTCCCGACTCGGAAATCGACGAATACCTCGGCATCGTCGAGGCCCGTGTGGAATCCACCCAGAACGGCGCCGCCTGGCAGAAGCGCTGGGTGACGCGCAACGGCATGCGCGTCAACGATCTGGTCCTGGACTATGCCCGCATGCAGGAGAGCGGCGAGCCCGTGCACACCTGGCCGCTGTGACGGCGCTAAACCGGTTTGAGGACATCCCGCCGGGGTTGCTCCACGCCGGGCCGGAGGAATTGCTGGGTTTGCTGGGAGGACCGGCGCTCCTGCACCTGAGAACCGGCCCTGACGCATCGCCGAAGCGTTCCGGGGCATTGTTCGTGAGCGTGTTGCTGCACGGAAACGAAACCAGCGGCTGGTACGCCGTGCGGGAGTTGCTGCGTGACATTCGCGCCCCGTCCCGCGACCTCCTGATTCTCATCGGCAATGTCGAGGCAGCGGCATGCGGCGTGCGTACCCTGCCGGATCAACCGGATTTCAACCGCATCTGGCAGAAGCCGGAAGGGATCGCCGGGGACGTGCTGCGCTACGCGGCGGAGATTCCGCTACTTGCGGTCGTCGACCTGCACAACAACACCGGCAGGAATCCACATTACTCGGTGCTGACCGATTTCTCCGCCGGCAGCCGCGGCCTGGCCGCCCTCTTCGGCGACACCGCTGTCTTCATTGAAGAACCCGCTACGGTGCTCACCCGGGCCTTCAGCCCGCACACTCCCAACATCGCGCTGGAACTGGGTCCCGTCACCGACACGATGGCCGCCCGCCGCGGCTACGAATACCTGCGCGACCTGCTCGAACTGGAAGCCATCCCCGAAGCCCCGTCAGGAAACGCGCGACTGTTCCGCACCCTCGCACGCGTACATCTGCGCGACGGCGTCCGCTTTGCTTTCGCAAACCGGGAATCGAGCTCGGTTTCGTCCGACTGGCTTCGAGCGGCAGCAACCGGTAGAACCGACGTGGCGCCTCCCGACGGGATCGATGATCTCGATCTTGTTCTCGACGATGCCATCGAGGCATCCAACTTCGCCCGACTGCCGGCCGGGACACTGTTCGGGGTGACCGTGGACCCTCAGGCCCCGGTGGTTCTCGACAACAACCACAAGAACGTCACCGATCGATTCTTTGAAGTGCGCGGTGACTGCATCGCCCTGAAACACCCGGTCGTGCCCGCCATGTATACGACCGACCCGAGTGTCGTCCGGCAGGATTGCCTGTGCTACTTCATGGAACCAATGAACCTGGGCGACGGCACCCTCCGTGGCACGACCAGCTGACAGCCAGCCCATACCGCGCCGCACGCTCTTCTGTTACGGGCTTGCCGACATGCCGATCCAGGTAGTGTCGATCCCCGTGCTCTCCCTGATTCCGGCCTACTACACCGCGGATCTCGGAGTAACCATGGCCGCGGCCAGCGCCGTGCTGTTGGCATCGCGGCTTTTCGATGCCGTGACCGACCCGCTGATCGGCTGGCTCTCCGACCGCACCCGATCCCGGTTCGGGCGGCGCCGGGTGTGGATGGCCGTCTCCGTTCCCGTATTCATGCTCGGGGTCTACAAGCTGTTCTTTCCCCAGGGGCCGGTGGATGCGTTCTACCTGGTCACCTGGCTCATCGTCATGTGGCTGGGCTGGACGCTCCTGTACATTCCCTACTACGCACTCGGCGCGGAGATCTCGCCCGATTACGACGAGCGCACCCGCATCACCGCCTGGCGTTCCGGCATCGGGCTCTCCGCCAACGTCGTCAGCAAGCTGGTGCCGGTCGCGGCGGGATTCCTGCTGGGCATGGCCACGATCGCCGACAACCTGCTCATCATCGGCATCATGGCCCTGGCCCTGCTGCCGCTCACCGTCGGAGCCACCATCGTCGGCGTTCCCGAGCGCACGGATTACCTGTCCCCGCGGCTGCCCCTGCTGCCGGGCCTGAAGGTGATGGCCCACAACGGACCGTTCAAGCGCCTGCTGCTGGCCCTCTTCATCAACCAGCTCGGTTCCGGGATCTCCACGGTGACCGTCGCCCTGTTCATCCTCGACGCCCTGCACCAGGAAGAACACGTGCTGCTGATGCTGCTGGTTTTCTTCGCATTCAACCTGGCGGGCGTCCCCTTCTGGCTGCGGGTCGCCCGCCGTGTCAACAAGCACCGGGCCTGGTGCGCGGCGCTCTTCGGATTCGCCGGGTTCCACTGCCTGTACATGCTGCTCGGGCCGGGCGACTTCTACAGGATGCTGCCCATCACGGCCTGCACCGGGTTCCTGGGCGCCGCGTTCTCGGTGGTGCCGACGTCGATGCTGGCGGATATCGCCGATCTCGACACCCTGGAGAGCGGCGAAGACCGGGCTGCCTGGTACTTCGCGGTCTGGTCGTTCGTCGTCAAGGTCGGCGTCTCCGTGGGCCCCGCGCTCGCATTCGCCCTACTGGCGCTGGTCGGCTACGAGGCGTCCGAGGGCGTTGAGAATACGCCCGACAAGATTCTGGGCCTGCGCATGCTCTACGCCTTCGGCCCGGCGGTGGGCATGGCGATCTGTGCGCTCGTGGCCTGGAATTACCCCCTTACGCGGGAGCGGCACCGGGAAGTCCGCCAGCAACTGGAGTCGCTTCGGCAATCCGCGGCCGGCGAATGACCGAAGCGCCCCCGGATCGGACAGAAGCCGCGATCAGGCGTCCATCGGATCCAGTCTTATAAAGTACCGAGGCGCAAAGCCCATGAGGAAGCCGATGACGGGCCCACGCGGATACTGCCGTTCAACCCGCGCCGCTTCCTCGCCCGAAACCCGTACCGCCAGATAGTTCCGGGTTCCGTCGTCGCGGGTGATGCGCACCTCCGGATTCTTCAGCAGCCGGCGATACCAGGCACGCGGCCAGTGATTGACCGCGACGTAGAACTGCCCTCCGCTGTCGAGGCCGGACAGCACCCGGTCGAACGAGTTGCCGTCGGCATCGAAGGTGGTGATGGTGACCGAATCCGCCGAGGTGGGTTGCATGGTTCCGATCAGGGTTTCGAATATCACGACAATCGCAACCCAGATGCCCAGCAAAATGGCGATGATCTTGACTGCCTTCATGGCGCCTCCTCGCAGCATTCCAGACTTTGACCCATCATAATCCAACCGGCAGAGGGCCGCAGTAGAACCGAGGGGTGTGGTGTCATGACGCGAGTGATCGTCGTAGGCGGCGGCAACGCGGCTCTGTGCGCCGCAATCGGCGCCCGGGAACGGGGCGCAACCGTCACCCGTTGGCCGCTTCAGCCGCAGGGTCGACCACTACCGGCGGGGTCGATTCGCTCAGAAGCTTCGAAACGACTGCGTCGCTGGAACCGAGCAACAGCTTGTACTGTTCCGGCGGCAGGTGCATGCGTGGCTCCGGGGTGTCCATAGGCGGCTGGGGTACCGGTGCTTTCGGGGCGTGGTAGGGCTCCGGCGATTTCAGGCGTTCGAGTTCCTCGTCGCTGATACCGCAGAGTTCGACCACCTCCGGGTCGATCCAGGCCCTGGCATCGATGTTCTTGCCACAGGATATCTCCAGGCTCAGGGATTCCGGGCCCGCAAAATAGATGGACTGGCAGAATCCGTGATCGAGGGGCCCCATGACGTGAACTCCCCGTGACCGCACCCGGTTCTGCATGGTGAGCAGATCGTCGTAGTTGTCCACGGCAAACGCCACGTGCTGCATGGTGCCGCCGGTGACCGGCGTCATCGGGTTGCCGGAATGGGTGACGCCGTACTGGATGTCGCCGGATACGCCCGGCCCGGCAACGAAAGCCACATAGGACTCCGGACCCAGTTCCAGAAAACCGTGAAAGTAGCCTTCGACGCCATGCATCCAGTACAGGGCTTTCAGCGGCATTCCCAGCACGTCGTTGAAGAACTGAAGCTGCTTCTTGATGTCGGTGGTGGTGAGCGCCAGGTGGTGCACGCCCCGCGGATGCAGGGTCGGACTCGAGGAACTGGACATGGAAACCTCCCTGAGTGTCTGCCGGCGGCAGCCGCCTGAGCCACCCCGCCGAGGTCGGGCGAATCATGAACGGGAACCCTTTTTTCGTCAAAGTATAATGCCGGCCTGAAGCCGGCCTGATGCCGGCCTGTTACCGGTCCGGGGCGCTACGGCATGCGCCACTTTAAAGGCACAACAGGATGATTCGTCCGGATAGAGATTTCGATCGTTCCGCAATCGGGAAGGCGTTGTATCGGACCTCCCCCTGCCTGGCGGCTGATCTCGCGGACCAGGGGTTGATCGCCGGGCAATCGGGTCCGATGCCGGTTTTGTCCTGCGTCGCCGCAACGCGCAACGCGGTCGTTTCTTGATCATCCAGGTCATCTGCCTTGCCCTGGGGGCTGCACTGGCTTGTCTCTGGAGCGCGATTGGCGCAGTGCGCGGTGGGAGTGCAAGCCCCAGAGGCTGGTCGGCGCCCCTGAACGACTGGGAGTCCCTGGTTGTATTCACGACTGCCAACATGGCTGCGCTGGCGGCCGGCGTGGAGCCGACCCAAGACTGGTCTCTTGCCGCGCCATTGTGGGTGGCGTCAGCCCTCCTGCACGGGCTATTCTCCCTCGCCGGCCTGGCCCCGGCCCGCCTGGCGGCGCTCCTGGTGGCGCTGGCCGTGAGCGGATGGATTTTTGCCATGGCCATCCAGGCCGCTTCAGTCACTTTCTAGGAGTTCAACCGTTGGCTGTTACAACCAATCTATTCGACCTGACCGGCAAGGTGGCCCTGTTGACGGGCGCCTCCAAGGGCATGGGCCTGGCCATGGCGGAAGCTCTGGCGGAGCACGGCGCCCGCGTGGTGATCTCCAGCCGCAAACTCGACCAGTGCGAACTGGCCGCCGGCCGGATCAACGGGCGTTGCGGTGACGGCACCGCAATCGCTGTCGCCTGCAATATCGGTCACAAGGACCAGCTCGAGAATCTGGTGAACGAAACCCATGAACAACTGGGGCCGGTGGACGTTCTGGTCTGCAATGCGGGCATCAACCCCTACTACGGCCCCATGTCCGAAATTCCCGACTGGGCCTTCGACAAGATCATGGGTTCCAACGTGCGGTCGAACCACTGGCTCTGCCAGATGGTGGCCCCCGACATGATGGAGAAAGGCGCGGGTTCCATCATCATTACATCGAGTACCGGCGCGTTTCATCCGTCCGACGTGCTCGGCACCTACAACATCTCCAAGATCGCGGAGCTGGGGCTGGTACGAAATCTGGCCATGGAGATGGGCCCCAAGGGCATCCGCGTAAACGCTATCTGTCCGGGCACCATAAAGACCGATTTCGCACGGGTGCTGTGGGAAACCGAAGAGGCTGCGCGGGGCGTCATCGCCGGGACTCCCCTGCGCCGCATAGGCGAACCCGAAGACCTGAAAGGCGTTGCCGTCTTCCTCGCCTCGAACGCGAGCGGCCACATCACCGGCCAGGCACTGACGGTCTGCGGCGGCATGTTCATGTGGCGCTGAAAGACTGCCGAACGGGTCGATTCCGGAGCCCGTGCGCGTGCTACAGTTGGGCGAGAAACCTGAGGGACGCAATATGAAATCACTGGTCTGCGACATGGTGGGTTGCGAGTTCCCGCTGTTTGCCTTCAGCCATTGCCGGGACGTGGTCGCGGCGGTGACCAATGCCGGGGGGTTCGGTGTATTGGGGGGTGTAAGCCACACACCCGAGACGCTGGATATCGAACTGTCGTGGATCGACGAGCAGGTCAACGGCAAGCCCTACGGCCTCGATCTTATCGTGCCCACCAGCATGGAGAGCAAGGAACAGTCGATGACGGCCGAGGAGATCGAGGCACGGATTCCGCCCGAGCACAAGGAATACGTGCAGAACCTCCTCGCCCGGTTCGACATTTCCACCGAGGATGTCTATGCGGGCGCGCCTTCGGACAGGATGGGCGACAGCATGCGGGAACAGGGCGCCGGCGACCTGCTCGACTGCGCTTTCGAGCACCCCATCAGGCTCATCGCCAACGCGCTCGGCGTACCCCCCGCTTTCATGCTCGAGCGGGGCAAGCGGGAAGGCGTACCCGTGGCGGCGCTCACGGGCGCCCGCGAACACGCCGTCAAGCACGCCGAGGCCGGTGTGGACATCCTGGTGGTGGCCGGTACCGAGGCCGGCGGCCACTGTGGCGAGGTGTCCACCCTCGTGCTTGTCCCCGAGGTACTGGAAGCGCTCAGGCCCTACGGCGAAATTCCGGTCCTTGCCGCGGGCGGCATCGCCACGGGGCGGCAGATGGCGGGCATGATGGCCATGGGCGCCCATGGCGTGTGGACCGGTTCCGTCTGGCTCACCACCGCCGAGGCGGAGACCGCGCCGGCGGTGAAAGAGAAGTTTCTCGCCGCCAACTCGCGGCAGACGGTCCGCTCCCGCAGCCGCACCGGCAAGTACACCCGGCAACTCCGTTCGGCATGGACCGATGCCTGGCATGCCGAAGAGGCGCCCGAACCGCTGCCCATGCCGTTGCAGGGCGTGGTCAGCGAACCGGCACTATCCAAGATCGCCAGGCTCGCCGACGCGGGCCACGCCGGCGCGAAGCAGCTAACCACCTATTTCGTCGGGCAGGCCGTGGGGTTGATGAACCACGTGCAGTCGGCGCGGCAGGTTGTCTATGAGTTCATGGAAGACTTCGCCGAGGCGAGCGAGCGGTTGAACGGATTCATGGAGGAAGACGGCTGAGCGCAGCGCTTTGCCCCTGACCGGGCCGGCGGATCGCCTTCCACGTCTACCCGGACAAGGCGTCGGTTGACTGCAGTAGGGCAGCGGACACACCGTGCATTCCGTTCACGCGGCGACGTGACCCCCAGCGTGCAGGCTGCCGCCGGTCGAACACCCCAATCAATCCGCAATCGGCGGCCGATGCCGCAGCAGTTTCTTCCTGCCCTGCAGTTTCTTGCTGGCAAGGCGCCGTGCCCTCGATGCCGCCGTCGGTTGCGTCGGGATGCGCGGCTTGGGGCGGCGCCAGGCGCGCGCGAGCAGCCTGTCGAGCCGCGCCAGCGCGTCCTTCCGGTTCTGCGGCTGCGAGCGGAAGCGGTCGGCCGTAATGACGATCTCGCCGAACCGGTTCGCCCGCCGGCCCGCCAGCCGCGCCAGCCGCTCGCGAACGGCCGGCGGCAATCCGCTTCTCGCCAGGTCCACACGCAGTTGCACGGCGCTCGACGTCTTGTTGACGTGCTGCCCGCCGGGACCCGTCGCGCGGATGAACTGAAAGCTCAATGCTTCGTGTGGAATTTTCTGCATGACCTGTGGGGCGCCCCGCACGACGGAGAGATTGCCGACCGGGATCCGCCATAGCCCGATGGTCCTGACGAACGGCTATCATAGCCGACGCTCGGACGGCCGGAACAAGCAACGCCCCGATGTTTCCAGACCGGGCCGGGCCACTGACACATCAGCCCCGCCAGGACCATCGACTCAGGAAACGCAGCGATGAACGAAGAACAGCAGCGTCCCCGGCTCGTCCGGTTTCTCGACCGCGTCGAGGTCCTCGGCAACAGGCTGCCCGATCCGGCGGTGCTGTTCCTGCTGCTGCTGATCGCGGTCTGGGTGTTCTCGGCCCTGCTCGCCCAGTTCAGCTACTCCCACATGGACCCGCGCACCGGCAGCCCCCTGGTCATTCACAATCTCGCTACACCCGACCAGCTCGCGCACTTCCTCTCGCGGATGGTACCCACCTTCGTCGGCTTTCATCCCCTGGGCGTGGTGCTGCTCGCCATGCTCGGCATCGGTGTGGCCGACTACACCGGCTTCATCCGCACCGGCCTGAAGGCGCTGATGAACGTCACCTCCAGGGCCATCGTCACGCCGATGCTGCTCTTGATTGCCATCGTCAGCCACAGTGCCGTGGACGCCGGCTACGTGCTGGTGATTCCGCTCGGTGCGGTGATCTTCCAGGCGGCCGGCCGGCATCCGCTTGCCGGGATAGCCGCCGCCTTCGCGGGAGTCTCGGGCGGTTTCAGCGCCAACTTCGTCCCCTCGGCCCTCGACCCGTTGCTGCAGGGGATCACCCAGGCCGGAGCCCAGATCATCGATCCAGACATCGTCTTGAATCCACTGAATAACTGGTTCTTCACCTCCGCTTCAACGCTGCTGATCGTCGGCCTGGGCTGGTACCTGACCGACCGGATCGTCGAGCCGCGCCTTTCGGGCACGGCGCTGGACGGCGACCTGGCCGAAGTGCCGCAACTGGAGCCCCTGACGCCGGATGAGCGCAGGGGTTTGACCGCAAGCCTTGCGGTTATGGGCCTTTCGCTCCTCGCCCTGTTCGTCAGCGCGTTGCCCGAGGGTTCCGCCTGGCGTTCCCCGGACGGTGATCTCACGGCGGGTTCCGCGCCGCTGATGCGCAGCATCGTTCCCCTGATCTTCCTGATATTTCTGTTGCCCGGCATCGTCTTCGGCTACGTCGCGAAAACCGTTTCCGGACACCGCGACATCATCGCCGGCATGACCCAGGCGATGAGCGGCCTCGCCTACTACCTGGTCATGGCGTTCTTCGCATCGCTGTTCATCGCCGAGTTCGGGCGCTCCAACCTGGGCGCACTGCTGGCGCTGGAGGGAGCGGCGCTGTTGAAAGCCGCGGCGTTGCCCGCCTTCATCACCGTGGTCGGCGCCGTCATCATTACCGGGGTTGTCAACCTGTTCGTCGGTTCCGCCTCGGCCAAGTGGGCGCTCCTGGCTCCGATACTGGTGCCCATGCTGATGCAACTCGGCATCTCCCCGGACCTGACCCAGGCCGCCTACCGGGTCGGCGATTCCTCGACCAACATCATCACGCCGCTCATGCCGTATTTCCCGCTGGTGGTCGTCTTCTGCCAGCGCTACGTCAAGGATTCGGGGATCGGCACGGTGCTGTCGATGATGCTGCCCTACGCCGTTACGTTCCTGGTGGTGTGGACGCTGTTCCTGCTGGCGTACTGGGCCGCGGGGCTGCCGCTCGGGTTGCAGGCGAGTTACGGCTATTAGCCGATAGCGCCCAGCCGTGTCGGCAACCTCGACGGAGCCGGATTCTCCGGACTATGCAAAGGCGCCGCGGAACTAGCCGCTGCGTTCGAACACGCGCTTGAAGCGACGGGTCTTGCCCTTGCGCGGGTTGATGATCACCGACATCAGCAGGCTGCCGTCCCTCTGGACTTCCAGGGTGCGCTTGACCTTGCGCGTGGTCGACTCGTAGTCGGAGGTCAGCTTGTTCCCTGACCAGGCGCTGTGCAGCCCGCGGTAGGCGCCGGAGCGGATCTTCTCTTCGCCGACTCCGTGATAGGTCAGCAACAGCCCGTGTTCGTTCCGCTCGACGCTGAAGGACTGGCAGCGGAGCATCTCCGGATTGGGGATTCCCGCATCGCCTTCCGGCTTCGCCCCGCCGCCCACCGGAACCGGAACGCCGCCGACATAGACGCCGGTGGAGAAATTGCCTTCCAGGCCTTCCCACCAGCGGACGTTGGCGTTGTCGGGCTGCACTTCCTGGGTGCGCTCGATGTTCACGGTCCAGGTGCCGAGCAACGCCATGTCTCCGGCCCGCGCCTGCAACGGCAGTAAGACTGCCAGACTCGCCAACAGCAAGGATGCCGGGAGTCGGGCCGAACCGGTGAACGGATTTCGTTTCATTTGCGCTATCTGCATCGCCCCCGCTACTGCATTCCTACACCACCACCGGGGACACTAACAAGCAAAGATTGTCGATTGGTCGAAATGACGAGATTCTACTCCGACACCGTTTGTCACCCCATTTGTCAAACTATCAACGCAATTGCAAATCGTTTTCATCGTTGTTCTCCTGGTTCCGGGTTCAATCCGGCATCGACGCGCCGAACTTCAGAACCGGTGGCGAATTCGAACCGTCAGCCAGCGCGGCCGGTTCGGCTGAGCGCCGAATGGCCGGTGGGAGACGATTGCCGACTCATCGGTCAGATTGCCCACCACCAGTTGCAACAGGGTGGAGCCCCGCGGGCGCCAACTGGCGGTCAGGTCCACCGTCGTCAAGCCATCGGCATGCAGCCCGTGCCCTACCGGCCCGATGCCGGGTTCCTCACGCATTTTTACCTGGTGTTTGACAGCAATGGACAAGTCCCACGCCTCACCGCCGACGCCGATACGGGCGAGGCCGCGGTGACGCGGCAGATAGGGTAGCTCGTCGCCCTCGCGCACCAGGCCCCACTGCGAGAAACCGGACAGGAAACCGGTGCGGAACGATGAGTCGGTGTAGGTATAGACGAGGTCTGCATCGAGGCCCAGTCCCGGTATCACCTCGACGCTCCAGGCCGCGGTGATTTCCGCGCCGTAGACTTCCACCCGGCCGCCGTTGAACTCCTCGCCGACATCGCAGCCGGCATCGCTGGCCCGGCACCGGCCGAGCAGGTTCTCGTAGTCGCTGAAGAACCCGACCGCCTCCAGGTACAGGGCGGATTGCCGAAGGCGAATCCCCGCCTCGAAGTTCAGGCTCCGCTCCGCGTCGACTCCGGTAGCACCCGGACCGGCTGGCGAAAAGCCCCGGTAGGCGCCCGCCAGCAGGCCGACCGAGTCTGTCGCCTGCCAGTGCAGGCCGATCCCCGGCGACAGAACCGACTGCCTGTTCTTGCGCGCCACGCCGTGGCGCAGGTCTTCCCACTCGCCGTCGATGTTCTCGAAGCGCAGCCCGAGGGTCAGCCTCAAGTCCCGCCAGGCGAGTTCTTCGGATGCGAATGCCGCTACCGCCAGGGTGTTCGCCTGATTCCATGCTTTGGGCGGTCTTTCGAAGCCGTCCCAGACCAGTGCGCCACCCTCCATGAGGTAGCCCCTTGGTCGATGGTCGCGCTTGACGTCATCGGCGTGCAGCCGCACGCCAAGGGTAAACATGTGACCGATCGCGCCCCAATCGCCGTCTGTAAGCAATGTCGCCTGAACGCCCTTGGCTGTGAACCCGCGATCGTTGTTGGTGACATCCAGGGTCTGGGCATCGACCGGAATGGAATCCACGGCACCGGTAATCAGGTCGTATTCCCGGGTGAACCGGTTTGGGGCGGCAAACACGGACTTTAGCGAGCGGCCGGCCACGAAGCCTTCCAGCTTGTTCCACTGGCGCTCGAAGCGGTTCCAGTAGGCCTTGGCGTTCAGGTACAGCCCGCCCATAGCCACGCCGTAGTTCAGGTGTGCATTGAAGTGTTCCGACTGGAAGCGGGCAAGTTGCGAGGCCCGGTAGCGGCGCCTCGGGTCGGCGGCAAAGTCCGCGTCCGTCAGGCCCACGTAGGTTTGGTCCGCATCCTCATCCGCATAGCCGAGCTTAAGGGTGAGCCGTTGCTCGAGGCCGCCATCCGGCTCCCAACGCAGCTTGACCCGGATGTCGTTACGGACGAATCCCGTGTCACCGCCGCCGTCCAGTTGCTTGAACCCATCGCTCGCATAGCGCAGACCTTCGAGAAGGAGTCCGAAGTCCGAGTCGCCGAGCGGTCCGCCGTAGGCCGCGGCCGCCTTGTAGAACGCATGGCTGCCATAGCTCAGATCCAGTTCCGAAAACGGCTCGTGCGGCACCTCTCGCGTCACCAGGTTGATCGCGCCGCCGACGGTGTGTGGGCCGTGCTGAATGGCGGACGGCCCCTTGAGCACTTCTACGCCATCGATGCGACTGATGTTCGGCAGGTAGTAGGCAGCCGGCGCCGAATAAGGGGCCGGCGCGATCAGCACCCCGTCTTCCATGATGGTGATCTTCTGGCTGCGCTCCGCCGCGGCGCCGCGAATGCCGATATTGGGCCGCAGCCCGAAGCCGTCCTCCTCGCGCACATAGACGCCCGGCACGGCGGACATCACCTGGTTCACGTCGGTGTAGTCGAAGCGCTCGAGTTCCTCGCTCGCAACGACCGTACCCGAGCCCGGAACCGTTTGCCGGACACCGATGACCAGCACCTGTTCTATGCGGTCGAATGCCTCGTCCGCCTCGGTTTCGGGCGCTTCAGCGGCATGACAGACTGCCACGCACAGGAACGGCTGGAGGACCGAGAGCAACGGGGAAAACGTCTGGCGATTCCATCGTTTCATGGCAACCCGGTGGACTTCGAAAACGTTCGGCATGCTGAAAGCTTACCGATTCGGAACCTAATCCTGAATAGTAATGGTTTCGTTTTATATTTGAACCGGCTTCGAAGGACAATGGACGGCTTGGCCGCCCACCGGGCGGCGGTGGCGCCGCACCAGGATGCAGCCCGCCTGCGGACGGGATTGGGCTACCAGACCAGGTGAAACCGGCTCTGCCGCCGGAAGACCCAGTGCCGCGCCCCTTCGGCGTCGAGATACGCCTCTTCCTCCTGGCGGCAACTGGCCGGCTTGCCCCCCCACTCCGATATCGGCGTGGTGGCCTGGAGTTCGATCGAGTGCCAGGTTGAAGGCAAAAGCAGCGCGTCGCCCCGCACCGGCACCCCCTCCTGCCCGTCCCAGCGGCCGATCAGCGGCCCCGCACCGTGGCCGTGATCGCCGATGGGATGCGTATAGACGGTGCCGTCAATCCCGGCTTCGCGCATTCGGGCAAGGGTGTTGGCCAGGATGGCGTTGCCGGTCAGCCCGGGCTCCATGTTCTTGAGGAGGATGTCCTGCAGACGGTTCGAATTGGCGAGGCACCGGCGCAATCCCTCGGGCGGGCCGGTTTCGCCCTCGCGCAGCACGTAGCCCAGGTGCTGGGTGTCGGTGTGCAGGTTGAGCGCCACGACGCCGAAGTCCGTCCAGAGCAGGTCGCCGCGCTCGATGGTCACCGGCCCTTCCTCAGGCACGTCGCCCGCCCGCTGCACGTCCACGTTGGCCTGAAACCAGGTCGTGTAACCCAGGTCACGCACCCGTTGCCGCAGCCACCATTCCACATCCTCGACGGTCGTCTTCCCCGGGGCGATCACCGCATTCGAAAACGCCTGCGCGATGACCGCGTGCACCGTCTCCTGGATCTTCCGGTAACGGGGCATCATTTCCGGAAGCCGCAGGGCGATGTAGTTCAGGGCCAGGCGCGGCTCGCGCTTGACGCGCCGCAGCAATCCCGGACCCAGGGCCTCCTCGAGGGCTTCACGTTCCCCGGCGTGCAATCCGTCGGCGAACGCCCAGTTTCGGTCGATGTTGAGGACGATGTTCTCCGGGTCCCGCTCTTCCACCAGCTCGCGCAGGAGCCGCCATTGTTCGTCGCCGACCAGTTCCGCGGTGGGGCGGGT
>CAZWZH010000165.1:0-3383 GCA_964638775.1 uncultured Pseudomonadales bacterium
ACCGGTTGGAGTGGGACACCAGCGTGCTGGCCCGGTTTCTGCTGTATTCAAGCAAGGAACAACGGGTTACCGCGCTTGGCGAGACGCGCTGCAGCTATCACACGACGGATCTGTTCAGCGGCCTGCTCACCCCGCTGATCATGGTGCTGTTCCGAAAACTGATCGTTAAGGGGTTCGATGAGACCGCCGAAGCCCTGAAGCAACGTAGCGAAGCCATCCACGGTGAGTGCCGCGGGTGTCAGAAGGCGCGCTGATCGGGAGCTGGCAAGTAAGGCTGCCACTGAACCGGGGGAGCCGGTGCGCTCGAATCCCGATGGAATCAAGGGCACGGCGCGTATAGAGTTGCCGCTTCGCGACCAGTGTCAAGCTCAACACAACGGGGAAGAACGCCCATGAAGCTGTCCGTCGAGTTCCCGAGCGTCGCCTACCGGGAAGGTCCCGAAGCGGTCGCCCGGCTTGCCAAGGCCATAGAGAACATCGGTTTCGATCAACTGGACATGTTCGATCACGTGGTGATGGGCTACCCAGTGCCGGACCGCGCGCCACCCATTTATCCGGCCCGTATGCCCATCATGGAGGCGCTGACGACTCTGGCATACGTTGCGGCGGTCACCGAGCGCATCGGCCTCGGCACCGAGGTCCTGGTGCTGCCCCAGCGCCAGCCCGTGCTGGTGGCCAAGCAGGTCAGCACCCTGGATACGCTCTCCGGCGGGCGCATGCGGCTCGGTGTGGGAGTCGGCTGGCAGGAGTCCGAATACGATGCGCTGGAAGAGGAATTCGGCAACCGGGGACGGCGGATGGACGAGGCCATCGCCCTGCTGCGCGCCTGCTGGAGCGACGAGCGCATCGATTTCAACGGGCGTTTCTACAGTTCCACCGCCATGGCCATGGAGCCGAAGCCGCCCCAGGGCGGCAAATTGCCGATCTGGATCGGCGGTTCCGCGCCCGGGGCCCTGGAACGGGTCGGTCGCTTCGGCGACGGTTGGCTTGCGACGGCGCTGGAAGACCCGAAACGGGCCGAGGCGATGATTCGTACGATTCACGAGCACGCGCAGGCCGCCGGGCGCGACCCTGCCGCCATCGGCCTGCAGATGATGCTCGACGTACCGCCGCGGGACGATGCGGGCAAGGGCTTCTACGGTGACCGGGATGCCGTGCTGCGGCGGGCTTCCAGCGTTGCCGGGATGGGCTTCGAATGGGGCGCGTTGAATGCCACGGCGATTTTTCAGGCGGGTTTCCGTAGCGTGGACGCGATCGTCGACAAGCTCGCGGAACTGTTCGAGGCCATCCGTTCCGAAGTGGGCGGCCCGTACTGATCCGGGGCTGCCGCCGGCAAGCTCCGAGAGGCGAAGCGGGGCGTCGCCCCGGCTTCGCTACCTGCGATTGCCCCTCGCCGATCTCTTGCCGGGGCGCCGCCCTCAGCGCCGGTTCCTGTGCACGGCGGCCATCATGGCGAACATCTCTGTAATGTCGCCGGGTGTGGGGTCGCCGGCGAACTCCTTGTAAAGCTTGGCGACGTTGACGACGATCCGCTCCGCGTCGCCCCATGAATCGTAGTCCGCAAGGGAAATGTCCAGCGCCGCTTCCATTACCCCCATCCCCGCGTCGAATCGAAGGCGCGCCTGCTCGGTGACATAGGCCAGATAGCCGCGCATCGCTTCGATGCCGCGCTTGTCCGTGATCGGCCCGTGGCCCGGCACCACGGTCTCGACATCAAGCCCAAGCATGTAATCGCAGGCATCGACCCAGTTCCCCACCGGCCCGGCCCAGATGATGGGATGCCCTTCGATGAACAGGATGTCGCCGGTGAAGATGAGCGCATCGGCGGGTACGAACGCGAGCACATCCCCCCGGGTATGCGCCGGGCCGACCTGCTTGAGATGCACCGTCTTGTCCCCGACCGTGACGTCGAGCGTGTCGTCGAAGGTGCGCGTCGGCAGGGCACGGTTGATGTCGCGGAAGTCGAACGCGCTGAAACAGTAAACCAAGAATTCGCCCACCTCGCCCATTTCGGGCGCCTGTTCCATGAGACGCTGCAGCATTCCGGGGTCTTCCCGGGCCAGTTCCTCGGCGCAGGCGCCCGAAGCGATGATCTCGGCATCGCCCACGAGCTCGTTGCCGTTGCAGTGATCGGCGTTGGCGTGGGTGTTCACAAGATAGTCGAACGAAGCGGTGGCGCCGGGTTCGGCGCTGCGCATGGCCTTGAGCATGTCTCGGGTGAGCGGCTTGTCGAACAGGGTGTCGACGACCAGGCATTCATCGCCGTCGACAATCAGCCCGGCGTTGCTCCAGCCCCAGCCTCCGTCCGGTTGCAGCCAGGCGTAGCCGCCGTTGCCCAGATCGTGCAGACCCTGCTGATAGGGGCGTGTACCGAGCGACATCGACTCTTCTCCTCAATCGTTCTCCCGCCCATGTTACGGGAACATCCGGCGCCCACGCGACCGGCGACCGGTCCCCGATTGTGAGAGATCGATGGCAGCGCAGGGCCATGATCGGGGTTAACATGCAGCCATGGACGACTTCGACGCGATCCGACCCTATCGCGATGACGAGGTGCCGGCAGTGATCGCGCGGCTGGTCGAAGATCCGGATTTCTGCCATGCGGCGGCACTGTTCTTCCTGCCGCGCCTGACGGCGGGCTTTCCGGCTCTCGGCCACGTGCTGGCGGGACGGCACGTCAGGCGCAAGGCGGCGAACCTCAACACCGTGCGCGATGTGCAGACGCTGATGTCCCGCTACATGGATGCGGTGATCGAGAAGACCGTTTTCGATTTCACCGTCGACGGCCTGGAAAGCCTGGTGCCCGGCCGGCCCTACCTGTTCGTCTCCACCCACCGGGACATCATGATGGACTCCGGGCTCATGAACTTCGCCATCCATCGCGCCGGCCATGAAACCTCGCGCATCGCGGTAGGCGACAACCTGTTCGGCGAGCCCTATGCCGCGGACCTGATGCGCCTGAACAAGAGCTTCATGGTCGAACGCAGCGTGACCGGCACCAAGGCCGTTTACCAGGCGCTGCGGCGCACCTCGGCGTTCGTCCGGGCGTCGCTGGAGGAGGGCGTCTCGGTCTGGATCGCGCAGCGGGAAGGGCGCTCCAAAGACGGTCTCGACCGCACCGCCCCGGCGCTCATCAAGATGCTGGCGCTCGCTCACGACGGGGAAATGGCGAATCCCGGAAACCTCTGCGAGCGGGTCCGTATCGTTCCCGTGGCGATCACCTACGAGATCGATCCATGCGCCCCACGCAAGGCCCGCGAACTCTACATCACCGATCGGGAAGGCTTCTACGACAAGCCCGAGGGCGAGGACCTGGCCAGCATTGTGGACGGCATGCTCGGCTTCAAGGGGCGCGTTCACCTGCATTTCGGCGCACGGGTTCG
>CAZWZH010000166.1:0-6939 GCA_964638775.1 uncultured Pseudomonadales bacterium
TCCGTGTCCCGGGTGGCGGTGCGCGCGATTCCCCACACCGGCGAATAGAGGCGCAAAACCTCCTCCACCGCCTCGGCAATGCGGGCGGGCTCGCGGATCAGCCGCTCCCGGAGGCTGTCGCTGGCGCTGATCTGCAGCAGCAGGTTGCGGATGGTGAATGCGGTGTTGTCCAGGCCCGCGATCAGCAGAAACCAGCAGAAATCCATGATCTCCCGGTTACCGAGGGGCTTGCCGTCGACTTCCGCCGCCAGCAGTGTGCTGATGAAATCGGACCCCGGATGCTCGCGCCGTCGGGGAATGAGTTCGTCAAAGAAAGCCACGATGTTGTCGGAGGCGCGCCGGGAGGACTCGGCATCGCGGCGTTCGTAGACGATCTCCTCGGTCCACGCCTGGAGATCGCGTAACTGCGCCGCGTCGCCCTCGATGTCGAGCAGCCGGCAGATGACGTTGGTCGGCAGCAGCTTGGCATAGCGCTCGCTGAAGTCCGCCGAGCCGGCTTCCGAGATCTCCTTCAGCAGCCGGCGGGCGCAGTGACGCAGCATGGGCTCGCGTGCCGCCACGGCGTCGCGGGAGAGTTCGCGGGCCAGGATGCTCCGCAGGGCCGTGTGCTCGGGCGGGTCCGACTCCATGGGCAGGGCCCGGCCGTCGTACTCCATGGGGGGTATGGCGATGCCTTTCGATGAGCAGAAGGTCTCGGGGTCCAGGGCGACGCGGAAGACATCCTCGTAACGGGACACGGCCCAGAAGCCGTCGAAGGCATCGACCCAACCAACGGGACATTCGCGGCGAAACCGCTCGTATACCGGAAAGGGATCCTTGCGGAACGCCGGGTCGTACGGTTGCCAGTCCGCGGTCACCGGGCATCTCGGGGCCTTGCTCATGGGCCCGATCAGGCGACGTAGCTGCCGGTCTGCAGCACGGAGGTGCGTTCGCCCTCGGCATCGATCAGGTCCGCCGAGACGGTGATCGGGCAGTCCCGCGCGTACGGATTGTCGATGTGCAGCACGGTGCTCTCGTCGATGAAATGGGCGGATCCCACGGTGCCGCCGAGAAAGTCGCTGCGGCCGAAGCCCCAGTGGAACCCGGCCTTCTCGTCCTCGATGTAGAGCCCCGAGACCCGTGCCCCCGGGTTGCAGCCGAAGGCGATCTCGCCCACGTTGCCGCGCATCGGGTCCACGTCGAAGATCCGCCGGTAGAAGTCCCTGGCCGGTTCTTCGCCTTCCACCGCCACCACCCGGTTCGCCTCCACCCGGAACAGGGCCACGGAACCGTCCTCCGCCGCCACCGGGATGGTGCCCTCGGTGCGCGGCTCGTCGCCCGGAATCTCGCCTTCGTAGGGGGTGATCCAGACCTCGCCGCTCGGCAGGTTGATGAGCGGCATGCCCGCCTTGTCGCGGCGCAGGTAGCCGTTGTCGACGCCGGCGCCGCGATGGCGCAGATCGAAGCGGCAGCGGTCGCCGGTGGTGAACGCCACCTCCGCGGCGACCGCGTCGTCGACCAGCGCCTGCAGCCTGGCGCAACGCTCCCGCAGGGCTGCGTAGTCTATGGCGAGGCAAGCGTCTTCCATGTCCTTGCGCAACAGGGGGGCGCTGGCGGCCCGAAAGCGGGCGGCGCCCGGCCGCCGCAGGGATGCCATGGCGAGCCCCGACGTCATGGACACCTCGTTCATGCCGATGGCGAGGCTCACCTGGTCGAGGAGGTCGTCGATGCCGACTTCCCGACCCCGGAGTCGGCCGTCGAGCCGGCCGCTTTCGGGGAAGGGGGCGTGGTGCCCGGCCGCGGCGGCGTGCCGCAGGATCGGCAGCACCTCGAAGCCCCGTTCCTCGCCGAGCTCGGCGAAAGCGCCGTGCCACTCCTCGGCGAGCGCGTAACGGGCTTCCCAGTCCGGGTTCATCGGAGTCCGCCCGGTCGGCTCGTCCACGAGGATCAGCACCCGCTCCCCCGGCTCCGGCGCGAACACCTCGTCAATGAAGCCGCGCAGCTCGAATTGCCCAGGATTCATGGGTACGGTCGCAGTCGCTCCGTGGTGGTTGTACTGTATCGGCTATCCATCGCACGGGACGGGAGGCTCGGTGACCGGCGGACAGGGCACTTTAAGGCAATTCATCCGTGAGCATAAGCTGGACGCCGTGTCGGTGACGGTGCCCGACCTGCACGGCATCGCGCGGGGCAAGAAGGTGCCGGCCCGGCGCATCCTGGATGGCGACGGTTCGCCCATGCGGATGTCCAACCTGATGGTCATGCTCGATTACGCCGGCATACCCCATCCGCCGCCGGAGAACGACGACCGCTGGTGGCCCTCCTGGAGCGAGGGCTATGCCGATACCCGCATGGTGGTTGACCCCGCCACGGCCCGGGTGGTGCCCTGGCAGCCCGGAACCGGGCTGGTGGTCGGCGATTTCGAGCATGTGGACGGGCGGGGCCTCCTGGAATACCTGCCCCGCGCCACCCTCATGCGCCTGGTCCGGCGCCTGGCCGACCTGGGTTTCGAGAGCCGGGCGGCCATCGAGATGGAGTTCATGCTCTTCGACGAGACCCACCGCTCGGTGGCCGAGAAGGGCTACCGGAACCTCGAGCCCCTCTGGCGCACCCCCCAGGCGTATCGCCTGACCACCCTGGGCATCCATGACGAACTGCTCTCCGGGATGAGCCGCGCGCTGGAGGGATTCGGGCTGCCGGTGGAAACCTGGAACGTCGAAGGCGGCCCCGGCCAGGTGGAGATCAACCTGGCGCCCGGCCCGGCCCTTCCGGCGGCGGACCATGGGTTCCTGTTCAAGCACGCCGTCAAGGAACTGGCGGCCGGGCGGGATGTCTACGCCAGCTTCATATCGAAGCTGACCCCCGACGGTTTCGGCAACGGCACCCACCTGAACTTCTCGCTGTGGCGTGACGGTGAAAACGCCTTCCATTCGCCGGATTCGGAAACCGGGATGTCGAGCCTGATGCGGCATTTCGTGGCCGGCGTGGTGCGCACCCTGCCGGAGTTCACGCTGATGTATGCGCCCACCGTCAATGCCTACCGCCGCTTCGTGCCGTACTTTTCCACCGGCATGATGTTGTCCTGGGGATTCGACAACAAGTCGAACGCCATTCGTTGCGTCACCGAGAGCCCGCCGCTGACCCGCGTCGAGCAACGCACCGCCGGTGGTGACGTGAATCCCTACCTGCTCCTCGCGGCCTGCATCGGGGCGGGCCCGCACGGCATCGACAACGAACTCGAACCCCCGCCGCCGACTGAGTCGGATGCGTACGCCGATACGTCGCTGGGCCGCGTGCCCGATACCATCGACGAAGCCGTGGAACTGTTCGAGCGCAGCGAGGTCGTGAACAACGCTCTGGGAGAGGACTTCGTGCGCTTCTACGCGCACAGCCGCCGCATCGAGTCGCAGTGCCATGCCTCGGCCATGGAAGGCCTCGACGACGAGGGCGTATCGGACTGGGAACTGGCCCGTTACCTGGAGATGGTGTAACCCGCGCCGTCGTCAGCGTCCCGGCGGAGGGGGCCGGAGACTCACAGGGCGATTACCTGGCGAGCCGCCCGGTACCCCTCCGCGTTGGCTCCCGCGAAGGCCTGCAAGCCGCGCAACTCGGAGTGGGCGAAGAATATCCGTCCGTAACCCGCTCGCAGCACGTCGGAAGGCGACGCCGCTCCGTTTGCCGGGTGGAAGAATCCGGGTTGCGGCACGTTGTAGGCATGCCCCCACCGGTTCAGCGTGATGCCGGCGATATCGCGGTCCGGGTCGAAGCCGCCGGCGTCGAAGAGGGAGGTCATCTGGCGCCGGATGCGCCGCTCGTAGTCCGCATACGACGTGCTGAACATCTCCCAGCGCAGCAGTTCGCCCTGCACCTTCGCCGGCAGCTCCGGCTTGACCAGGGAGTTGTAGAACGTCAGCACGATGGGCTTGTCCGGGTGCAGCGGCGCCCGGTAGTCGCCCACCTGCATTGGCTGGCGGATATTGCAGGTGAACCCGAACTCGCCGCCCTGGTAGACGGCCGCGGTGATGCCGAGGCGCTCCAGGAAGCGCCAGTTGGTGAGCGCCACGTTGGCGACCAGGTAGGGCACGTGCACGAACGCTTCCAGGGCGGCATGAACGTGCGCGGGGGCATCGCCGAGGATGTTGCGGCTCACCCAGCCACCGGCGCAGACGATGGCGCTCTTCGCCACCGCGGCGTGCAGTTCGCCGCCGCGCTCGTAGATCACGCGCACCCGCTTGCCGTTCGAGCCGGGCAGGTGGCGCACGTCGATCACCGTGGCGCCGGTGCGCAGGCGCAGGCGGTTGTCTCCATGGTCAAGCCGCCCGAAGTCGAAACGCCCGGCCAGCACGTCCTGCGGGTTGCTGCCGCCGGCGATGCCCTGCGGCCAGATGTGCTTGGCGAAGTAGCGGTACGGGAAGCTGTTGCCGCCCGGAAAGCACCCGACGTTGAAGCCGCGCACCACGGCCGGCAGGGAGCGGTAGGCGGGGTCGCCCTGTACCTCGGGGTCGGTCTCGCCCGCGAGAGCGGCGCCGGGCATTTCCATCTGTCTCGTGGCCACGAGTGCCGAGCAGGTCCCCGAGCCGGCGCCGACTGCGCTCGCGATGAGCGGGTCGCAGAAGCGGGCGATTTCCGGGGACAGCCCGTGCACGTCCACCAGCAGTTGCTCGTAGCTCATGCGGTCGAGCCAGGGTTCCAGGCTGTCGTCCCGTTCCCTGTCGAGGGTCAGCCGCCAATGCCAGCGCAGGAAATCCTGCCGCACGTCGTCCGGCCAGCCGAGCCCTTCCAGACCTCTCATCCAGGGGTTCCGCACCGGGCCCGGGCGTGGATTGTCGGCGGAGGGGGCGGGATAGTAGCCGATGCTGTCGGAGACAGTGGCCAGCCACAAGTAGATGTAATTGGACACATCGAATTGCAACGCCTTCTCGCTGCCCTGCAATTCCTCCAGCCCATATTTCAGGGGCATGCCAATGTCGTTGAATTCGTCGTAGAGCAGGTCGTCGCCGAGCGCCACCTGGCCCGGTTCCGTGGGCAGCACCACCAGGTTCGACCCCTGGGGCCCGAAGATGCGGTGCCCGTCCACCTCGAACTCGTTCTGCCGCGCCTCGCCGCCGGGTACCCGGTGGTTCTCCAGGATCAACCCCGTGAGGGAACTCTCCTTGTTGAGCAGATAGGCCGCGCCCAGGCTGGCGGCGCCGCCGCCAATCATGATGACGTCGTAGCCGTCTTCCTCCACCGGCAGCGCGGCATAGTCCACCGCGTCGAACCAGCCGTCGCGGAGCCAGTGCGCGCGGGTCAGCACCTCCCAGGTGTTGCCGTTGACGCCCTGGTAGTCGCCCACCCCGCTCGGGCCGTCAAAGCGCTCCGCCGCCGCCCGGTCGATGGCCGGCAGCCGTACCCCGGCATTCGCCGCCAGCAGTTCCCTAGGCGTCAAGCCGCCGAGCAATGCTGCGCCGGCACCGAGCAACGTTCCGCCCAGATAGTCCCGCCGGGTGATTCCCCTGCGCTTTGTCACTGAGTCAATACCCGACCGGCCGGCTGTCGTTCGCCGGCGTCAGCGCCCAGACCATCGAGACGCCGCCGCTGCGCTTGCCGGTGTCGGGGTCGATCATGGCCCCGGACCAGCCGCCCTGGAGCACGTCGTCCTCGTAAAGGTTCGCGCCCATGGCGTTGGCGGCCGCCACCACGTCCGGATCGAACCTGCCTTCCACGATGCTGGTTCGCTCGGTGAGGCCGGTCGAGGTGAACTCCGGAGAGCCGAACGCCGGCGCGCTCGCCGCATCCTCCGGGCTGTAGCCGAAGTCCAGGATGGAGTGCAGGGCCTGGATGGTCTTCTGGTGCAGGCCCATGCCGATGGAGCCGAAGGCAAGCAACGGCGTGCCGTTGCGCATCACGATGCCTGGATTCGTAGGATCGGGCAGCCGGACACCCGGGCCGGCGGCGGCGATCTGCGCCTGCTGGTGCGCTCCGGAGTCGGGAATCGAGATGCCGTCCACGAAGATGCCCGTCATACCCCAGCTCACGGTGTTGATGGAGTGCACCATGCCGAGCATGTTGCCCCACTGGTCGACGGTGGCGATGGTGTCCGAGTGCACCGGCACGGGTTGCGGGGGATGCGCGAACGGGATGTCGCCCGCCTGCAGCGCCGCCCAGAGGGCGCGGCCGTGCGCCTTGCCGAGCCGTCCTTCGAGGGACATGTCCACGCCGGGCACCTCGTCGGCGAGATGCGGGAACAGGTAGCCGACCATGGACAGCCGCGTGAGCTGCGTCAGCCAGAAGAGGGCTTCCGCCGATTCGGTGTAGTGCCCCATGGACTTGAGGTCCGCGGCTTCGAGCACGTTCAGCGCCTCGGTAGTGTTGACGCCGCCGGTGGCCGGAAGCCCGTGGGAGAAGACCTGGTGCCCCGCGTAGTCGGCCACCACGGGGTCGCTCCATAGGACTTCGTACGCCGCGAGGTCGTCCATCGTCATCCTGCCGCCTTCCTCGCGCACCGCCGCGACCAGCCTCTCGGCCCACTCGCCGGTATAGAGATAGTCCACGTTGCCGTCGGCGGCGACCCGGCGCAGCGTGGCGGCGAGCGCCGGCTGGCGGAAGGTGTCGTCGAGTTCGTAGAGGGAACCGTCCTCGCGTGAGAAGACCGCCAGGGTCTCCGGCCGGCGGGAGAGCACGTTGGAACGGAACTGGAGGTTCTGCACCAGCCCCGCGTTGAACGGGATGCCTTCCTCCGCGATGCGGATGGACGCGTCGAACAGGTCCGCGAAGGGAACCTTGCCGAAGCGCGCGTGGCCCGCTTGCACGCCTTTCATGAACCCGGGCACCAGGGTGGCGCGGCCGGACGGGTGGATCTTCGTCGACAGGATGTTGTCCATGTCCACGCCCGGGATGGACATGGGGTCGTCCTCGCCTGCCACCGTGTTGTACGAGGCGTTCATGTTGTAGACGGCGCCGGTTTCGGCGTCGTAGTAC
>CAZWZH010000167.1:0-3850 GCA_964638775.1 uncultured Pseudomonadales bacterium
GTGCCCTGCTTGTTGGGCGCGCCGAATCCGATAACGGTCCTGATGCAGACCAGGGTGGGGCGCCCGTCGCTGTCGACTGCCGCGGCGAGCGCCCGCTCAATCGCGCCGGGGTCGTGACCATCGACAGCCTCGACAACGCGCCAGCCGTAGCTCCGGAACCGGCCCGGCACATCCTCCGTGAACCAGGCATCGACGGCGCCGTCGATGGAGACGCCGTTGTCGTCGTAGAGGCAGACGAGCTTGCCGAGCTCCAGCGTTCCGGCCAGCGATGCCGCCTCGTGGGAGATGCCTTCCATCAGGCAACCGTCGCCCGCGATCACCCAGGTGCGGTGATTCACGATCTCGTGCCCGGGCCTGTTGAATTCCGCAGCCAGCCGCTTCTCGGCCAGCGCCATGCCGACCGCGTTGGCCATGCCCTGCCCCAGCGGCCCGGTCGTGGTCTCGACCCCCGGGCACTCGCCGAACTCCGGGTGGCCGGCCGTCTTGGAATGGAGTTGCCGGAAGGCCTTGATGTCGTCTATGGAAACATCGTAGCCCGTGAGGTGCAGCACGCTGTAGAGCAGCATGGAGCCGTGGCCGTTGGAAAGCACCACGCGGTCGCGGTCCCACCACCCCGGGTCCCGGGGGTTGTGCTTCAGCACCTGCCGCCAGAGGATCTCCGCCACATCCGCAAGACCCATGGGTGCGCCCGGATGCCCCGAGTTCGCCCGCTGCACCGCATCCATGGACAACGCCCGGATGGCGTTGGCGCGATCGGTGCGCGAACTCATGATTGCGCCTGACGGAACCAGCCGGGCAACGCCCGGACCTGTCTCAAGGGACGGCAACGGCTGAAAACGAATCGGGAATTGACCATGCTGGAAACCGTAACGACGGGGTGAAGCATGGAACGGTATTGTCGCCGCCCGCCCCGGGCATGGCAACGAAAACAACCCAACGGCCCCACAATGACGGGCGTGCGGGGTTTTGTGTGCGCCGCGCGCGCCGGTTCCGTTAAAATGGCGCGCTTTTTCGCAAACAACCGAGCGCCCCATGGCCGATTACAGCGTTTTCACGTCCGAGTCCGTCTCGGAAGGTCACCCCGACAAGATGGCAGACCAGATCGCCGACGCCGTTCTAGACGCCATGCTCGCCCAGGACGCCGACTCGAGGGTGGCGTGCGAAGCCCTGCTCAAGGACAGCCTGGTGGTCGTGGCCGGGGAAATCCGCTCCCAGGCGACGGTGGATGTCGATTCGCTGGTGCGTGAGGTGATCGCCGGCATCGGCTACACCGACTTCGACAGCGGCTTCGATGTACAGAAATGCGAAGTGGTCAACGCGCTCGGCCAGCAGTCCGGCGATATCGCCATGGGCGTCGACCAGACCGAAGACCGTGAACAGGGCGCCGGCGACCAGGGCCTCATGTTCGGCTATGCCTCGAACGAAACCGACGTACTCATGCCGGCGCCCATCGCCTACGCGCACCGGCTGGTCAAGCAGCAGGCCGCCAAACGCAGGAACTCCCTCGGTTTCCTCCGCCCGGACGCCAAGAGCCAGCTCAGCTTCCGTTACGACGGCGAGGGCAGGCCCATGGCCATCGAAGCGGTCGTCCTGTCCACCCAGCACTCTCCGGACGTGAGCCGCGAGACCCTCATCGAGGCGGTCATGGAAGAGATCGTAAAGCCCGTGCTGCCCGCCAACTGGCTGTCGCCGGACACCAGGTACTTCATCAATCCCACCGGCAACTTCGTCATCGGCGGCCCGGTCGGTGACTGCGGCCTCACCGGCCGCAAGATCATCGTCGACACCTACGGTGGCATGGCCCGCCACGGCGGCGGCGCTTTTTCCGGCAAGGACCCGTCCAAGGTCGACCGCTCTGCCGCCTACGCCGGCCGCTACGTCGCCAAGAACATCGTTGCCGCCGGCCTTGCGGAGCGATGCGAGATCCAGATCAGCTACGCCATCGGCGTCGCCGAGCCCACCTCCATCGGCATCAACACCTTCGGCACGGGCAGGCTCGATGACGAGCGCATCATTCAGCTTGTACGTGAACATTTCGATTTGCGGCCCCGGGGGCTGATCGCCATGCTTGACCTGAAGCGGCCGATCTATAAGCAAACCGCGGTGTACGGTCACTTCGGCCGCACCGAAGAGGCGTTCACCTGGGAGCGCACCGACCGGGCGGAGGCGTTGTCCGCCGCCTGACTGGTGCCCCGTCCCGGGAAGTGAGGTCCGCGCCCGTGAGGCTCAGTTTCGAATTCTTCCCGCCCCGCACACCGAAGGGCAGAGCCGGGCTGCTCGGCGTGGCCGACCGCCTGAACCGGTTCCGGCCGGCCTTCTTCTCCGTGACCTACGGCGCCGACGGTTCCACCCGCGAAGGCACCGCGGACACCGTGCATCGCCTGCTCGGCCACGGCATGGCGACAGCCCCGCACCTGTCGATGGGAAGCGACAGCGCGGAGCGCATCGGGGCACTTGTCGACGAGTACCTTCGCGCCGGCGTTCGGCGCATCGTTGCGCTACGCGGCGACCGGCCCTCGGGTATCGGCGGTGCGCGCTTGCCGAACAACGCCGAAGCCCTGGTGCGGGTTATCCGGTCTCACTGCGGCGATGCGCTGCAACTGGAGGTGGCGGGGTACCCGGAGGTTCACCCGGAAGCCGAATCGCCCGCCGGCGACCTCGAGTTCCTGAAGCGCAAGGTGGATGCGGGCGCCGACGGCATCATCACGCAATACTTCTATCACCCGTACGCGTATTTCGATTTTCGCCGGCGTGCGGAGGCGGCCGGCATCGGCGTTCCCATCGTGCCCGGCATCATGCCCCTTACCAATTTCACCCGCTTCGTACGGTTCTCCAAGGGCTGCGGCGCCGATGTACCCCGCTGGCTCTACAAGCGCCTCGAAGCCTACCGGGACGACGAACCGGCATTGCGAGAATTCGGCATCGAGGTGGTCACGAAACTCTGCCAGGACCTGCTGGCCGGCGGGGCCCCTGGCCTGCATTTCTATACACTGAACCGCTGGGGCGCCACGACCCGAATCTGCGAGAACCTCGGGCTCACTGCCGGCCGGGCGCCGGCGCATTCATGATCCGGCGCGTCTTTGTCTCGCCACCCCGCACGCCGTCCGTGGTTCTCGATGCGCGGCAGTCACACCACCTGGTGCGGGTGTTGCGCATTCGAACCGGCGAAACCGTGGAGATCTTCGACGGCACCGGACGGGTCTGGCGTGCTGTCGTAAAGGCGGCCGAGCCGGGTGCCTGCACCATCGAGCGCGGTTCGCTGATTCGCGAGGAGGCGCCGCCGCACCCCGAGATTCACCTCGCCCAGGCCCTGATCGGTGGCGACTCCATGGACCGGCTGCTGCGCCAGGCGACGGAACTGGGCGCCAATCAGTTCTGGCCGCTGACGACCGCCCGCACCCAGGCGCCCCGCAATCGGGCAGAGACACGCTACGATCACTGGCACCGCATCATCGTCGGCGCCTGCGAGCAGAGCCGGCGTGCGTACCTGCCCCGGCTCAACCGTACCCGTCGGTTCGACGATTTCATCGGTGCCGTCGATGCCGAGAACACGCTGTTGCTGCACCCGGAAGCGCAACCGCTGCATCAGCATCCGCCGGAGAGGCAAACAACCATCCTGGTGGGGCCGGAGGGGGGCTGGGAGGATGAAGAACTGACGCGGGCGCAAGACCGGGGCATCAGGGCGTTCTCCCTCGGTACCGGTATTCTGCGCGCGGAAACCGCGCCGCTCGCGGCCATTGCCGCTATTCGTCATTCCTGGGGCTGGCGCTAGATTCAGACTCCAACAGAACTCCGGGATTGAGCAGCGGCACGAAACTGCCGTCATCCAGCAGTGTCGCAAGGGTTACCC
>CAZWZH010000168.1:0-6192 GCA_964638775.1 uncultured Pseudomonadales bacterium
GGCGTGTGCGGGGAAGTGGCCCACGCGGCCGTTCTGTGCCCTTCGTTCTACAAGGCGGACATCGTCTACAACCCCGGCTTCATCGACCGCGCCCTGGCGGCGGCGCGTTCGTTCGTCATCGGGCGCCTCCAGGCCTGGACCGACAGGCGCCTGGAGCGCTGGGCGTTCTGAACCGGCCCAACGGGCAGCCATGACCGAGGCGGCGAAACCCCTGAAGGTCGCCATTCTCGCCATGGGCGGGCAGGGCGGCGGGGTGCTGGCCAACTGGCTGATCGAGGCGGCGGAGCGGTCGGGATGCCTGGCCCAGTCCACCGCCGTGCCCGGCGTCGCCCAGCGTACCGGCGCCACGGTCTATTACCTGGAGATCGTGCCGGGCGGCAAAAACGCCGAGCCGGCCCCGGTTCTCGCCCTGATGCCCGTTCCGGGGCACGTCGATGTCGTGGTGGCGGGCGAGCTGGCTGAGGCGGGCAGGGCGCTGCAACGGGGCCTGATTACGCCGCAGAGGACGGCGGCCATCGTCTCCACCCACCGGGACTACGCCATTGACGAGAAGAGCGCGCCTGCCGACGGCCGCGTCGACTCGGAGCGGCTGGCCGCCATCGTCAGCGGGAATGCCAGGCAATACGTGGGCTTCGATATGGCGGCCCTGGCCGAGGAAACGGGCAGCGTCATCAGTTCAGTGCTGCTCGGCGCCATTGCCGGCGCCGGCGCACTGCCCATCGGCAGGGAGGTCTGCGAGGCGGTGATCCGCGCCATGGGCGTTGCCGTCGAAGCCAACCTGAGGGGATTCGACGCGGGGTACAACCGGGCGCAGGGGCAGCTCGAGCGCAGCGATGCGGTGCCGGAACCGCCGGGCCCGGCCATCGTTCAAATGGATATACAGGCCTTGCTCGATCGGATGCGGGAGGCGTTTCCGGAAAAGGCGCGGGATGTGCTGACCGCGGCTTTGCGCCGGCTGGTCGACTACCAGGACCTGCGTTATGCGAAGGATTACCTGGCTCGCCTCGAACCGGTTCTCGATCTCGACGGCGCAGGGCACGGCTACCGGCTGACCATCGCGACCGCACGATACCTGGCTCTGGGGATGACCTATGAAGACGTGATCCGCGTGGCGGACCTGAAGACCAGGTCGAAACGCTTCGAACGGGTCCGCTCGGAGGTCAAGGCCGAAGCCGGGCAGGTGGTCACGTTCGAAGAGTTCATGCACCCCAGGGTCGAGGAAATCTGCGATGTCATGCCCGCGAGGATCGGCGCCTGGTGCCTGGCTGCGCCAAGCATGAAGCGACTCATCGGCGTCTTCTGCCGAAAGGGCCGCCGGATCAGAACCACCAGCCTGCCGGGCTTCCTGCTGCTCTACACGATTGCCGGCCTCCGCCGATTCCGTCGCACAACATTGCGATATCGGACGGAAATCAACGCTCTCGAACGATGGCTTGCGCTGCTGGTCGACATCGCGCCCGACGACTATGACCTGGCCGTCGAAGTCGCGGAGTGCCGCCGGCTGGTAAAGGGTTACGGCGAAACCCATGCCAAGGGGCTTGCGCACTATGATCGGCTCGTGGCTGCAATTCACCGTCACCGAGGCGAACTGGATGCGGCAGCCTCCATCCGGACATTGAGGGATCAGGCCCTGGACATCGCGGATATCGACTCCGGCTGAACGAATTGGCGATTGCCTACCCCATTCCGGGCGAATTGCTTACATCATTGCCTCCTTGGGCAACCTAAACTAGAGTTGTACGGAATACCCGTACGGTTGGATGGTGGCATGGATTCGGTGAGCGTTAACCAATTCAGGGACAATCTGAAGTCAATGGTCGAACAAGTTGTTAGTGAACACGCACCGCTGAAAGTGACACGGCGGGCGGGCGCGGATTTTGTCGTCGTGAGCGCCGAAGACTGGGAACGGGAGCAGGAAACGCTGTACGTGCTGCAGAATCAGGACCTGATGCGGCAGATCGCCCGGTCGATGGAGAGCCATGCCCGGGGTTCGGGGTACAAGCCCACAGGCGAGCAGTTGAATGAGATCACTGGTGTTTGAAGGGGATACCTGGCTGGCCTACGAGAAGCTGCGTGAGAGGGACGCAAGGCTCCACCGGGCACTCTGCAAGCTGCTCAAGGAGTTGCTGCGTTCCGATAACCCGGCAACGGGTCTCGGCAAACCGGAGCCGCTCAAACACGATTTATCAGGGCTGTGGTCCAGGCGTATCTCGTCGAACGATCGCCTGATCTATCGATTCGACAGTGAATCCATCTTCGTATTCGCCATCGGTGGCCACTATGATCGAATCATCCGATAGCGCATGCCGCCGGGAACGGCCATACATTGCCGATGTACGAATCGTGGCCATTGCAGGCGCACCGTGCACGGGCCTGCGGGAACCTCACCACCCGGCAAAGTCAGGCCGCCGGTCTGAACTCGATATGCAGTTCCTTGAGTGCCCGTAAGGCGAAGTTGGGCGCTATCGTGAAGTCGTTCATGCCGGGCGCGAACCACATGTCGTCGATGCGGTCGATAAGCGCCTTGAACGACCAGTAGAGCTCCCGCCGCGCCAGCGGTGCGCCGAGGCAGTGGTGAATGCCTGAACCGAAGGCCAGGTGCCGCCCGGGCTTGTCGCGGTCGAGGTCCAGCGCCTCGGGGCATTCGAACTCGCGCTCGTCGCGGTTGGCGGCGGCGTAGCGAATATTGATCATGGCGCCCTCGGGAATGGTGACGCCGTGCAGTTCGATATCTTTCCCGGCATTGCGGAAGAGGCCCTGCACGGGACCTTCCAGGCGCAGCACCTCCTCCGAGAACGTGCGCAGGTACTTGTCCGGGTCTGACTTCAGCTTGCGCCAGACATCAGGATTCTCGATGAGCAGTTTCACACCGAAACCGATGGCGTTGGTGGAGGTCTCCGACCCGCCCACGAAGGTGTCCGCCATCATTTCGGCATGCAGTTCGTTGTCGTTCAGCGGGCGCCCCCACTCCGGAATGACCCGGTTTACCAGTTCCGAGATCAGCGTGTCGTCCGGTTGCTTGCGCAGGCGCTCGAAGACCGGCTGGAAGTAGTGCTGCGCTTCGATTTCCATCTCCACCGACCACTTTTCCTCTTCCTCGGTCTGCATCATGCCCAGCCGCTGCACCCAGGCGTCCGTCCAGGCCTTGATCTGCCAGATATCCTCTTCGGGCACACCCATCTGCTGGCCGATGATGATCAGCGGCAGGGGCATGGCGAACTGTTTCACCCAGTCGCAGCGGCCCTCGTCGATGAAGGCATCGATGAGCCTGTAGGCGGTTTCCTCCACGAACGGGTCCATCGCCTGGATCTTCTTCGGGCGGAACGCCTCGTTGAACATGGCGCGCATCTGCCTGTGGTTGGGGTCGTCCCGGCCGGCCAGGGTCGGCGCCGGCACCCAGCCGTTGGTCTTGTACAGGTTCAGCATCCGCGTGGCCCGATCCGGATCGATGCGCCCCCTGCCGCTCCGCTGGCCTTCGCGCATCCCGCTGATGAAACCTTCGGTGTCGAGCAGGATCCGGCGAACGTCCTCAAAGCGGGTGACCACGTAGAACCCTGTCACCGGGTCCTGCCACACCGGCGCCTCGTCGCGGAGCTTTCCGTAGGCGTGGTAGGGGCAGTTCTGCAGGTCGGCGTCCAGCAGGTTCACCTCATCGAGCGATTTGGGTTGCACCGGGCGGTAGGGTTGTTTCGCGGTCATCCGGGATCCTCCGGCGTTACTCGGGTTACCTTGCGCCGATTGCGCCCCTGACGGCAATCGACGATTTATGTAGCAGGTTGCAATTTTGATCCGGGCAGGCGGTGGGCGCAAGACCGGGCGATACGCCAACGCGATGTGGAAGCTTTTTGAAAAAGTTCGGACGAGCAACGCTTCGATTCCCTACCCACGTTCGCAATCATTTTGCAGGTGGGTTGGGTAGCATCTGGTAATTATAAATCAATAGGTTAAATTAAAGATTTAATACTACACATTAATGGGCTGTACCTTGATAGTTTCCACCCCGGCGCTCCGGTGCGCCGAAGTACCGGGAACACCCGCCGTTCGCAGGGAGAGAGTGGGTGTGCGGTGCGGACATCCGGCACCTTTAAAGCCCCCCTGCACCCTGGAATTTTACCGCAACGCGTCCGCTTGGCGTGCCGGATGTCCGTACCGCATGCCCACTCTCGGAGCCGGAACGAAGCGCCTCTTCCAAAATCCGATACTTTACGATAAACCCAATAAAAACACTTAGTTGAGACTTTTTCCATGCGACAGCGTGCTCAGTTGTTTTCGCGGATCAGGTCCGTCACGCCGTCCCACTCTTCGTGGACCTGCTTCCACCGGTTGAACATGTCCACGATGATCGGAGCATCGCCGTGCAGTTCCACGAAGCAACCGAGGTCCTTTCTGCAGTCCATGTAGGCAACGTAGTCGCCACCCCAGAGCGTGCAGGCGGTCTCGTAACCCGCCTCATTGAAGCGCCTGATTTCCCCGGTGACATCGTGGACGAGCAGGCCCACATGGTGAAAGCCCTGCTCACCAGGCTTGTACATCTCCCGGTAGATCGACGGCGTGTCGTCGTGCTGGGCGATGAACTGGATGTGAGCGGGCCCGGCCTGGCCGAACGCATAGCTGACATCGGCTTCCACGGGTTCGCCGCGATAGCGGAAGCTCTCAGCGATGTGATGGCGCGCGACGAAGAAGGGCCCGGCGCCCACCATCCGGTTCCACTTCACGCAGGCCTCGTCAATGTCGTTGACAAAGTAGGCGTACTGCCAGATCGGGTGCCGAATAATGCTCATGATGCGCTCTCTGGGGGAAATGACGGAACGGGCGATGATAGCAGGCGCCCTTTCCCGGCCGAATCCCGTGCTAGACTTCCGCGCCGTTCGGTCAGTATTCGGGGTGATTCCGGAATGTCCATCGAAAACGGCGAGCGGTTCATGCGCGCTCTCAAGACGAACGAATCCCTGCGGGAGAAGGTGCGGGCTGCCGGGTCCGACGGGTTTCTGGCGGTGAGTGCCGAAGCCGGCGCCTCCTGCTCCGCCTACGATGTGGTGGCCGCCCTGCTGAGGGAGATTGAAGGCAAGGAGACGCTGGCCGACTGGGAACGGTAAGCTTCCCGGCAGTGCCCGCATTCGGCGGCCACATTCGGGGTCCGTTTGTAGGAAATCCGCTCTTGTTCAGGCGGCCTTGCCGAGCGCACAATATCAGACTAGGCAGCAGTAGTCCGAGGTCGACGCCATGGGATTTGCCAATACCAGACTGGAACTCAGGAATCCACGCCTGCCGGAGTTGAAGCCCGTTCTGGTGGAAGCGCTCGCGGACACGGGTGCGATCCATCTTTGCATTCCGGAATCCATCCGAACAAGGCTCGCCCTTGAAGGCAGCGAGGAAAGAGTGATCACCCTTGCCGACGGCAGCAGCCGGTCGGTGCCCTATGTGGGGCCGGTGGAACTCCGCCTGAAGGGCCGGAGGGGTTTTACCGGCGCCCTGGTGATGGGTGAGCGGGCCTTGCTGGGAGTGGTTCCGATGGAAGACATGGATCTCGTGGTAATACCGAAGACGCGCCAGGTCGTTCCGAATCCGGCGAGACCGGACGCCGGCGGTTCTCTGGCCCTGTCCCCCAGGCCCCCCTGAGGCCCGTGGCGGCACCTCAGGTGATCGACAGGCCGACGCTTGCTATTTCGTTTACGCGGGTTCGCGTCGCGTGCTTGTCCTCGAACCACCGGGCATTGATCGCCTTGAACTCCCGCACGTCGAGGGGTACCTCGTCGTCCGCGAAAATGGCGCCGACCGGGCAAGCCGACTCACAGGCCGCGCAGTCGATGCACTCGACGGGATGCACGTAACACATGCGGTCGTCGTCTTCGTCGAAGTAGATACAGTCGACCGGGCACACTTCGATACAGGACTGATCCTGCACGTCGATGCATGCGCTGGTGATGACGAATGTCATGATTTGCCGCCCCGCAGCAGCCGGTGGCCGCCGTTCCGGCCGCAAGGCTAGCCAAATCGCATACCGATGCCAAGGTGACTTCCGAGCGGGCTCTAGACGGGTTCTTGGACAGACACTAGGCTATGTGCGTCACTGACGCCGGACGGAGGCAAGGATGAGCGGCGGCTGCCCATTCGCACTCGATGTCTTTGCGGAGCCCTCGGCGACGGACGATCCGGGGGCGCAGATCGACTTTCCGCTGATGCCGGAAGGGG
>CAZWZH010000169.1:0-11950 GCA_964638775.1 uncultured Pseudomonadales bacterium
TTTGCGAAAACCTGTTCGTTGACCAGCGCCTCGATGTCGGCCAGTTCCCCGGTCGTCACCGGCTGGCCGTGCGAAAAGTCGAAGCGCAGGTGTTCAGCATCCACCAACGATCCCATCTGGCTGACGTGCGGCCCGAGCACCTTTCTGAGCGCCGCATGCAGCAGGTGCGTGGCGGAGTGGTTGGCCATGATGAGACGGCGCCGCGACGCATCGACCGTTGCCTGCAATCGGGCACCGCTTTCCAGGCGCCCGGCAGCCACGGAGCCGATATGCAGATGCTGCTCTCCGGACCGTTGGGTGTCCTGCACTTCGAATCGCAGACCCTCGGATTCAAGGAGGCCTGCATCCCCCACCTGGCCGCCCGCCTCCGCGTAGAAAGGCGTACGGTTGAGCACGACGACGCCGTCCTGGCCGGCTTCGAGCGTATCGAGGGGATTGCCTTCGGCGTCGTACAGGCCCTGCACTTCACTCGTTTCCGAGACCGTCTCGTAGCCGAGGAAATCTACCCTGGAATCCGTGTGAATCTTCTGGCCCAGCGCAAAGTCGAACCGTGTCGAAGCCCGACCCTGGTCGCGCTGGCGCCCCATGGCTTCCTCGAAGCCCGCCATGTCGGCGCTCAATCCACGTTCGCGGGCAATGTCCTCGGTAAGGTCTGTCGGAAAGCCGTAGGTGTCGTAAAGCTTGAAGACCACATCCCCGGGAATCTCGGCATCCCGCAGACCGCGGATGGTTTTCTCGAGCAACTCCATGCCGCGGCTCAAGGTACGCTCAAACCGTTCCTCTTCCCGCGCGAGGGCCGCCTTGACCTCCGCCCGCTTTTCTTGGAGTTGCGGAAAGGCCGCACCCATCTCCGCGACCAGGTCGTCCACCAACAGGTGAAAGAAGGGTTCGCGAATGTTCAGCTTGTACCCGTGACGTAGCGCTCGCCGGATGATGCGGCGCAGAACGTAGTCGCGGTCTTCGTTGCCGGGCATCACGCCATCGGCGATGAGAAAGGCGCTGGAGCGCAGGTGGTCGGCGATGACGCGAACGGATGGGTTTCCGAGTGCCTGCGCCTCATCGGTCAGGCCGGCCAGACCCCCTGCCCGCAGCATGAGTCGCCGGAACAGGTCGATCTCGTAGTTGCTGTGCACGCCCTGGAGCACCGTCGCCATGCGTTCCAGGCCCATGCCCGTGTCGACACCCGGTTGCGGCAGGGGCTTGAGGTCACCGTCCGCCGAGCGGTCGAACTGGGGAAAGACCAGGTTCCAGAACTCGACGTAGCGGTCGCCCTCCTCGTCCGGCGTACCCGGTGGTCCGCCGGCAACCGCAGGGCCGTGGTCGTAGAAGAGTTCCGTACAGGGTCCGCAGGGGCCGGTATCGCCCATGGTCCAGAAATTGGTCTCGTGGTCGACGACCCGCTCCGCCGGGATGCCGATCTTGCGAGTCCACAACGTCCGCGACTCGTCGTCCGTTGGATGCACCGTTACCCAGAGCCTGTCCCGCGGCAGGCCGAAGCCCTCCGTAACGAATTCCCAGGCCCAGTCGATGGCTTCCTCCTTGAAGTAATCGCCGAAGCTGAAGTTGCCGAGCATTTCGAAGAAGGTGAGATGGCGCGCGGTGTAACCGACGTTCTCGAGGTCGTTGTGCTTGCCGCCGGCGCGCACGCATTTCTGGGACGACGCTGCGCGCCGGTACCCGGGATCCTCCCGGCCGAGCAGGGCATCCTTGAACTGGTTCATGCCCGCGTTGGTAAACAACAGGGTCGGGTCGTTATAGGGCACGAGCGAACTCGAAGGCACGACCCGGTGGCCTGCCGCCTCGAAAAAGGCCAGGTAAGCTCTGCGAATTTCAGCCGCCTTCATGCCGCTCGCGCCAGTCGCGCCGCAAAAAAAGGCGCCAAGTATAGTGGCCCGTTTCCCGGGGCGGTAGCGCCCTCGTCAACGGCAGTGAGGACGGACTGCCGCCGCCCGCGGATGCGACTTCAGGATTCAGGCAACGGCCGCTGGCCTCCCGTGTCAGGCGTACTCCAGCCCGGAACGGAGGGCCCGATAGACGATGTCGGCGGGAAATCCACGCCGCGCCAGAAACCGGGCACGGACGTTGTACGGCGCCTCTCGCCCCCTGCCAGCCGGGAACTTTCTCTCAAGCGCATCCGCGGCGAGTTGCTGCCAGAACGCGTCCGTCCGGTTCAGCTCGGCATCGGCTACGTCGTCGTCAACCCGGCGCTCACTCAATTCGCCGCGGATGTAGACGGGCCCGTAACCGCGAGCGACACGACGACGTATCAGGGCCGAGGCGAATCGCTCCTCGCTTTGCAAACCCTCGGACCGCAGTTTTTCTACAACTGCTGCCGCGGTATCGGCATCGACGCCCTTGGCGACTAGCTTGGACCGCAGTTCGACCTGCCCGTGCTCGCGCCGGGCCAGCAGGCCCATGGCCCGCGAAACCGCTTCTCCGAAAGTACGATCCGCGTCTTCCGGGGATGCTCCACTCCCAAAGGGTGTCCCGTTCCTTGAGGCTACGCTGTCCCCCTGATTCGCGCCGCCGTCCCGCGACACCGCGTTATCCGAGGTCTGACCCGAGCGGGTCCCGGGCCGGTTCGGGGATGACCACATCGCCTTCATCTGAAAGTTCGGGCAGCAGTTGCCTGCGGATGCGGGACTCGATGTCGTCGCGCATCGCCGGATTCTGGTCGAGAAACTCCGATGCGTTCTTGCGGCCCTGGCCGATCCGGTCGTTGCCGTAGGCGTACCAGGCGCCGGATTTCTCGACGATGCCGTGCTTGACACCCAGTTCCAGGATCTCGCCCGTCCGGTGGATGCCCTTGCCGTAGAGAATCTGGAATTCCGTCTGGCGGAAGGGGGGCGCCACCTTGTTCTTGACGACCTTGACCCGGGTTTCGTTGCCGACCACCTCGTCGCCCTCCTTGACCGCGCCGATGCGGCGGATGTCCAGGCGCACCGAGGAATAGAACTTGAGGGCATTGCCGCCGGTGGTGGTCTCGGGGCTGCCGAACATGACGCCGATCTTCATGCGGATCTGGTTGATGAACACCACGAGCGTGTTGGAGTGCTTGATGGAGCCCGTCATCTTGCGCAGGGCCTGGCTCATGAGGCGCGCCTGCAGGCCCACGTGCGAGTCGCCCATTTCGCCCTCGATTTCCGCCTTGGGGGTGAGCGCCGCCACCGAGTCGATGACCACCACGTCTACGGCGCCGGAGCGAACCACCATGTCGGCGATTTCCAGAGCCTGTTCGCCCGTATCCGGCTGGGAGACCAGCAGATTGTCGGTATCCACCCCGAGCGATGCGGCATAGATCGGGTCTAGCGCATGCTCGGCATCGATGAAGGCGCAGGTGCCGCCGGCTTTCTGCGCTTCCGCGATGACCTGCAGGGTGAGCGTGGTCTTGCCCGAGGATTCGGGGCCGTAGATCTCCACCACCCGACCGCGCGGCAGGCCGCCGATGCCGAGTGCGATGTCGAGCCCCAGGGAGCCCGTGGAAACGGAGGGGATGGCGACCTGCTCGCGGTCGCCAAGGCGCATCATCGAGCCCTTGCCGAACTGGCGCTCGATCTGGGCGAGCGCGGCGCTGAGCGCCTGGTTCTTCTGCGCGGCGCGGGCGGATTCGCGCGGGGATTCTTTGCGGCTGGCTCGGGAGAGGGAGGTAGTACGGTCGGCCATGGCAGTGTATCCAACTGTTTTCGACGAGATGGCGATACTGTATATATACTCAGTAGTAATAGCAACACCCGAAACGCCGCAATTCGCGATTTCCGCCATTTCGTACGGCACAACCCTCGAACGGCGTACGGGATTAGTAGAGAATCCACCGGCATGACCGGCTCCCAGCACACGCCCATGATGCAGCAGTACCTGGGCATCAAGGCGCAACACGCCGACCACCTGCTTTTCTACCGCATGGGAGACTTCTACGAACTCTTCCATGACGATGCGAAACGCGCCGCGGAACTGCTGGACATCACCCTTACCGCCCGCGGCCAGTCCGCCGGAGCGCCTATCCCCATGGCCGGGGTGCCCTACCATTCAGTGGACGGCTATCTCGCCAAGCTCGTGCAACTCGGCGTCTCGGTCGCCATCTGCGAACAGATCGGCGACCCGGCTCAAAGCAAGGGCCCGGTGGAACGCCGGGTGCAGCGCATCGTTACACCGGGCACCCTCACCGAAGAGGCCCTGCTCGAACAGACCCGCGACAGCCTCCTGGTCGGCGTCGCGCCCTGCCGCAACGCCGGTGAGATGCGCTATGGAATGGCGGCCCTGAACCTCGGCAGGGGCGAGTTCACCGTGCAGACCGTCACAGGCGCCGACAGCCTCACCGGAGAGATCGCGCGCCTCAAACCCAGCGAGGTACTGACGCCGCGGGAGCTCGGCGAACTCGACGGAACAGGCCAGAACGTCCGCGACGGGCTGGCATTCGATGTCGACCTGGGGTTCCGTTTCCTCTGCGAGCACTTCGGCACCCGCGACCTGCGCGGCTTCGGCCTGGAATCCGCAGACCCGGCCATCGGCGCGGCCGCGGCGGTGCTGCAGTACGCCCAGGCCAGCCAGTGCCAGAAACTCGAATTCGTCGACCGCATCAGCGCGGTGCAGGCGCAGGACTACGTGCGCCTGGACGCCCACAGCCGCCGCAACCTGGAGATCGACCGCCGGGCCGACGGCAGCGAGGCGCCCACTCTCTATGCGCTGATGAACACCGCCCGAACGCCCATGGGCGCCCGGCTGCTGCGCCGCTGGCTGAACGCGCCGTGCAAGGTTCTCGAAACGGTGCGCCAGCGACAGGCCACGGTCGCCGCCCTGCTCGACGGCGCGCTCACGGAGCCGCTGCGCGAAGCGCTCGGCGCTTGCGGAGACATGGAACGGGCGGTCTCCCGCGTGGCGCTGAAATCCGCGACGCCCCGGGATCTCACCCGGCTGCAGGCCGCCACCGGCGCAATGCCCGGCGTTCGGGCGCTGATCGGCAACGCAGACACCCCCCGGCTGGCTGCGCTGGCCGCCGACATGCCCGATCTGTCGGATGTACACGGCCTGCTGCAGCGAGCGATCGTGGAGGCGCCGCCCGCCACCGTTCGCGACGGCGGCGTCATCGCGCCCGGCTACAGCGGGAAACTCGACGAACTGCGCAACGTGACCGAAAACGCCGCGCAGTGGCTGCGCGACCTGGAAACCGCCGAGCGCGAGCGCACGGGAATCGCGACGCTCAAGGTCGGCTTCAACCGCGTGCACGGGTACTACATCGAGGTTTCCCGCACCGCCGCAGAATCAGTGCCGGCCGAATACATCCGGCGGCAGACCATGAAGAACACCGAGCGCTACATCACGCCAGAACTCAAGACGTTCGAAGACAACGCCCTGACGAGCCGCGCCCGGGCCCTGCAACTCGAAAAGACGCTCTACGAAGACCTGCTCGACCGGCTCGGCGCCGATGTCCCCACACTCGCCCGCGCCGCGCGCGCCGCGGCGGAAACCGATGTGCTCGCCTGCTTTGCCGAACGGGCGCAGGCACTGGGCTTCGCCCAGCCCTCGTTCACCAAAGAGCCGGGCCTGACCATCACCCAGGGCTGGCACCCGGTCGTGCGCGAGGCAAGCGCGGAGACCTTCGTGCCCAACGACCTGGAAATGCACGACAGGCGCCGCATGCTGATCGTCACCGGCCCCAACATGGGCGGCAAGTCCACCTACATGCGCCAGACGGCCATCATTGTGCTGCTCGCTTTCGCCGGCAGTTTCGTTCCGGCCGCCGATGCCGTCATCGGCCCCGTCGACCGCATCTTCACGCGTATCGGCGCCGCCGACGACCTGGCCGGAGGCCGCTCGACCTTCATGGTGGAGATGACCGAAACCGCGGATATCCTGCACCACGCCACCGATGAGAGCCTGGTGCTGCTCGACGAGATCGGCCGCGGCACCAGCACCTACGACGGCCTTGCGCTGGCCTGGGCCACCGCCCAGCACCTGGCGGAAAAGACACGTGCCCTGACGCTCTTCGCCACCCACTATTTCGAACTCACCGGCCTGCCCGCCACGGTGCCGGACACGGCCAACGTCCACCTTGCGGCAGCGGAATACAACGGCCGCATCGTCTTCCTGCACCAGGTCGAGGAGGGTCCGGCCAGCCAGAGCTACGGCGTGCAGGTGGCGCGCCTCGCCGGCGTACCGGGGCAGGTGCTGCAACTGGCGCGCGCACGCCTGCAGCAGCTCGAGGCTTCGGCCCATCCGCGCCAGGGCGACCTCTTCGCGGCGCCGCCGCCCGCAGACGTACCGCCGGAACCGGAACCCGACCGCGTTCGCGTGCGCATGGACGGAATCGACCCGGACGAGCTCACGCCCCGCGAGGCGCTCGATCTGCTCTACGAGTTAAAACGCCTGTAGTGTCAACGGGGGGCCAGGTTGCATCCCAGCTTCGAATGTCCCCGAATCCAAAACGGACTGTTGACGGGTGGGTCTAACTCCTGTCTGCCAGAACCAATCCGACGCAGGAGAAAATCCGCATGAAACGAACGCCAACCGCCGGGAAACTAGTGAAGTTTGCGGTATTCCTTGCGGCACTCAGCACAGTTCCGCCGAGCCTTGGAGAAACCGTGTTCGAAGTGCCGCTGATGACGGCGGCTTCGAAAACCAACCAGCAGGGTTTCGTCCGCGTCACCTCCACCGGCGAAGCCGGAGAGGTGGCAATCCACGCCTGGGACGATACCGGCATGTACGCGCCTGCAGTGGCCAGGTTAAACCTGCCGGCGGGCGCCACAATCGCGTTCAACTCCCATCACCTCGAGCAGGGCCGCGAGCATCTCGGGCCGGGACGGGAGGGAACGGGGCCCTGGCCCGGCATCGGCGCCGGCACCGGCGACTGGCACCTGCAACTCAGGGGTGACATCGACTTCAAGGTGGGCGCTTACCTGAGAACCTACGACGGGTTCCTGACGGCCATGGGCAGCACGCTGCTGGCTTACCGGCCCGAGGCTCTCGGCCTGGAATCCTCAGGTTGCGCCTTCGAGGCGAACATCTTCAACCCGGCCAGCAACCGGAAACAGCAAAGCTCCCTGCGCCTGATCAACTACGACTTGGCGGCGGCGGAGGTGGAAATCACCGGCATTGACGAAGAAGGGACCCGCCGCGGTCCCGTCAGCCTTGCAATTCCCCCGGGAGAGGTGCGCACCCTGACATCGCAGCAACTCGAAGAAGGAGACGGGGAACTGACGGCAACCCTTGGCGATGGCGTCGGCAAGTGGCAACTCTACATCACCTCGGAGAGTCCGTTGTCCGTGATGAACCTGCTGGAGTCGGAAACCGGGCACCTGACAAACCTCGGCCCCGCAGCCATGCCGGGCTACAGCGACGCCGCCGTACCCGTCGACGAACTGGGATGCGCGTCCGCTCCACCGTTCATCCTGTCCAGAGACAAATGAGCGGGGGCCGGGACATGTGGAAATCGATCGGAACGACACTGCTGCTGACGACGGCGGCAGCAATCGCATCGAAAGCCGTCGCCGACGATGTGCAGGCAGACGCCGCCCTTGGCGTACTCAGGGCGACGAGCGAAGCGCGGGAGCTGTTGATCATGCCCCTTGAAGCCCCCGCAGAGCGCGGAGCAGCGGTCATTGGGGGTACGTCGGTCGAGGTCGCTGCCGAGGGCGATTTCGTGGTGTATCGCGTCCGCCACGGCGGACGCACGCACACTGCCTACAACCCTGTCGGCGGCCCGCGGCGGTGGCTGGCCTTCGACCCGGGGCAGGGCCGCTTCAACGAAGTGGCTTCGAGCGTGCGGGTGCGCATGACTTCCCGTGCGAAGCTGAGCGACCTCATCGACCGTACGGGAGCCCTGGGCGGCAAAGCCTATCCGGCCCTGGGCTGGGCGCTGCTGCGCTTGCCGCCGAACGTCAATCCGGCCGACGCGGTTCGGCGCCTGGCCTCGGATCCGTCAGTCGAGAGCGCGGAACTGGTGCTGCGCGACGACATTCAGCGACCGATGCGTGTGTCCCCGCCCGACGCCGCGGCCGGGCAGGACTATCCGGAGAACGCGAAAGACGCCCTGGCGCCGGACCTGCTGGCAATTCTCGGGGACATGACCATCGAGGCCGACAAGCTCAACATCAGGGGCAGCGTCCTGAACTGGGGGGCGGTCAGGTCCGAGCCAACCCGCATGGAATTCGCCATCAACGACCGGCCGGATTGGGATGGCGCCGTACCCTGGCGCACTCAGCAAGCGGAGGTGCCCGAAATCGACGCAAGATCGGGCCTCACCTACGGGATCGACGTGCCCCTGGAACAATTCGAACCCGGCCGGGACTACTACCTCCTCATGCAGGTCGACGAGATTCCCTCCGAGCATCCGCTCCGCACCCGCAACCGGGACTACAAGGGGTTTACGCTGGACGCTTCCGGCGCGGTGGTCGTGCGCTGCACTGAACCGGGTTTAAGCTCCGGCTTTCCCGGCGCACCCGACCCCCTGGCCGACAGGCAATGGCATCTGACCAATACCGGTCAAACCGCTTTTGCCATCAACCCGGGAACGCCCGGAGAGGATCTCGGCATGAGCGCGGCGCTGACGGCCGGGCATTCCGGCCGCGGCGTTCAGATCGCCGTGGTCGATTCGGGCCTGGAAATCTGCCATCCCGACCTGGCCGCCAATGTCGAGTCCGGCGCGTCTTACAACTTCAATCAGGCGCACTGGTTCGGCGCCCTGGCCGCGGATCCGTTCTTCCACTCAACCGTTGGCGACCACGGTACCTCTGTCGCAGGCGTGGCGGCCGCCGTTGCCGACAACGGCCTTGGCGGCAGGGGGGTGGCGGGCGCAGCCAGGCTGCGTGGCTACAATTACCTGGAAGCGTTCGATTGGGCCGGCTCCCGGGCGGATTCCCTGGGTGCGAGCAGCCTCAACCCGAACTCGACCGATGTCGACATCTTCAACATGAGCTTCGGCAGCCTGGGCCTCGAGCGCAACGCCGATCCCGACGCTGACATTGCGTTGTTCCGCAACGGAGTCACCAACCTGCGCGGCAGCCTCGGCGCGATCTATGTCAAGTCGGCGGGCAACGGCTTCGGCAGTTGCCGTTCGATTCCGCGCCTCGTCAACGAGATGATCGGCTGCCTCGCCACAAACAGCGACTCGAACAACAACCTGCCCTTTCTTGTTGTCGTCGGCGCCTACAATGCCACCGGCGTGCGGGCCAGCTATTCCGGCGCGGGGGCCAATATCTGGATCAGCGCCCCGGCGGGCGAATTCGGCCGCGACGATCCCGCGATCATCACCACCGACCAGATGGGTCACAACCGCGGGTACGACGCACTGTTTCCCAGGGGCCTGTCGCTGGACGCGTCGGTCAACACCGATGGAAACTACGTCAGTTCCTTCAACGGCACCTCGGCCGCGGCTCCGAACGCCGCCGGAGCCATTGCGCTGCTGCTCGAGGCGCATCCGCAGCTCACCTGGCGCGACGTCAAGCACATCCTGGCCAGAACGGCGCGCCAGATCGACCCGCACAGGCCGGAGGTGCGCTATCGCCTCGGCGGCGCGGCCTACCTGTTGCAGGAACCCTGGGAGGACGAAGACCCTGCCGAGCGAGCCCGCAACTGGTACCGCTTCGGCCCGACCCCCTATACGCTGCAACTGCCCTGGGTGACCAATGCAGCCGGTTACCGCTACCACAACTGGTACGGCTTCGGCGCCGTGTCCGTGGACGATGCGCTGGATTATGCGGCGTCATATACGCCGGACAGCCTGGGCGATTTCACCGAATCCCCCGTTTTCGAGAGCACCGTTTCCGTCGAGATTCCGGATTTCAACAGCGGCGGCCTGACACAGACGCTCATTGTCCAGGACCTCCCCCTGGAAGCCGACATCGAAGCGGTGACGCTGGAAATCGACGTCACCCATCCGTTCACCAATGACCTCGGCATTCATCTCTTCTCGCCTTCAGGGACCGAGAGCATCCTCAACCCGGTGTTCAACGAGGTGCTGGCCGGAAACGCTGATCTGGACTGGCACCTGCTCAGCAACGCCTTCTACGGTGAATCGCCCAACGGTGAGTGGACGTTGAAGATCGTCGATGCCGCGCCCGAGGATTCCGGCACGCTCAACGCCTGGCGCCTGCGCTTCGCCCTTGGCGTGCACCCCGACTAACCGCGGGAACCAGCGTTCGGACTCAACGCCCGCCCGTCCGCCCGCTCGACCTGACCCTCGCTTGTGAGCGACTTGCCGCGTGTGCAATGCACTTGCGGAGCACCGGAGCGCCCGTACAGCAGCACGGGCGGGGCAAGAACCCGCACAGAGGGGTGTGTCGGGAAAACAAGATGGTTAAAATGCGCGGCTCTGCGAATCGAGGAACCGTTCATGACCTTCGTAGTGGTAGAGTCCTGCATCAAGTGCAAGCTGACGGACTGCGTGGAAGTCTGTCCCGTCGATTGCTTCTACGAAGGCCCGAACATGCTGGTCATCCACCCGGATGAATGCATCGACTGCGCGCTCTGCGAACCGGAATGCCCGGTCGAGGCCATCTTTTCGGAAGACGAACTGCCGGAAGGCCAGGAGGAGTTCCTGGATCTCAATCTGCGCCTGGCCGAAACCTGGCCCAACATCACCGAAGCCAAGGATCCCCCGCCCGACGCCGACGATTGGCGCGAAGTCTCGGAAAAGAGGCACCTGCTGGAGGAATAGCCCCGCGGTTGGCCGGGCACCGCCAACAGCTATCCCAATTGACCGCCAAGTACCGACAGCAGCGGTTGCCCGGCGCCCGGCACCCGCCCTTCAATCGCTACGTGCGTTGCGGACCATGCCGTTCACGCATTCAGGGCCATCTCCGCCGCCCGCTGCAGATTGCGCTCAAGCTGCTCGAAGCCGGTCTCGTACTGCACCGGAACCCGCACCGCCTCGCCCTGGTAGTGTTGCTGGGCCGCCGCGCGCAGGGTCCAGTTCGGGTCCATCAGGTGCGGGCGGGCCAGGCAGCAAAGGTCTGCGCGGCGCGCGGCCAGAATGCTGTTGACGTGATCCACCTCGTAGATATTGCCCACTGCCATGGTGGGAATGCCCACTTCGTTGCGTATCCGGTCGGAGAACGGAGTCTGGAACATGCGCCCGTACACCGGGTCGGCATCCGGACTGGTCTGTCCGGCGGAAACATCGACGATGTCCACGCCCGCATCCTTCAGCGCTCCGGCAATCTCAACCGCCTCTTCCGGGGTCACGCCCAGGTCTCCTACCCAGTCGTTTGAGGAAATTCGCACCGATATCGGTTTGTCCGCCGGCCAGACCTCCCGCACCGCCGCGAAGACCTGCAGGGGAAACCGCAGGCGGTTTTCCAGCGAGCCCCCATAGCGGTCCGCCCGCCGGTTGAGCAAGGGCGTAATGAAGGCCGACATCAGGTAGCCGTGAGCGTAGTGCAGTTCGAGCATGTCGAAACCGGCCCGCGCGCCCCGCCGGGCCGCCTCCACATAATCGTTGCAAACAGCGTCCATGTCCGACCGGCCCATCTGACGTGGAACCTGGTTGACCGGAGAATACGGCGTCGACGATGCGCTGATCAGGGGCCAGTTGCCGCTCCCCAACGGTTCGTCCATGCCTTCCCAGGCCACGCGGGTCGAACCCTTGGGCCCGGCGTGGCCGAGCTGCAGGCAGAATTTCGCCTGGCTGTGCCGGTGCACGAACCCGACCACCCGGCGCCAGGCGGCCTCCTGCCCGTCGTTCCAGATGCCCGCGCACCCCTGCGTGATGCGGGCATCGGGACCCACGTCGGTCATTTCCGTATAGATCAGGCCCGCGCCACCCTTGGCCAGCGCCCCGTAGTGCACCAGGTGCCAATCGTCGGGCATGCCTTCGGCGGCGCTGTACATCGACATGGGCGATACCACCACGCGATTGACCAGTTCCATGCCGCGCAGCCGGAACGGCGTGAACATGGGGGCGACCGCATGGCCGCAATTGACGCCCGCCGCACGCTGGAACTCCAGTTCCACGCTC
>CAZWZH010000170.1:0-57995 GCA_964638775.1 uncultured Pseudomonadales bacterium
AGGGGACCGCTCCTCCGGCCCGATCGAGGCGTGGCCGCTCTACTATGCGCAGTTTCTAGCCGACCTCTAACGAAAGGCCGCAATGCAGCGCCAATCGTCGGGTGCGGACTCGACTCCCTCCCTTGCAAATCGCGCGTCTGAACGGGCCGTCCCGCCGCTACGCCAGTCTCGCGCCGGTTCGCTCCCGCGGAGTGGCCATGCGCCGGGTCGGCTCGCGCCTGGCGCGGATATCCTCGCCATGCGCCCAGGTGGCATGGGTGCCGCTGGAGATGCGGTGCGGCAGCATGATGCGGCACACCGGTTCCGCCGCCATGGCGCTCGCGTCGTACAGCACGCACTCGGAACGGTCTTCGTTCATGTCGGTGACGAAGGTCACCAGGTAGCCGTCGTCCTCGGCTGTGGCGCCGATGCGCGGGGCGAAACCGGCCTCGCTGCCGTAGCGGTTCTCGCCGAAGGCGACGGACGTGGAACTGCCCGACTCGAGATCGTGCTTGGTGAACCCGCTGAACAGGAACCAGCCGGGTTTGTTGAAGGCGCTGTAGGCGTAGCGGTACCTGCGGCCCGCATGGCGCTGGTTGATGGTGCCGAACTCCAGCGTGCGGTCGTCCAGCCGTTCTTCGGCGGTCGCGCCGGTGCGCAGGTTGAAGCGCCAGCGATGCAGCCGCGGCGCCATCAGCCCAACGTCGAGGTAGGCCATCATGCGCGCGTAGCCGGGGGGCGCCGTGGGGTGGCTGCGCGGCTCCGGGTGTTCCTGGTAATAGCCGTCGAGAATCACCTCGTCGCCCTCTTCCCAGGCATTGACCCAGTGGAGCACGTAGGTGGGTTCGGCTTCGAACCAGCGGATCTCCTCCGGCTGCCCCAGGCGGGGGATGATGCCGAACCGGCTGGGCACGTCCCGGTGCATGCGCACCACATGGTGGCCGTGCTTCAGGCGTTCGGCATCCCAGAACAGCGGCAGGTCGTTGACGATGGCAAAGTTTTCGGTGAACGCCATGTCGTGGGGCAGGCGCGGGCCCGGCAGCGGTATCGGCACCAGGTGCCTGAGTTGGTTGTCGGCGCCCACCACGCCGTAGTGCATGTAGGGCGCTTCCTTGGAATAGTTGAAGAACAGCAGTTCGCCGCTGTGTTCGTCGAGCTTCGGGTGCGCCGAAATACCGCCTTCGGGCACCCACTGTTCGGTGCCGAGCTGTTCCAGCGTGTACGGGTCGAGGCGGTAGCCCTCGCCGCACTGGTAAAAGGTCGAAAGGGCCATGCCAGCGTGCACGATGATGTCGGTCGACGACGAGTCCTTCAGCCCCCCCTGCGCGCCCCAGCCCGGCCGCTCCGACCGCGACGGAGGTTCCATCAGCCCCGCCCAGAGCGAGCGGCCCGCTTCCTGCTCCGCATTGAAACCCGCCGTGCGCACGAAGCGGTTGCGGTACTCCGCGCGGCCGCCGGCAAAGCTCATGATGTGCAGCATGCCGTCGCCGTCGAAGGGGTGATAGCGGCCGATGGGATCGTGAATCGGGTTCTCGGTGTTGCGCAGGTAAACGCCGTCGATGTCGGGCGGAATCTCGCCGATCACCGCCATGCCGGTGGCGTCGTATTCGTCGTGGTTCGGCGTCCAGGCGCCGTTGAGGTAGGGGTGGTCGCCAGGATCGAGGGTGGATTCGATACGGTTTACCAAGGTGGCCGGCATGTCACTTGCTCCTTTGTTTGCCGCTCATCGGGGCCGTTGCCTGCGCTCGATTCCCGATCGGGGTGTCGTCGCCGGGCTGTCCCATTGTCCTAATCGAAGGCGTAGCGGAGTTCAACGCCATAGGTGGCCGGCGGCCCGTAACGGCTCACTTCTTCCCCGAAGAAGGGGATGATATTGGTTCTGTACAGCTCGTCGGTGATGTTCTTACCCCAGACCGATACCGACCAGGGCGCGTCTTCGGGGGCGAGGGTGATCCGGCCGTTCAGCAGGCCGTAGGAATCCTCGAAGTTGAGGTTTGCCGGCTGCCAGGGGAGCTTGTCCTGCCAGTAGTAGCCGAGATACAGGCTCAGTGCGTCGCCCCATTCGCCGAGGTTCAGGGTGTAGTCGACGCTGATGCCGAACTGCGCCTCGGGCGTTCGCTGCAGTGAATTGCCGGAACTGTCGAAGCCGCTGGCCTCGACAAAGTCGACGTACTCGGTGTCGAGCAGCGTTCCGGACAGGTTGATCAGCAGCCGGTCGCCGGCGGCGACGGTCAACTCCGCCTCCACGCCCAGTATTTCGGCGTCCGCGGCGTTCTCCGTCAGGTTGCACAGGCAGTCCTGGTTGGTCTGTTCGACCTGCAGGTCGGTGTAGTCCATGAAAAAGCCGGCGGCGTTCAGGCGCACGCGCCCGCCGGCGAAATCGCTTTTCAGGCCGAGTTCGTAATTGATGACCTCCTCGGGCCGTGTCGGGAAACTGGCGGCGAAGGCCGAGTTGGGCGTGTCCTGAAAGTAGCCGCCCTTGAACCCGGTGGAGACGGTGGCGTACAGGAACAGGTCGTCGTTGGGGGTGTATTCCAGGGTCGCCTGGGGCGTCGCCTTTTTCCAGGTGGCCCCGTAGTCGGTTTCGTACGGCCCCTGCAGGGGTGTCAGCGGCACGGGGTCGGCGGGGTTGAAGCGGTCGCCCGTCGCCACCTGCACGCCGCGGATGTCGCCCTCCTTCTTGTCGCTGGTCCAGCGCAGCCCCACTTTTACCGTGAAGGTGTCGGCAAGTTGCCAGCCGACCTGGCCGAATGCCGCGAAGTTGGTGATGTCCCCGTAGTTGTACCAGTGGCTCTCGCCGCTGAGCGTCGGCAGCACGCCGGTGATGTTCTCGCCGACGAAGCGGTCGACCTTGTCGATTTCATCGCGCTTGAAATACAGCCCCAGAATCCAGTCGAGGCGCGATTCGCCCGTGGAGGCCAAGCGCAGTTCCTGGCTGAAGGCGCTGATGTCCGCCTCCTCGTTCACCGGTTCGGAGAAGAAGAAGGTGGCGGCCAGGGGGTTGAATGCCACGAAATCCCCGAAAGTGACGCCGAACACCTCCGGATAGTCGAAGATGTCGGGGCCGCCCCCGGTCTGGTCGTAATGATTGTCGGCGCGGGCGTCGCGATAGCCGGTGACGGAGGTGAACGCGAAGCCGTCGAATTCCTTTTCCACGCTCAGCATCACCCCGGTGGACTCGCGATCGAGGTATTGCTGGACCGGGGAGGGGTTGCCCGCGTAGATGGTCTCCTCCGGAACGCTTTCGTACGGGTCGGTCAGGCCAAGGAAGGCGCGCATCTGGCTCCAGGGCCGCGGGCGAAAGCCGCCGGTCTGGCCGTCGGAAACCGCGACGACGTTTATGCCGTTGGACTCGTCGTTGTTGTGGTCCACCACCAGCCGGGCGCTCCAGCCGCCCGCGGCGGGCTGGAAGAGCAACTGTGCGCGAAACTGGAGCGATTCCAGGTCGTCGAGGCGCCGGTCGTGCAGCACGTCCCTGGCGTAGCCGTCGTGCTGGCGGCTCTGGAACGACAGCCGCCCTGCCCAGGTCTCGCTGAACCCGCCGGTGAGGTAACCGGAGATCAGGCGCGAGTCGAAGTTGCCGCCACCGACGGTGAACGACCCCGAATTCTCGAATTCGGGCCTGGCGGTGACGATGTTCAGCGCACCGCCGACAACGCTCTTGCCGAGCAGCACGCCCTGGGGCCCGCGGATGACCTCGATGCGCTCGATGTCGTAGAAATCCGTGTTCATGCCGCCGTTGCGGCCGATGTAGATCTCGTCGACGAAGGTGCCCACCGCCGCTTCGCCGGAGGGGGAATCCAGCCGGGTGTTGGTGATGCCGCGGATGTTCAGTTCCAGGTCGACCGGTGAATTGCCGCCGGTGAGGCCCAGGGACGATACCGAAGCGGCCAGGTCGTCCACTGTGAAAATACGGCTCTTTTCGAGGGCTTCACCGGTCAGCGCACTGATGGCGACCGGCGCCGACTGCAGCCCGACTTCCCGTTTCTGCGCCGTTACAACGATCTCTTCGAGAACCTGTGCCTCGGCGGCTGCCAGCCCAAGAATCATCGCGAGTCCTGACAACCAGGCGGGCAACAACTGCCGGCGGTTTTGGGTAGCTGGAAATTTCACGATCTGCTTACTCCACTTTGTTCGAGAATGTTCCGATGCGCGGCAAATGCCGCCAGGTTCCAGCCGTTGCGGATGCGCCGGGTTAGGGACGGCGTTTGTGTATCGCTGGTCGAGATACCCCCCGGTTGACCGGTCTGGCTCCGACAGCGTAACGTCCCCTGACCGGGGGCACAATCGAGCCGCACCGCCCACTTCCTGAGCCGCAGCCGTGAGAACCCGTTGCAGACCACGCCGCAGACGCTGATCGACGAATACACCTCCCGAGGATGGTGGGGGCGGGAGACCCTCGATTCCCTGCTGCGCCGTGCGGTGGCCGAATGTCCCGAACGCCCGGCGCTCATCGATCCGCCCAACCGGCGGGACATCGCCGGCGGCGATGCCCTGCGCCTGACCTGGGCCGAAACCGAGGCGCGGGTCGACGGCCTGGCCGCCGCGCTGCACGCAACGGGGCTGCGCGCGGACGACATCGTCGTGGTGCAGTTGCCCAACATCGCGGAACTGGCCCTGGCCTACCTGGCGCTGGCGCGGCTCGGCGCCATCGTCAGCCCGGTGCCCGCGCAGTACGGGTCGCACGAACTGAAGAAGATCCAGTCGGAGCTTTGCGCGCGCGCTTTCCTGTCGCTCGGTTCCCTCAAGGGCCGGGACCTGCTCGCCGAGCATGCCGATGCGTTCCCCGGATGCCTGCTCTACGGTCTCGCTTCGCCCTCGGCCGCGGATGCCATCGACATCGGCGCCTATGTGCCGGGCACTGCGCAGCGGGAAGCCTGGCTTGACCATCGGCAGGCGTTCGCGCCCGACGCCAACGACATCTTCACCATCTGCTGGACCTCCGGCACAACCGGCACGCCCAAGGGCGTTCCGCGCAGCACGAACCACTGGCTGGCGATCAGCCGGGCAAGCGGCGACCTGGCCGGGTTGCGGGATGGCGATGCGTTGTTGAACCCGTTTCCCATGGTCAACATGGGCGGCCTCGGGGGGTTCTTTTTCAACTGGCTGACGTACCGGGCAACCCTGGTGCTGCACCACCCGCTGGACCTCGAGGTGTATCTGCGGCAGCTACAGGACGAGAAGATCAATTACACCATCGCGCCGCCGGCGCTGCTCAACATGCTGCTGCGCGAGGAGCGGTTGCTGGCCGGCATCGACCTCGCCCACCTGCGGGCGATCGGCAGCGGCAGCGCGCCGCTCGCACCCTGGATGATTCGCGGCTACGAGGAAAAGCACGGCATCGCCATCCTCAACAACTTCGGGTCGAACGAAGGCATGTGCCTCGCCTCCGGCCCCCGGGACGTGCCTGACCCGGCGTTGCGGGGTGAGTTGTTCCCGCGCTTCGGCGTCGCCGGCTACGAGTGGAGCAACCGGGCGGCGGCGATGATCTCGACCCGTCTGATCGAACCCGAGACGGGTGCGCGAATCGAAGAGCCGGGGGTTCCGGGCGAGCTTCTGTTCAAGGGGCCGACCATATTCGACGGCTACTGGAAAGCGCCGCAGGCGAACGCGCAGGTGTTCACGCAGGACGGCTACTTTCGCACCGGCGACCTGTTCGAAATCGCCGGGCCGGCGGACGACCCTCGCTACTATCGCTTCGTCGGGCGCCGCAAGGACATCATCGTCCGGGGCGGCATGAACGTTTCGCCCGCCGAACTCGATACGTTGCTGGCCGGCCATCCCGACCTGGCCGATGCGGCCGTTTTCGGTGCGCCCGACCCGGTGCTCGGCGAGCGCATCGCCGTGGCCGTGGTGGTGAAACCCGGCCACCGGGTCGTGCTCGACGACATCGTGGCCTTTCTGCGGGAGAAAGGCGTCGCCGTTTTCAAGCTGCCCGAGTTGCTGCATGTCTTCCCGGAACTGCCGCGCAATGCGTTGGAGAAGGTGCTGCGGCACGAACTGGTGGCCGCGACGGCATCGGCTACGGCTACGACGCCGGCGCCGGCGCAGGCGGATTGACGGGGTGCCCTGAGCGCCAGTCGTGCAACCGGCGCAGCGAGCCGCACACTGCCGGCAACCCGGCGCGGTTTGCAACGTGAACCGGATGGGATGCGGCGACCTTGTACCCCTGGAAGACTTGCGCTAAAAAACCGTGGCACGCAAGAGACACCATCCAACGGCACGCAAGAGTAACCATCCACATGTTCAACGCACGCACCGACTGGTCCGCTTCGAATGAGGCGAGAACGGAATACCGCACCTTTTCCGTCGAAACGCTGACACCGCACATCGGCGCCGTGGTGCGAGACGTCGACCTGGCGCAGCCGCTCTCCGACGAGCGGGCGCAGGATATCAACGACGCCTGGCTCGACTGGAAGGTGCTGCTGTTCCGCGACCAGCGCATCGACCGGGAACAGCACAAGGCGTTCGCGCGGCGGTTCGGTTCGCTGCACGTGCACCCCATGCAGCACATAAGGGGGGGCGACCCGGAAATCCTGGTTGTGAAAACCACCCGCAATTCCCCTTACACCGCCGGCGACGGCTGGCATACGGACGTCACCTGCGATGAGATACCGCCCCTCGGCTCGATGCTCTATCTCACCGAAATGCCCGAGAGCGGCGGCGGCGACACGCTGTTTGCCGACATGTACCTGGCATTCGAGATGCTGTCCGAACCGATGCAGGCGTTTCTGGAGGGGTTGACCGCCGTGCACGACGGGGCCGGGCCATACGTCGGGTCGTACAAGTCGACGCCGCCGGAGGGTGGATATCCGCGCAGCGAACACCCCGTCGTCGTTCGCCACCCGGGAACCGGGCGCAAGGTGCTCTTCGTCAATCGCGGTTTCACGTCGCACATCGTCGGGTTGAATGCGCCGGAAAGCCGGGCGCTCCTGAACATGCTCTACCGTCACATCGACTCGACCCCGCGCCTGTGGTGCAGGGTCGAATGGGCCGCCAACACGCTGGCGTTCTGGGACAACCGCTGCACCCAGCATCACGCCATCTGGGACTACTATCCGCACAGCCGCTACGGCGAACGCGTGTCGATCTACGGCAACGAACGGCCGGCAGCCTGACGGTTTTCAGGTGAGCGGCTGACGCAGCAGCTCGAGCAATTCTTCGGTGCTGAGGCGCCCGGCGGCATCCGCACCTTCGAGCAGCCGATGCGCGAGGTCCCGCTTCTGGCGGTGCAGTTGCACGATCTGCTCCTCGATGGTGCCCTCGGTGACGAGCCGGTAGATGGTGACGGGGCGCGTCTGCCCGATGCGGTGGGCGCGGTCCGAGGCCTGGTCTTCGACGGCCGGGTTCCACCAGGGGTCCATGTGGATGACGTAGTCGGCGGCGGTCAGGTTGAGGCCGGTGCCGCCCGCCTTGAGGGAGATGAGAAAGACATCGCCCTCGCCGGACTGAAAGGCCGCGATGCGCTCGCTGCGCGCTTTTGCCGGGGTACTGCCGTCGAGATACTGGAAGGAAATGTTCTCGGCTTCCAGATACTGCCGGACCAGTTTCAGGTGCATGACGAACTGCGAGAACACCAGCACCTTGTGACGGTTGGCGAGCAGTTCGTCCAGCGTTTCGGCGAACGTCTTGAGCTTCGAACTCGCCGGTGCGGTCACGCCGCTGTCGAGCACCAGCCTGGGGTTGCAGCAGGCGAGGCGCAGCCGCGTCAGGTGCGCGAATAGCTGGAAGCGCTCGCCGTCGCCGGCGTCCTGCGCTTCCTCGCGGGCCGCCTCGAGTTCCTCGACGGCGCGTTGGCGCAGCGCTTCGTAAAGCGTCGCTTCTTCGGGCGACAGGGTGATATGCAGCGTGATTTCCGTGCGCTCGGGCAGGTCGTCGAGCACTTCCGTCTTCAGGCGGCGCAGCACGAACGGGGAGATGATGCGGCGCAGCCGGGCGCGCGCCGCCTCGTCGCCGTCCCGCTCCACGGGCTCGCCGAAGTTCGCGCGGAACTTGTCCTGTGAGCCGAGCAGGCCGGGGTTCAGGAAGCTGAACAGCGAGTGCAGGTCCATCAGGTTGTTCTGAATGGGCGTGCCTGTGGTGACGGCGCGGAAATCGGCAGTGAGCTGCCGGGCGGCCCGGGCACGCCGCGTGGCCGGGTTCTTGATGGCCTGCGCCTCGTCCAGCACCGCGCTGTGCCAGGCCACCCCCGCGAGTTGTTCGATGTCGTTCTGCATCACGCCGTAGGTGGTGAGGTAAAGGTCGAAGGGCGCCGGTTCGTCCAGCAGCCTGGCGCGCTCGGCGACGGTGCCGGTGTAGCGCCTGACGTTCAGGGTCGGTGCGAAACGGCGCGCCTCGTCCACCCAGTTGGCGACCACGGACGTGGGTGCGACCACCAGCGCCGGCCCGCCGGGGGCGCGGTCGAGCAGCACCGCGAGAGCCTGCACGGTCTTGCCGAGGCCCATGTCGTCGGCCAGGCAGGCGCCGGCGCGCAGTTTGCTGAGGCGCGCGAGCCAGCGGTAGCCGTCCGCCTGGTAGGGCCGCAGTTCGGCCTGCAGGGTGCTCGGCACCTCGGGTTCGAAGGCGCGCACCGAGTCGAGTTCTTCGCGCACCTTCAGCCAGCCGCGGTCGTCGGCGAGTTCGGCTTCGTCGAACAGCTCGTCGAGCGACGCGGCGGCCAGGGTGTGCAAACGTACGCTGCCTTTCTTCGCCGGCGCGCTGAGGCTGGCCAGATCGTCGAGTTGGCGACGGAACGTCCTGGTGAGGGCGAGGAACTCCCCGGGCCCCAGCTCCAGGAAGCGCGTGGCGGGATTCGCTTCCAGGAGGGCGAATAGGCGCCTCAGGTCGAGCACTGTATCGTCATCCACGGCGAGTTCGCCGGAAGCCTGAAGCCATTCCTCGGCGGGCTTCACGGTGAGCGAGAGCGACGGTGTAGAGTGCCGGGCGACGATGCGGAACGGCTGGCCCTTGGGCCACTTGCAGCGCGCCCCGGCGGCGTCGAGTTGCTCCAGCAACTCCAGGCATTCGACGGGCTCGGGAATGATCAGCGGCAGGTATTCCGTGGGCTCCGATGCCAGCCGCGGGCAACCTGCCACCAGGCGCGTCAGGGCGCTGCGCTCCCCCGCCAGGTCGCGATGCGCCTGAATGCGCTCGCCGTCGCGGCTGGCGAATACCGTCGTTCCGCCCTCGCCCGCTTCGAAACAGATGCCGGAGCCGGCGATGGGTTCGACCGTCAGCGCCGCCGAAAGCCCCGCCTCGAAGGGCTCGAGCCGCACCCAGGGCTCCGGGTCGGCGTCGACTTCCGTCGCGCCCGCCACGGGCCCGGCAGCGCTCTGGACGCGTACCTGGGAGACGAGCGCGGATACCGCTTCGAGCAGGCGGGCCTTGCCGTGCGACGGGATCAACAGCCCGTCGGGTGGGACCACGTTGAATAGCCGGCGGTGGTCGTTGGTGAAGCGCGTCACCTCGATTCGATTGTCCGAGGCATACAAGACGCTGTACGCGCCTTCGGAGTCCCAGCCGTGCGGCTCGACGTAGACCAGGGCGTTACCGTCCGCGCCTTCCTCGATGTGGAGTTCCGGCTCGCGCCGCACGACATCGACGGGTTCGCCGTTCTCGTTGAAGACATGGGGGTGTCCCGCCAGGGCGTGCAGGCCGCGCCCCCCGTCCAGTACGTGTTCGACGCTGTTCCAGCTTCGGCGAACCGTGACGGCGGCCGCCGCCGCCAGGTCTTCGTCGCGCAGGAAATCGAGCGTTCCCAGGCGCTTGAGCGCCACGCGTCGGCCCTTCGACCACGCGCCCTTCTTGTTCCGGCGCTGCTCGCGCGGGCTCAGGGAAACCTCATAGCCGTCATCGACGACTTCCCACGCCAGCCGTTTCTCGGCCGGCGAGGCCGCGGCACGCTTCTGCTGCTCCTTCCGGCTCGCGTCGAAGGCAAGTTGCTCCAGCGCCTTGAGTGAACGCTCCCAATCCGGCACCGGCTCGATGAGTACGGTCAATGTGCGGGTGCCGAGTTCGGCGTGCGCTGGGTCCGGGTCGGGCAGTTCGCCCGGGGCAATGCCGTGCGGTTCGTCCGGTGCAAGCCCGGGCAGTTCGTCGGGGTCGTCACCGAGCAATTCGTCCAGGTCGGCGTGGAGCAGTTTTTCCGGGTCGTCGGTGCGCTGCTCGGCAAGCCGGCGCAACGTCGCCGCGCACTCGGCCGCTACCCACTTGAAACCGTTGGCGTCGGCGCGCCTGTGGTAGGCGTTCATCCGGTCCTGCCAGCCGGGCAGATTACGGTAGTTCGAACCGGACCAGCAGTCCCGGAAGCCGTCGAACAGGGTCTCCAGGCCGGAGCCGGCCAAGACGGGACCGTACATGCCGTAGCCTGCCTCGACCTGCGCGGCATCCATGACCAGCGCAACTTCTTCGCGGCATTTGATGCCCTGTCGCTCCGCAACGCGAAGCAGCCGGTCCAGCATGGTGCGGGACTCCGGTGTGGCCAGCCGAACGAGCGCCAGCAGCGACAGCGCGAATGCGGCATGGTCCGGAAACACATTGCGCTTGCGCGTGCCGGCCTTCTCGGCCGCGAGCGCCGCGTCGATCTCGCGCCGCGCGGCGAGGCTGTCCCCGCGCAGCAACGCGACGAGAGCGCGTGTCGACGCGAGCCCGGTTCTCGCCGCCCGGCTTTCCGGGGCATCGGCCGGCAGGTTCGCATAGACGGCTTCCGCTTCGTCGAAGCGGCCCTGAAGGATGTGAATGAAGGCAACGTCCGCGGCGTGGCGCTCAGGGCGGCCGGTCAGGCGCTGCCAGCATCGAACGACCGGCTCGGGGTCTGCGGCCGTGTCGATGACATGGCGCAGGCAACCGGCGAGCGCGGGGTCGCGATACCGCTCCGGCAGCGTCTGCAGTATGTCGATGGCCAGGGGCTCGGCGAACAGGCGCCACAGGCGCGCCGGGAATTCGCCTCGGGTCAGCTTTTCGAGTTGCTCGAAATCACCGCTGACCACATGGCACCGGCAAAGGATGTGGTACAGGCTCGGTTCCGCGCTGTAAGCCGAACGGGTGGCCTGGAACGCAGCCAGGATGCTTTGCACACGACCGTCTGCGTGGGCGCGCCGCGTCAGCTCGACCGTCCATTGCGGGGTAGCGCAGACACCGCTGTTGCCTGCACCCGTTGGGCGCATCGCAATGCCCGCGGCGATGAGTTTGCTGTTCGCGCTGCGGATGTCCGCTTCGTTGAGCCGCTTCTCAGTAAGCGGATTGCCGGCTTGGGACGCGATTCGCTGGGCCCGCTTCACGCCGACCGGCTGCGGGGCTATAACGCCGTAGATTTGGGCGACGAGCTTCTCGGCGGGAGTGAGCGCGGTATAGCCGTCAATGCCGGACTCGTCGAGATGTTCGTGGTGATCAGCCACCCCGCAAACTCCGTCAGGTTGTTGGAGCGCCCCGCAGGCAAGCCGGCGATTCTGTTGCGCCGCTCGCAGGCGCCCGAGGACGGGCGCAGTATGGCGCTAGTGCGCACATCTCACCAACTTTCGTCGCGAGTGCATCGAGGCGCCGCCTGAACGCCATGGCGTCAACGAAACGAGAGCCCGGATGGGCCCTTGGCGCGTTCCGCGCCCGGCGTCATGCTTCGGGAAACAACCCCGGCATCCAGCGGCCGGCCAACCCTGCGGGAAACGCAATCTTCAAGGGCGCCCGGCTGCTCTCAGCGCTCAAGACGCCGGCCTCCGTCAACGCGGCAACGACGCGCCTTCCCTGCCGGTCGCCCGTGCCTGTCAGCCCCGCAACCTCGCCGCGCGGTAACTCGCCGCGGTACAGAATCGCTTCCATGATGTTGCCGGATTGAGACGGCAGGCTGCCCATGCGCATCTCTTCCTCGGCCCAGATGCGGATGCGCCCCCGCAGTTTTTTCGGCTCGATCAGGCCTTGCATGAATGCCACCTGGTCGAGACAGGTCTGCAGGAAGAAATGCGTGAACTCCGCAAGAGCGGCTTCGCTGCGGCTGCCGCGCCCGTCCAGGTCGCCTCGCCTGGCCTGGTCGCATGCGCCGAGATGCATCTTGTACGCGCTCTCGCGGCGCGCCAGTCCGCGGGCGATCGACCAGATGCCGCCGGTGTCGAGCGCATCGCGGAGCATCGCGTGCGACATGAGCCGCGCCACACGGCCGTTGCCGTCCAGGAAGGGGTGAATCCAGAGCAGGCGGTAATGCGCGGCTGCTGCCGACAGGATTGTTGCGGCTTTCCCGAGGTTGTTGTAGACGGATTCGAAGCGATCCAGGAATCGCGGCACTGCGCCCGCGCTGACCGGTGCGTGACGGCCGATCATGACGTCCCGTGTGCGCAGATTACCGGGTTCCACGCGCACACGTTCACCGGAATCGGGGTTCTCGACCCAGAGTAATTCGTGTGGGAGGAGTTCCCCGAAACGCCCGTGAATCTCGCGGATTCCTTCCCGGGTGGCAGCCCTGCCGCTCAAACCATCGGTGTCGATCCATTGCTGCACGGTGACGTGCGCGCGCGCTTCAAGCTGCAGATTCCGCTTTGCCGGATTGTCGCTGAAGTCGTTCCGCAATGCCCGCTCCACGTCAACGGGATGCGTGTTGTGGCCCTCGATGAGATTCGAGTAGTAGCAATTCATGGCCCGGACGAGATCGGCCAGGGCGGAAACGACCCCGTCGGGAATACTGCGCCGCAATCCGGCTGACGTTGCCGCCAGTTCAACCGCGAGTTCGGTCAGCGCCGGCCGATGAGGCGAGCCCTCACTTACTAGCAGGGGCTCCATCGTTGCGGTAGTTTCGCAGCGGTCTGAAACCTCAATAGTGTCCTCTTTCATGTCCGGTATATTTCGCACCTTTATATATAAATAACATAATGTTAAGTGTTTTCATACGGGTGGAATTCCGGACAAATGTCCGCTTTCATGTCCGGTTGTCAGACCTTGGACGCGCATTCGCGCCTGCGGCCAGGGCCCGTGCGGCGCTTGTGCCGGTGGGAGCGACGCGATCAGGGCGATGCCGCCGCCCGCGTTCGGTCTAGTTCGTGTGATAAAAGGCTTCGCGCTCGCGGGATGCGTACACGGTGGGTATGTCCTCTTCCGGCAGGTCGGGCATCCACTCCTTCCTTTCCAGTGCGGCGCGCACGTAGGGTTCGAGTTCCTCGGCCTTTTCGGCTTCGCGCCGCTCGCGGCCCTCGACGAACTGCGGCAATACGTGGTCGGCGAACAGCTCCAGCCCGGCGCAGATGTGCTCGTGCCGGTTCTTGCCGCCCTGCTGCAGAAAGATGATCTGGTCGACGCCCGCGGCCTGGAATTGCCGGACGTGATCCGAGAACTGGGCCGGGGTGCCGATGCCGGGGGCGGCGATCATGGGCAGGTCCCTGTCGCGCAGGGCTTCGTACTCTTCCCATAGGGTGGTGCGCCCTGGCCTGGTGTCGTTCGCCACCAGGGCGTTGATTGCGTAGCGGAAAAACGCGAAACCGTCGGCGCCGCGGCGGAACGCCTCGTCCGCATCCTCGTGGAGGGAAAACCCGGCGACGACGGCGATGTTCGCGTTGACCCGGTGCCCCAGCGGCACGCACTCGTCCGACTTGATGATGGAGTAATAGGTGTCTGCCCAGGAGCGTGCCTCCTCGGAATCGACAAAGGTGAAGGCCAGCGCGCCCAGGCCGTTCCTGGCGGCCACCTCGATGGTCTTGCGGTTGGTGCAGGCCAGCCACATCGGCGGATGCGGCTTCTGCAGCGGTTTTGGCAGCACGTTCCGGCAGGGCATGGAGAAGCTCCTGCCCTCGTATCCGGGGTAGGGGTCCATGACCATCATGTTGGCGATCTGCTCGGCCGCCTCGAACGACATGGCCCGCTTTTCCTTCGCCGGAATGCCGTAGCCGTGCAACTCAAGGCGCGTTGCGCCTTCACCGATGCCGAATTCCACCCGGCCGTTGGAGAGGAGGTCGAGCATGGCGATGGATTCGGCGGTTCGGGATGGGTGGTTGTAGTTGGCAATCACCTGGCGGATCCCGAAACCTACCCGGATGTTCTCGGTCTTTGCCGCCAGGGCGGAAAGAAAAACGTCCGATGCCGAGCAATGCGAATACTCGTCCAGGAAGTGGTGCTCCACCGCCCAGGCGTAGTCGATGCCCAGCCGGTCGGCCAGTTGCACCTGCTCGACCGCCTCCTGCACCAGGCGGTGCTCCGCGCCTTCCGTCCAGGGTTTGGGCAATTGCAGTTCGTAGAACACGCCGAATCTCATGCTGCGTTCCTTTTTTGACTAGTGTTGATTTTGGGTGCGGTGCCGGCGCCCCCCGGTCCGGGGCATTGTAGACGTCGTCCCAGCCGTTCGCATTGCTCAGGTAGCACATGATGGCGTGCGCCTCGCTCACCACGAAGCCGGTGTCGGGCTCTTGGAGCATGAGGATGGTGCCGCCGGGGTTTTTCGCGAGGTAATCCGGGTGCCGGCTGCCGGTCTCGCCGCTCGATCTGGGGTTGATCAGCACCAGTTCGAACGGCGTTTGCTTGTAGAGCATCAGCCACATCACCGCGCGTACCGGTTGGGAAAACGGTACGCCGTACAGGCGCACTGGTTGCATCGTGACCCTCGTCCGTTGTTGCGAGCGGTGCGGAGTCTAACCGTTTTCCGGGGTTCGGCGGCAAGGCGTCAAACCAAGTCTGCGAGCGATCCGATAATCGCATCGGCGCCGAGGCGCTCCGGCGCGATGCCGTGGTTGTAGCCGTCCGGAACGCACACCACACGGCAGCCCGCGGCCCGGGAGGCGTTGACGTCGGTCTCAGAATCGCCGACGAACAGGATTTCCCGCGGGGAAAGCCCGACTTCATGGCAGGCGTGGAAGATGGGGTCGGGCGCCGGCTTCGGGTTCGCCGCGGTGTCGCCGCCGACGATGACATCGAACCAGGGTGTGAGTTCCAGTGCGTCGAGCAGCTTACTGGTCAGCTCGATGCGCTTGTTGGTCACCACGGCCAGCCTTGCCTTACGCTCCGACAGGGTGCGCAGGGTTGCGACGGCGTGCGGATAGGGCCGGCTCATGTCGGCGATATGCGTACCGTAGTGATCGAGAAACGGTTCCAGCATCGCATCCACGAGCGCGGGGTCGACCGCCGTTGGCGAAGTTGCTGGTGATTCCTCCGGTTGGCGGAACCCAGGTGCGTGGCCGTCGACCGCCGCGGGGCGGTTGTGGGACGGCGAAGCGCCACCGGCTTGCGCGTGTGCCGCCGCGAGGGCCTGCTCGATGCAGGCCTTGCCGCCGTACCCGACCCAATGGCGCACCATGGATTCGGGTGCCGGGTGGTAACCGAACAGATCGAGGGCGTGGTTCACCGCGGCGCAGATGTCCGGCGCGGTATCGACCAGGGTGCCGTCGAGATCGAAGAGGTAACCCCGGAAGCCCCGGGGATCAAACGCCATGCGCGGTATCCAGGGCGGCGCGCATGGCCGCGATGGTGGCCGCGTAGTCATCGGCGCCGAAGATGGCGCTGCCGGCGACGAAGGTGTCCGCGCCGGCCCGGGCGGTGTCGGCGATATTGCCAACCTTGATGCCGCCGTCCACTTCCAGGCGGATTTTCCGGCCCGACTCGTCGATGCGCCGGCGCACGCGGCGCAGCTTGTCGAGGCTTTCAGGAATGAACCCCTGGCCGCCGAAGCCGGGGTTCACCGACATGACAAGCACAAGGTCGACCAGCCCGATCGCTTCGTCGAGGGCGTGCAGCGGCGTTGCGGGGTTGAACACCACTCCAGGCTGGGCGCCGCCGTCGCGGATCAGCGACAGCGTCCGGTGCAGGTGCTCGGTGGATTCGGGGTGCACGCTGATCAGGTTGGCGCCCGCATCGATGAAATCGCCGATCAGCCGGTCCACCGGCTTCACCATCAGGTGCACGTCCATGAAGCAGTCGATGCCCGCCTTGCGCAGCGACTCGAGCACCAGGGGCCCGATGGTCAGGTTGGGCACGTAGTGATTGTCCATGACATCGAAGTGGATGATGTCGGCGCCGGCAGCGAGCACGGCCTCGATTTCTTCGCCGAGCCGGGAGAAATCGGCAGACAGGATGGACGGGGCGATCCAGGCTTGCATCTTGAGTGGGGTCCGTGTCCCGTCCGGGTCAATGCGGCATTTTATCGGGGCGGAGAGGCTTTGCCCAACCGTTCGCGCACATCGCTCAGTTGTTCCGGAGTGCCGATGTCAGTCCAGTAGCCGTCCCACACCTGGCCGGTGACCCGCCCGCGGGCCACGGCATCGAACATGGGCTCGCGCAGCGAAAACGGTTCGGCACACCGTCCTGCGAGCAGCGCAGGGTCAAACAGGGCGAGGCCACAGTAAACGTAGCCTTTGCCGCGGCCCGTGACGCGCCCGTCGGCCCAGTCGAAATCGCCCCATGCCCGGAACCCCGGCGTCGGCGTCAGCAGCATGTGCATCGACGAATTCTCCGGCAACGATTTGGGGAATCGCGAGAACGGAAAGTCGGTAAAGATGTCCCCCAGCAGGATCAGGAAAGGCGCCTTTCCCAGGGTCGGCAGGGCGGCGACGATGCCGCCGCCGGTTTCGAGCAGCGTTTTTTCGGGGCTGTAGTGCACCGCGAGGCCGAACTTCCGGCCATCGCCGACGTAATCCACGATCCTGTCGCCGAGATGATGGAGATTGATCACCACATCCGTGACGCCGGCACTCCTGAGCCAGTCCAGGTGATAGCCGACGAGGGGTTTCCCGGCGATGGTCTGCATGACCTTGGGAACGGTTCGAGAATGCTCGCCTAGCCGGGTACCGCGGCCGGCCGCAAGGATCATGGCCTTCACGATGCTGCTGCGGCCCGGGGGATGAGGGCGTTCAGCCAGCTTCCCAGTTGCCGAGTTGCGCGATAAGAAGCGCAGATTCGTGTCGCTGACTCGAGCACCGGCGCAATGTAGCCCAAATGGCCCGGTTTGCCGTCGCGGAGGTTTAGCCGGGCGAAGATGCCGATGGCCTTCAGTTGACGTTGCAGTCCGGTCAGGTCCAGGGCTCTCGACAGAGCATCGTCATCGAACGGAAAGCGGGACTTGCCCTGGTAGTAGCGCTGCCAGCGCCGCCGGTCGCCGTCGTCGAAGTGGTGGTAGCAGTCCCACAGCAGGCAGGCCAGGTCGTAGGTCGCTGGGCCGATGAGGGCATCCTGAAAGTCTACGATGCCGAGGCCACCCTCCGGTGTCAGCAGAAGGTTGCGGCAGTGGTAGTCGCGATGAATCAGGCACTGAGGCTGGCCGATGGCGTTTTCGACCAGGGTCTCGAACGCCTCGGTGGCGGCCTGCGGCAATCCCTCGCCGAGCATGGCGCCGAGAAACCACTCCACGAAGATGCCGAGTTCGTCGCGGAAACGGGATTCCAGGTAAGGCGGGATGCCCGGAGCGTCGATGCGTTGCAGGTCCACCAGATTGTCGATGGCGAGCGCGAGGGCCTTGTCCTGCAAAGGGGTGCCATAGACGTCTTCCAGGTGCCGGCCGCCCAGATCGCCGAGCAGGAAGAATCCCTGCTGCATGTCCGACGCAACGATTGAAGGAACCGGCAGGCCGCGGCCGGCGAGGAGCCGCTGCAGGGCGAGGAACGCATCGTTGCGCTCGAGTTCCGGCGGTGAATTCATGACAACGAGACTTTCCGGCCCGGATTGCGGGGCGTTCAGCCGCACCCGGTAGAAGCGCCGGTTGCTGGCTTCCACCAGCAACGGCTCGACCGCGGCAACGGGAGCGTCCAGGCTGGATTCGACCCATCGGGAGAGCGTGGGGTGCATGGCCGGATGGTATCATCGCAGCCGTGCCTGCCGACCGCCCCTGACAACATCTCGTTCGGTGAAGCCGTTCGATACGCCATGCGGCAATGGCAGTCGCCTACTGTTTCCGCAATGTTGGAGTCGAGCCTCCCGTGTGCCGGACCGCCCGGTTGTTGAAGTCCAATATCTGGTGGCGGCGTTCGGCGCCGGGAGCGGCCGCGCTCTGCCTGTTGTTGTTGCGCCCCGGCGTTGCCTTTCCGGGAGAGGACGAGGTTGCGCAGCCCGCGGACGAACGGCCGCGGGAACTGAGTGCCCGCCTGCAGACGGTAGCGCAGTGGAGCGCCCGGCGTTCGCCGGCTGCCGCCTACTGGGTCGACCGCGCCGAACTCACGGAATCGGAACAACGCGGCCTGCCGGCCCATTGCAGCGGCCGCTACCTGCTGCCGCCCCTGGCCCATCCGGAAAATATCGACGACGACGCCATGCCGGTCGAGGGGCAAGCGGATGTCGTCGAGTACGAGGCGGAGGGCGACATCACGATGGACGGGGACATCGTTCTCACCCAGGGCAACCGCACCATTCGCGCGGGCCGGGCGGTCATCGGCCAGGACAGCCGCGAGGGCCTGCTGGAAGGCGGTGTGGTAATCCGCGAACCGGACCTCGTGATGCAGGGCATTCGGGCGGAAGTCGACCTCGACCGCGAGACGGCGGTTGTCCACGATGCACAGTTCCTGCTGCCCGCGCCGGAATTCCGTGGCAGGGCGGAGTCGGTGACGCGGGACGAGGCGGGCAACGTCGTACTGAAACGCCAGGTGTTCACCCGCTGCGAACCGGGCAACGACAGTTGGCGGATCACGGCCCGGCATGTGAACCTGCCTGACAAGGCGGTGTTCGGAACGGCCCGGCATGCCGTGGTGCGCATGAAGGGCGTGCCGGTGCTGTATACCCCCTATATCAAGTTCCCGGTCACCGGCGACCGCCAGTCCGGTTTTCTCTTTCCCAACATCCAGTATTCCGGTGAGGACGGCCTGGACCTGTCCGTTCCCTACTACCTGAATCTCGCGCCGAACCAGGACGCGACGCTCGTTCCCAGAATCGTCAGCAAGCGGGGTTACGGCATGGAGGGGGAGTACAGGCACCTGTCGCGATGGGAGGAAACTACGCTTTCCGGCGCCATTCTTCCCGGAGACGACCTCTACAACGGCACCCTGGAACGGGACGACTGGCAGCATCTTCAGAGGGAAGGCGCGGACGTGCCGGAGACGTTCGACCCGGCCGACCGCTGGCTGGTCAGCGTCGACCACCGGGGCCGCCTCGGCCGTTTTGCGTCCAGCATCGACTATTCGGAAACGAGCGACCGGGACTACTTCCGGGACCTGGGCTCGGGCCTCGGGGAGTCGAGCCGCATCGCGCTGAACCAGTGGGGGCAGATCACCTATAGAACGGGCGGGCTGTTCATGCGCCTGTGGGGGCAGGCCTTCCAGCGCCTGGACGAGATCGAGCGCAACGAATACAAACGGCTGCCCGAACTGGAGATCCTCTACACGGGGCAGGGGCTCGGGCCGTTCGAATACGGGGTCTGGGCGACCGGTTCTTCGTTCGACCGGAACACCGAGGGGATGCGCGGCATCAGCGCGCTGACCGGCGAGCGCCTGCACCTCGAGCCCCGCCTGACGCTGCCCATGCGCTGGCCGTTCGGGTTTTTCAAGGCGAGCGCGGCCTACCGGTATACGGAATACCAGCTTAAATCCGCCGCCGGGCCGCTGGACGACGACAGCCCCAGCCGCGGCATGGCCACGGGCTCCGCGGACGGCGGGCTGATCTTCGAGCGCGACCTCGACTGGTTCGGGGCGCCGCTCGTCCAGACGCTGGAGCCGCGTCTCTTCTACCTGTACCAGGAATACGAGGGACAGGAAGACCTGCCGCTGTTCGATGCCAAGTCGCTCACGGCGGGGTACCTGCAGCTCTTCCGCGAAAACCGTTTCTCCGGCCTCGACCGCATCGGCGATGCCCACCGCCTGTCGGCGGGCGTGACCACCCGTTTCTTCGACCGCGACAGCGGCCGCGAATACCTGCGCGCCAGCATCGGGCAGATACTGCATTTCTCCGACCGGCGCGTGACCCTGCGCGGCAGGCAGCAGCCGGACGACCGCCAAGACACCTCCGCCATCGCCGGCGAGATCGCCGGCAGGATCGCCGGGCGCTGGAAGCTGGCGGGCACCCTGATCTGGGATCCCAACGACAACCAGATCGACGAGGCATCCGGCATGCTGCAGTACCAGGTGGACGGCCGGCGGGTGATCAACCTGGGATACCGCAACCGGCTCCTGCAGGACATCGACCAGACCGACGTGTCGTTCTACTGGCCGGTCTCCGCCCGCTACGCCCTGTACGGGCGCTGGAATCACGACCTGGTGAGCGGCCGAATGATTGAGGGCATCGCCGGAATCGAGTACAACGACTGCTGCTGGCGTATCAGGCTCCTCTGGCGGCGCTTCCTGGATCAGCCCGCGGCCCGCAGCTTCGAGGACGTCGATGCGGACGAGGGCGTTTTCCTGCAGATCGCCCTCAAGGGCCTGGCCGGGTTCGGCACGCGGATGGACATGGTGCTAGAGCGCGGCATCCGCGGTTACCGGGGGCCCTGAGGCGCAACTAGAGGACGGTGAGAATGATGAAATTCCTGAGCGGCTTCCACGGGGTGGCCGGTAAGCGGCCGATGGCGCACACCTGGGGGGCAGTGGTGCTTGGGGTTGCCGTGGCGCTGAGCGGCAACGCTGCAGCCCAGTACCAGGAACTCGACACCATCGTCGCCATCGTCGATGAAGACGTGGTACTCGCCTCCGAACTGCTGAGCCGCCTGCAGACGGTACAGGACCAGATCGCGCGCCAGGGCATGGAAGCGCCAGAGCGTGGGGTGCTGCTGAACCAGCTCATGGAGCGCCTGATACTGGAGAACATCCAGGTGCAGCAGGCGATGCGCCGGGGCGTGCAGATCGACGACGAGACCCTTACCCGGGCCGTGCTCGGTTTCGCGGAGCAGAACGAGATGTCGATGGAGGAGTTTCGGCAGGCGCTCATCGAGGACGGCATGAGCTACCGGGAGTTCCGGGAAGACATCCGCCGGGAGATGCTCATCCAGCGCCTGCAGCGCAACATGGTGAACCGCCGCATCACCATCAGCCAGCAGGACGTGGAGGACCTGCTCGACTCCCCGTACTACCAGCAACTGCTTTCCGATGAATACCGGGTGGGCCACATCCTGCTCGAAGTGGAGGACGGCGCCGGCGAGGCAACGGTGACGGCAGCCGCGGAGGAAGCGCGGAACATCGTTGTCGACCTCAGGCGCGGCGCCGACTTCAAGGAAACCGCCATCGCGAAGTCCGCGGGCGCCCGGGCCCTCGAGGGTGGCGACCTGGGCTGGCGCCGGGCAGGCGAGCTGCCGACCCTGTTCTCGGAACAGGTGCTCGCGCTGGCCGTTGGCGATACGGCCGAGCCGATCCGCAGCCCGAGCGGCTTTCACATCGTGCAACTGCTCGAACGGCGCGGCGCCGGCGTGCAGACCGCCGACCAGACCCTGGCGCGCCACATCCTCGTACAGCCGTCGGCCATCCGCCCGCCGGCGGAAGCCGAAGCCCTGGTGCGCGACATCCGCGAACAACTCGTGGGCGGGGCGGATTTCTGCGGGCTGGCGGCGGAACATTCCGAAGACCCGGGCAGCGCGCTCAACTGCGGCGACCTGGGCTGGAGCACGGGGGAGCAGTTCGTCGAGGCGTTCGTGGCGGCGATGAACGCCACCCGGACCGGCGAGTTGTCGGAGGCGTTCGAATCGGACTACGGCTGGCATGTAATCGAAGTGCTCGACCGCCGCACCCAGGACATGGGCGAGGAGGCGCGGCGCAACATGGCCATACAGATCCTCCACCAGCGGCGTTTCGAGGAAGAACTGCAGAAGTGGCTGAAGGAGATCCGCGACGAAGCTTTCGTGGAGATCAGGCTGCCGGGCGCCTAGCCGGGCCTTCGGGTGACCAGGTGCGGCTACGGTCGACCGTTGCTGGAATGCGCTGACACCGCCGCTGGCCTGGCGCGTGCCGGCGCCCCCGACACCGTTCTTGCGGTCCGGCACAGCGGCGTCGCGGTGGCTGGCGGGGCACGACGATGACCTTGCTGGCGATTACGCCCGGAGAGCCCGCGGGAATCGGTCCCGACCTGCTTGTGACACTGGCCCAGCGTGAGCGCCGCGGCGACTGGGTGGCGCTTGCGGACCCGGACATGCTGCGCGAACGGGCGAGTCTCCTGGGTCATCCGCTGAACGTCAGTTCGTCGTCCACGGGGCGCGCGGGCGAACTTCGGGTGGAGCCGGTGCCGCTCTCGTGCACTGCCGTTCCGGGAACGTTGAATCCCGCCAATTCGGAATACGTGCTGAACAGCCTGCGCGCGGCGGTGTCGGGCTGCCTGTCGGGCCGGTTCGCCGGGATGGTGACCGGTCCGGTACAGAAATCGACGATCAACGATGCGGGCTTCGCCTTCAGCGGCCACACGGAATTCCTGCGCGACGCGAGCGGTGTTCCGGATGTGCTGATGCTGCTGGTCGCGGGCCGATTGCGGGTTGCGCTTGCCACCACGCACCTGCCTCTCAGGGAAGTCCCCGGCGCCCTGACGCGGGAGCGGCTCGAATCGAAGCTCGGATTGCTGACAAGCGGGCTGCGCGACGGGTTCGGCATCGACGACCCCTGTATTCTGGTTACGGGGCTCAATCCCCACGCAGGGGAGGCGGGGCACCTCGGGCGCGAGGAGATCGACGTGATCGAACCCGTGTGCGAGCGATTTCGCCAGGCCGGCGCAAACCTGGCCGGGCCGTTGCCCGCCGATACGGCGTTCACCCCCCGCGCGCTTGAGGGGGCCGATGCGGTACTGGCGATGTACCACGACCAAGGCCTGCCGGTGCTCAAGCATGCGGGGTTCGGAAGCGCCGTGAACGTCACCCTGGGCCTGCCCTTCGTGCGCACGTCGGTCGACCACGGCACCGCGCTGGACATCGCCGGCACCGGCGCCGCCGACACCGGCAGCCTGGCCGCGGCGCTTGCGCTGGCGGAGGAAATGAGCCGGCCGTTGGGGCGAGCGTCGGCAGGCGATGCCGCGGCGTCCACCGCGGGGCTGCCCGGTCGTGCCGGATCGTGAAAGCCCGCAAGCGCTTCGGACAGCACTTCCTCACCGATGCCTCCGTCCTGGCGCCCGGCCCTACGCGCCCATGAAAGCCCGCAAGCGTTTCGGACAGCACTTTCTCACCGATGCCTCGGTCCTGGCGCGCACCCTGGATTGCATCGGCCCGCGGCCGACCGACCACCTGCTGGAAATCGGGCCGGGCCGCGGCGCCCTTACCGAGTTGCTGCACGGCACGGCGGAACGGTTCGTCGCCATCGAAATCGACCGCGACCTGGGGCCGATACTGCGCGCCCGCTTCCCCGGGCTGGAACTGGTCGTTGCCGACGTTCTCAAGTTCGAATTCACGGCACTCGGCACGGACGCGCCCTGGCGCATTGCGGGCAACCTTCCCTACAACATCAGCACACCCCTGCTCGTCAGGCTGTTGACGTCGAATCTGCCCATCGAGGACATGCACTTCATGCTCCAGAAGGAACTGGCCGATCGGGTCGACGGCGAACCCGGAACCAAGGCCTGGGGCCGGCTGTCGGTGCTGGTGCAGTATCACTGCACGGTGGAGACGCTGTTCGATGTGGAACCGCAGAGTTTCGTGCCGCCGCCGAAAGTGCGATCGTCGATGGTGCGCCTGACGCCACTCGCGGAACCGCTCCCGCTGTCTCATCCGACGCGACTCGATGCCGTGTTGCGCACCGCGTTCTCCGCCCGCCGCAAGCGTCTGGCAAACGCGTTGAAGCCCTTGCCGGTCGATTGGGACCGGGCCGGGGTGGATACGAATTCCCGGCCGGACCAGCTCTCGGTCCGCGACTATGTGCGCATCGCCAACGCAATTGAGGACCCCGTTTCAGCCGAAGGAGCGGTTCGCTGATGGCGACCTATGCGATCGGGGACATTCAGGGCTGCCATACGGAGTTTGTGCGCCTCCTGGAGGAGGTCTCCTTCGATTCCGCGCGCGACCGGCTCTGGCTGCTCGGAGACCTCGTCAACCGGGGGCCGGACTCGCTCAAGGTCATGGACCTGGTGATGTCCCTCGACGACCGCACCGTCACCGTACTCGGCAATCACGACCTGCATTTCCTGGCCGTGCACTACGGAGGACACTCGCCCGTCGCCAGCGACACCTTTCACGACCTGCTTGCCGCGCCGAACGTGGACGAGGTGGCCGACTGGCTGCGGCGCCAGCGCTTTTTCCACGCCGATGCCTCCCTCGGGTACGCCATGGCGCATGCGGGCCTCCCGCCGGGCTGGTCCATTGAACAGGCCGAGGCGCGCTCGCGGGAGTTGATGGCGGTGCTGCAGGGAAACGGCTACGCCGACTATTTCCGCGCGATGTACGGCAACCGTCCGGACCGCCTGTCGGAGGGCCTCGCGGGCATGGACCGCTGGCGCATCCTCACGAACTGCTTCACCCGCATGCGCCTCGTCGACCGCAACGGAAAGCTGAATTTCACGCACAAGGGCGTTCTGGCCGAAGCGCCGGCCGGCTGGTTCCCCTGGTACGAACTGATCACGGACGAACCGGGCGAACTGCGGCTGCTGTTCGGGCACTGGGCCGCTCTCGAGGGCGAGACGGGCCGGGCGGACATCATTGCGCTGGACACCGGCTGCGTCTGGGGGCGGGACCTGACGGCACTGTGCCTGGAGACGGGAGAATTGACGGGCGTGCCGGCTAAGCCCGTATAGAATCCGGTTCCATGGAGATCTACCTGGTGGGTGGCGCGGTCCGGGACGAGCTGCTCGGGCGCGAGCCCGGAGTAAAAGACTGGGTCGTCGTCGGCGGTACGGCCGAAGAATTGCTGAAGCGGGGCTACCGCCAGGTCGGCAGGACCTTCCCCGTCTTCCTGCATCCCGAGACCAACGAGGAATACGCGCTGGCCCGCACCGAGCGGAAAACCGGGCCGGGGCACCGCGGCTTTGCCGTGCAAGCCGGGGCCGAGGTTTCCCTGGAAGAAGACCTGGCGCGCCGCGACCTGACGGTGAATGCCATGGCCAGGGACGGCAAGGGCCGGCTGATCGACCCTTTCGGCGGGCAGCGTGACCTGTCCGACCGGATTCTTCGGCATGTGGGAGAGGCGTTCCGCGAAGATCCGCTGCGCGTGTTCCGGCTGGCGCGTTTCGCGGCTGAACTTGAAGGCTTTTCGGCCCATGAGACCACCGTCTCGCTCATCAGGCACATGGCGGGCAGCCTGACCGAACTGCCTGCCGAGAGAGTCTGTGCGGAGTTTCGCAAGGCACTCGCCGCGCCGGCCCCGCATCGGTTCGTCGATGTCCTCCAGGCGGGCGATTGCCTCGGCCACTGGTTCCCCGAACTCGAAGGCGTGCGACTCGACTCCCGGCCCGACACCGTGCGGGCACGCTACGGCGCCCTCGGCTGGGTGCTGCGCGAATCCGGAATCCAAAGCCTGAGCGACCGTCTCAAGGTTCCGAACGACCACGCCGGCCTCGCTCTTGCGGTTGCCCGGCACGGCCGCGTACTTGCCGATTGGCGCACGGTAGAGCCCGATCGATTGTTCGCGGCGGCGAAAGCGGTCGGCGCCTTCCGGAATGTGCCCCTCAGCCGGCGGGTCTTCCAACTGGTGGGCGTGCTCGTCGAATCGCCCCTGAACGAACTGGAAAGGCTGATCGATCTTGTGGCAGCGGAGATCCATGCGGGTCTGTACCAAGGGGAGGGGCTTTCTGGCCGCGCGCTCGGCCAGCGCATCGAACGCGATCGAATCGAACGTCTCGCCACGTTGCGCGAAATGGAGGTTGATTAGGCCGCCAGTTTTCCTATGGATGCGGCGACGAGCATGATACGATGGCGCGCCGAACTGTAGTACGTTGTATTACATGACCACGTTGACGATTCGACTCGATGAACAGCTCGATTCCCAATTGCGCGAATTCGTCGCACGTACGGGCCAGCGCAAGAGCGATTTCGCCAGGGACGCACTGAGACGACAGCTCGCGATTGCCCGACTGGATGACATTCGGCGCAATCTCGCTCCTTTTGCCGAAGCGCGGGGCTGGCTGACCGATGATGATGTCTTCGAGGAGATCTCTTAGGCTGCATCAGCCGTAACGCTTGCCGGATGAAGTTCAGGACTCACCCCGCCTGAATTGGAAGCGACAGACAATGGGGATACATGAAGGTCCTGCTCGACACCAATGTCCTTGTATCCGCGTTTGCTACACGGGGTCTCTGCCACGATGTTCTGCGTGTTGTGCTCGCCGACCACAGGTTGGTTGTCGGCAAAGCCAACCTTGACGAACTCCAGCGAATACTTCGGGAAAAACTTCGATTGCCGCCTTATCGAATACTTGAGGTGACCGAATTCGTCGAGGAGCACGCCGAGGTCGTGTACCCGTCCGCCCCGGCCTCATGGCCTGAAAGCGATCCGGACGACCGGTGGATTGTCGCCTCGGCCATCGGTGGCGCCGTGGATTTGCTGGTAACAGGAGACAAGGACCTGCTCGCGGAATCTCACGGCCGCCACTTTCGCATCGTCACACCTCGCGGGTTCTGGGAGCTGCTTCCGCGCGGACCATGAGCCGGACTTCAGTCTCGCCGATCAGCCCGGAGTTGCGGGAGCGAGATTGGTCATGGGCCAGCGGGCGCGGGTGGCGATGCGCAGCGGTTCGGTCTCGCCCGCAAGCAGGCGCTGACAGCCGGCGAAGGCGACCATGGCACCGTTGTCGGTGCACAGCGACGGTTCCGCGTAGTGCACCCGGGCGTCGAGTTTCGATTCCAGCCGTTCCCGCAGGCGGACGTTGGCGCTGACGCCGCCGGCAATCACCAGGTGACCCGCGCCGGTCTGGTCGATGGCCCGGCGGCACTTGATGGCGAGCGTGTCGACCACCGCTTCCTCGAAGCAGCGGGCGATGTCCGCGCGGTCCCTGTCGTTCAACGGTTCATGGGCCTTCACGGTGTTCAGGGTGAACGTCTTCAGCCCGCTGAAGCTGAAATCGAGGCCGGGCCGGTCGGTCATGGGCCGGGGAAAGCGGAAGCGCGCCGGGTCGCCGTCGATGGCGCACCGGGCGATGTGCGGGCCGCCGGGATAACCGAGGCCCAGCATCTTGGCGGCCTTGTCGAACGCCTCGCCGGCGGCGTCGTCCAGCGACTCCCCCAGCATGGTATAGGCGCCGATGCCGTCGACCTCCACCAGTTGGGTGTGGCCGCCGGAAACCAGCAGCGCGACAAAGGGCAGGGGCGGTTGCGCAGCGTCCATCAGCGGCGCCAGCAGGTGCGCTTCCATGTGATGGATCCCCAGCGCGGGGATGCCCAGCGTCCAGGCTAGGCTGCGGCCGAAACCGGCGCCCACCAGCAGCGCGCCCATCAGCCCCGGGCCCGCGGTGTAGGCAACGCCGTCGAGGTCGGCCAGGCTGCGCCCGGCCCGGTCGAGAACGGCCCGGGTCAACGGCACGATCTTGCGGATGTGGTCCCTCGAGGCCAGCTCCGGCACGACGCCGCCATAGTCGGCGTGCAGCTCCACCTGGCTGTGCAGAACATTGGCGAGCAGACCCGCTTGCGAGTCATAGACCGCAAGCCCGGTTTCGTCGCAGGACGTTTCGATTCCCAGTACCAGCATATCGAGTCAGACTCCGTGGCGGCGCCATTTTGCGCGCCGGGGCTTTTCCAGTAAAATCGCCGCCCTTTCCAACCAGGGTCAATTTTCATGCCGCATGTTCGGGTCAAGGAGAACGAACCGTTCGATGTCGCCCTCAGGCGTTTCAAGCGCTCCTGCGAAAAGGCGGGCATCCTCTCCGAGGTGCGCCGGCGCGAGTACTATGAAAAGCCCACGGCCGTGCGCAAGCGCAAGGCGGCCGCGGCGGTCAAGCGGCATCTCAAGAAACTGCAGCGCGAAGCCCGCCGGTTCGAACGGTCCTACTGACCCGCAGCATTCCCCGGCCCGGCCCCTCGGGCGATGAACCAGCTCAAACTCCGTATCCAGGACGCCACCAGGGCGGCCATGAAGGCCCGCGACAAGCCGCGCGTGGCGGCGCTCCGGCTGATCAACGCCGACATCAAGCGCGTCGAGGTCGACGAGCGCAAGGAACTGAACGACCGGGAGGTCGTCGCCGTGCTGACCCGGATGCTCAAGCAACGCAACGACAGCCTCACCCAGTACCGCAACGCCGGCAGGAACGACCTGGCCGATGTGGAACAGTTCGAGATCGACGTGATCGACACCTTCATGCCGGAGCCCCTGGCCGAATCCGAGATCGACGCCCTGGTCGATGCGGCGGTCGAAGCGGTGGGAGCCACCGGCATGCGCGACATGGGCAAGGTGATGGCAAGGCTGCGAGGCGACGTTCAGGGCCGCGCGGACATGGGCGCGCTCAGCGCCCGGGTGAAGGCGAAGTTGAGTTGACCTCCGTCGCGGCGGAGCGCTGACGCGCAAGGAACAGACGACCGCTGGGAGAGAGTAGGTGTGCGGTGCGGACATCCGGCACCTTTAAAGCACCCCTGCGCCTTTGAACTCCACCACAACGCGTCCGCTTGGCGTGCCGGATGTCCGCACCGCATACCTGCTCTCGGAGCCGGATCGAAGCGCCCGGCCCGACCATCCTGTAAACCAGCCCGGCGCAGGAGTATTCTTAACGCCGTAATGGCCGGCCAGATTCCCCAGTCCTTCATCAACGATCTGCTGGGTCGCGTGGACATTGTCGGGGTAATCGGCGAGCGGGTGCCGCTGAAGAAGGCGGGCAAGGATTTCCAGGCGCGCTGCCCCTTCCACGACGAGAAAACGCCTTCGTTCACCGTCAGCCAGGACAAGCAGTTCTACTACTGCTTCGGCTGCAGCGCGAGCGGCACGGCGCTCACCTTCCTCATGGAATACGAACGGCTGCCGTTCGTGGAGGCGGTGGAATCCCTGGCGGCGCAGGCCGGTGTGGAGGTCCCCCGGGAACGCTCCCGGCGGCCGCAACGCGACAACAGCGGAATCTACGAGATCATGCAGCGGGCCGAGCGCTATTTCCGCGGGCAGCTCAAGGATTCGAAGCAGGCGGTGGACTACCTGAAGTCGCGCGGCCTGACCGGCGCGGTGGCGCGGGATTTCGGGATCGGGTTCGCGCCGGATTCCTGGGATGGCCTGCAGAAGGCCCTTGCTAACGGCGACGGCGCCGGAAAGCTGCTGCTCGAGGCGGGCCTGGTCAGCAAAAACGAGCGGGGCAACGTCTACGACCGTTTCCGGGGCCGCATCCAGTTCCCGATCCGGGACATCCGCGGCCGCGTCATCGGCTTCGGCGGCCGCCGGCTCGGGGACGGGGACGGGCCGAAGTATCTCAACTCCCCGGAGACTCCGGTGTTCCACAAGGGCGAAGAGCTGTACGGGCTCTTTGAGGCGCGAAAATCCGTACGAAACCTGAACCGGCTAATCGTTGTGGAAGGTTACATGGACGTCATCGCGCTGGCTCAAAGCGGTGTGCCCAACGCCGTCGCCACCCTCGGCACCGCTTCCGGCGAGAACCACTACCGCAAGCTGTACCGCTACGTGGACGAGGTGGTCTGCTGCTTCGACGGCGACCCGGCGGGCCGCCGCGCCGCCTGGCGGGCGCTGGAGAACGCGCTGCCCACCCTGAGCGAGGGCCGGCGGCTGAAGTTCATGTTCCTCCCCGAAGGCGAAGACCCGGACACGCTGGTACGCAACCAGGGAGCCGAGGACTTCCTGGAACGGCTGGAAAACGCCACGCCCGCCATCGAATACCTCTTCGGCGAACTGGTGGGCGGTTTCGACCTCGACGCCATCGACGACCGCGCCAAGCTGGCCAGCCTGGCGATGCCGTACGTGAACCGCGTGCCGCCCGGGGCACTGAAGGAACTGATGCTGCAGCGGGTGCGCGATCTCACGGGGCTCAGGCTCGACCGGTCCGCTCCGACCGCGGGCGCGGGCAACCGCACCCCGGGCGCGGCGCAGCGCCGCGGAATCCGCGGGCTGGCGGAACATCTGCTCGCCATGCTGCTGAAGCGCCCGGAACTGCTGCGCGGCCTGAGTGACGAGCAGGTGGATACAATCGTCAATCGCGATGGAGCGAGCCTGTTCGGCGATGTCGTGAAGTATGTGGCGGAGCATCCGGATGCCGATTCGGCGCAGATTCTCGGCCGCTGGTCGGGCGACCGTTACCACGATGAACTGGCGCGCCTGTTCCGGCGTCCGGGCGTTCTGCCGGCCGAGGCGGAGGCAGCGGAATTTGTGGACGGCGTCGCGCAGCTTGTCGCCGCGGCGCGGCGCCAGGACCGCAGGCGCCTCGTCGACGAAATGCGAGAGGAGCCCTCGAGGGAGAAACTCACACGCTTCCTGTCGCTGAAACAGGGTTCCGGTTCGACCTGGTCGTGAACGACCTTGGCGACGCCGGCAAGAATAGCGATAACGCAGGGTGGCGCAGAACGGAGCGCGCTTGTCGTGTTTGATTGCCCTTGAAAATTGCCGATACCGCCATACATCCAGGACGTATATAATTACCCGTTTGTCCTGAACCACCCAGATTTCGCGCCGGTACGCGTCGGTCGGTGGAGGGGCAGGCCGTTCCGCCGGAGCCGTTCCGGCCCAATCAACTCATCGAGGCGTCATGAGCGATAACATCCAGCAGCAGCAGTCGCGACTCAAGGAACTCATCGCCAAGGGCAAGGAGCAGGGTTATATCACCTATGCCGAGGTGAACGACCACCTGCCCGACGACATCTCCGACCCGGATCAGATCGAAGACATCATCCGCATGATCAACGACATGGGGATCACGGTCTACGAAACCGCGCCCGATCCCGACGAGTTGCTCTCAAGCGAGGAAAACACGGCCGACGAACTGGCGGCGGAAGAAGCCGCGGCGGCGCTGGCGGCCGTGGAGACCGAGGCGGGCCGCACGACCGACCCGGTGCGCATGTACATGCGCGAGATGGGCACGGTAGAACTGCTCACCCGCGAGGGCGAGATCGCCATCGCCAAGCGCATCGAGGAAGGCATCCGCGATGTGCTCGCCGCGCTGTCGGGCTATCCTGGCCCGGTCGAATACCTGCTCGACACCTACGCCCACGTCACCAGGGAAGGCAAGCTTTCCGATCTCTTGGTGGGCTATCTCGACCCGGCCGACCACGTGCCCCAGGCGGCGCAGGTGGTTCCCAACGCCCAGGCGACCAACAAGAAGGACGACGACGACGAGAAAGACAAGGGCCCCGATCCGGTGGAGGCAAAGCGTCGCTTCACCGCGCTGAAGCGGCAGTACAACAAGACGAACCGGACCATCAAGGCGCATGGCCGCGGCAGCGAAGAGGCCCAGGAGCAACTGAAGGTTCTGGGCAGGAAGTTCCATTCCTTCAAGCTGGTGCCCAAGCACTACGAGGAAATCGTGCGCATGGCGCGCAACGGGCTCTACATGGTCCGCCGTCAGGAGCGGGCCATCCTGATGGCCTGCGTGCGTGAAGCGAGGGTGCCGCGGGAGCTGTTCCGCAAGGAATTCGTCGGCAAGGAGACGAGCATCGCCTGGGTGAACAAGCTCATTCGGGCCAAGCGCGACTATTCCGCGGCGCTGGAGCGGCAGCGCGAGGAGATCACCCGGGCCCAGAAGAAGCTCAGGAACCTGAGCGCCGAGACCGGCCTGACCATTGCCGATGTCAAGGACATCAACCGCCGCATGTCGCTTGGCGAGGCCAAGGCCCGGCGCGCCAAGAAAGACATGGTGGAAGCCAACCTGCGGCTGGTGATCTCCATTGCCAAGAAGTACACGAACCGCGGCCTGCAGTTCCTCGACCTCATCCAGGAGGGCAACATCGGCCTGATGAAGGCCGTGGACAAGTTCGAGTACCGGCGCGGCTACAAGTTCTCGACCTACGCCACCTGGTGGATCCGCCAGGCCATCACGCGCTCCATCGCCGACCAGGCGCGCACCATCCGCATACCGGTGCACATGATCGAGACCATCAACAAGCTGAACCGCATCTCGCGGCAGATGATCCAGGAGATGGGCCGCGAACCCACGCCGGAGGAACTCGGCGAGCGCATGGAGATGCCGGAAGACAAGGTGCGCCGGGTGCTCAAGATCGCCAAGGAGCCCATCTCCATGGAAACGCCCATCGGCGACGACGAGGATTCGCACCTCGGCGACTTCATCGAGGACATCACCATCGGCTCGCCGGTGGAACTCGCCACGGGCGAAGGCCTGAAGGAAGCCACCCGTGAAGTGCTCGGCGGGCTCACCGCGCGCGAAGCCAAGGTGCTGCGCATGCGTTTCGGCATCGACATGAACACCGACCACACCCTCGAGGAGGTCGGCAAGCAGTTCGACGTCACCCGGGAGCGCATCCGCCAGATCGAGGCCAAGGCCCTGCGCAAGCTCCGGCACCCGAGCCGTTCCGAGCATCTGCGCAGCTTCCTCGACGAGTGGATGGAGGCCGGCGGCGGCAAGCGCTGAGGTGCCGCGCAGGCGCTCCCCGCTTGGCAATCGCCCGTTCTTCCGGGGGATACGGTGCGGGATGCAACGGCGTTCCGCACGACATTGGGGCGAGTCGCCGGGCGATGCTATATTTCCTGAAGATCGGGCCTATAGCTCAGTTGGTTAGAGCAGTGGACTCATAATCCATTGGTCCCAGGTTCGAGTCCTGGTGGGCCCACCATCTGCCCCCGGTCCTTTCCCGGCAAACGGCCGCACCCATGAGGCCGATCTCCACAGCCGTTGCATTGGGGCGTCCCTGCGTCATCCGCCCGTGAGGCCGGGCGAGGCTGCCGATGCGGCCTTCGACGGGTAGTCAGAGTTGCAGAAGCTGCTTGCCGAAGTTCTTGCCGGAGAACAGCCGCAGCAGTGTCGAAGGGATGTTTTCGAAACCACGCTGCATGTCTTCCCTGTAGACGATGTCGCCGGCGCGTATCCAGCCGGTGATGCGCCGGCGCGCCACGCCGTATTCCTTCTCGTAGCCGCTCAGCAGAAATCCCTCGATGATGGCCTGGCGGAAGACGATGTTGAAATAGTTGGCGGGGCCGGGCGGCAGGGTTTCTTCCGAATAGCGGGAGATACCGCCGCAGATCACCACCCTGGCGCGGTTGGCGATGCGCGCCAGGGCCGCATTCAGCGCCTCGCCGCCCACGTTGTCGAAGAAGACGTCGATGCCGCCCGGGCACAGTTCCGTGAGCCGGCGCTTGATGTTCTCGCTTTTGTAGTCGATGGCGGCGGCGCAGCCGAGTTCATCGACCAGCCAGGCGCACTTCTCCGGCCCGCCGGCGATGCCGATGACCCGCCCGCCGAGGATCCTGGCGATCTGCACGACCATGGAACCCACCGCCCCGGCGGCGCCGGATACCACGATGGTATCGCCCGGTTCCGGCCGGCCGATGCGCAGCAGGCCGAAGTAGGCGGTGAGGCCCGTGCCGCCCAGGGGACCGAGGTTCGCCGTCAGCAGGTCGTCGTCCGGCAGCACCTCCACCGCGGCGCCGTCGAGGGAGGCGTATTCCTGCCAGTCGACGGCGCCCATGACCTTGGCGCCCACCTCGATGCCGGGGTGCCTGGATTCGATGACTTCGCCGATCCCCCGGGCAGACATCACGTTGCCGACTTCGGCGCCGCTGGTATAGCCCCTGATGTTCTCCATCTGGCCTTTCTGGGACGGGTCGAAGCTCAGGTACTCGGAGCGAACGCGCACCTGGCCCGCCGCCAGCGGTTGCATGGCAGCCTCGTGAGCCTTGAAATCCGTAAGCGCCAGGGCCCGGCCTCGGGGATTGCCGTTGATGAGCCACTGACGATTGATCGCCGTGTCGGTCATGGGGGTTCCTTGGTTGTCTTCGCAGTCGGGGCTGGATGCGGGTAATCTCGCAGCCTTGATCACCTTACCACCAGCGCATATTACCGGCAGTGGTGACGGTTTGCTGCGTGCGTTGCCACCCGGGCTGCCGCCGCTGCCGGATCCGGGTTGTCCTGCGCCTGCGCCGCCAGGGCTGGCCCCGCTGCCCGATCCGGGCTGCACGGCGACTGCACCGCCCGGAAGGGGGTGCCGGCACGCGCAAGGGCGAAGGCGATGAACGGCGTGATTGCCTGGCTCGCCGAGCACTGGTTCGCCACGGCACTGATCGCGGCCTACGCCGCAATGCTGGTGGTGCACGCCCGGTCCGGGCTGCGCGGCACGCGGGGCACGGCCGACTATTTCATCGGCGGGCGGCGTTTCGGGGGCCTGGCCATCGGCGTCTCCTTCTACGCCACCTTCGCCAGCACCAACAGCTACCTGGGCCATGCCGGCCAAGGCTACGAGTACGGCTTGCCCTGGCTGTCGATGGCGGTGCTGCTTGTCCTGTTCGGGTGGCTCTCCTGGCGCTTCGTGGCGCCGCGCCTGCGCCGCTTCGTGGCGGACTGGGGCTCGGTGACGGTGCCGGACTTCCTCGCGGTGCGTTTCGCCAGCGACCGGGTGCGCCGGGCCGCGGCGGCGATCATCGTGTTCTCGAGCCTTCTGTACCTCATCGCCATCTTCAAGGGCGTGGGGCATATCTTCGAGGCCTTCCTGGGCATCCCGTACGAGGCGGCGGTGGCCCTCAACCTGGTCATCGTCATGGCCTATACCTCCGTGGGCGGTTTCCTCTCGGTGGTGCGCACCGACGTGCTGCAGGGCGTGCTGATGGTGATCGGTTCGCTCTTGCTGTTCGCCTTCGTCACCCATGCGGCGGGCGGCGTGGGCGTCATCGGCCAGGTCACCGAGGTGGAGGGCGCCGAGCACCTCTTCGATCTGGATGCGGGCATCCCGTTTCCGGTGCTGATCGGCATTGCGCTCGCAGGGTCGTTCAAGCTGCTGATCGACCCGCGCCAAGTTACCCGCTACTACGGGCTGCGCGACGAGCGGAGCCTGCGCACCGGCATGTGGGTGGCGGTGGCCGGCATCCTCATCGTGCAGTTCAGCCTGTTCCCCATCGGCCTCTATGCCCGCTTCCTGGTCGACGGCATCACCGACACCGATGTGCTGATACCGATGCTGGTGAACGATGCGACGGTGTTTCCCCGCCTGGTGGGCGATTTCCTGGTGGTCGCCATGCTCGGCGCCGCCATGTCGTCCATCGACAGCGTGCTGCTGGTGGCCGCATCGGTGACCACCCGCGACGTGCTGCCGCCAACCTCCGAGGCCCTGGAAGTGCGCCGCACACGGATCGGCGTCGTCGTCTTCGCCCTGGTGGCCGCGCTGGTGGCGCTGCGGCCGCCGGGCGGCATCATCGACATCACCATTTTTTCCGGCAGCCTGTACGCCGTCTGTTTCCTGCCGACGGTTCTGCTCGGCCTGCATTGGCGGCGCGGCAACGAGACCGCCGCGCTTGCGGCGTTCGCGGTCGGCATCGCGGTGCTGTTGGGCTGGCTTGCGCTCGGCCTGAAGGCGGTGCTGCACGAGGTGTTCCCGGCGCTCGCGGCGTCGATGGCCGTGTATACGTTCCTGGCGGTCCGAGGCAAGCTCGTGGACGATCCTCGCGTGCAGCGGTACTTCGCGCAGGAAGCCGCACCTGCGGCAATCGGGGGCTGACGGCAGGCGGGCATGGAAGGCATATGCGCGCCGGTTGAACTGGCGGCGTTCCGTTCCAATCCCGGCTAGAAGGCCGATTCCCCGAGCAGGCCGCGGCCAATGATGAGTTGCTGCATCTCCGGCGTGCCTTCGGTGACGGCGAGGATGGGCGCCACCCGGTAGAGTTCCTCGACGGCAAACTCCCGCGCCACGCCGTTACCGCCATGGATGGCCAGGGCGTGGCGGGTGACCTCGCAAGCGGCTTCCGTCGCGAAATACTTGGCCATGCTGCTCTCGAGGTCGCTGCGCTCCCCGCGGCCGGCCAGGTCGAGCGCCCGGTACAGCATGAGGCGGGAGGCATCGATCTGCACCGCCATATCGGCGATGCGCGCCTGTACCAACTGGTGGCGGGCTATGACCTTTCCATGCTGTTCCCTGGACTTCGCGTAGTCGATGGAGTGATCGAGCGCCGCCCGGGCAACGCCCACGGCCAGCAGCCCGACCAGTGGCCGCGAGCCGGAAAGCAGCGCCATCAGCCGTTTCAGCCCCTCGCCCGGCGGCAGGAGCAGGTTTTCCGGCGGTATCCGCGCGCCTTCGAAATGCAACTGGGCGGTCGATTGCCGATTGAGGGCCATCTTGGGAATGTTGCGGCTCTCGTAGGCCGCGTCCCGGTCGACGACGAACAGGCCGATGCCGTCGCCAGGCCCATCTTCTTCACGCGCGACGCAGATGCAGAAGTCGGAATAGTGGCCGTTGGAGATCCACTGTTTCTCCCCTGAAAGGGAGTAACCGTCCCCGTCCGCGCGCGCCCGGCACCTGATTCCGGCAATGTTCGAACCGGCACCGGGTTCGCTGATGCCGATGCAGCCGAATTTGTCGCCGTTCAGCAGGGGTTTCAGGTAGTTTTCCCGGATGGAATCGGAACCGGCGGCAAGCAGCAGCCCGACTTCCATCTGGATCAGCACCACGATGGCGAGGTCCGGGGAGACCCGCGCCAATTCCTCGAAAAGCAGCCCCACGGTGAGCGGGTCCAGGCCCAGGCCGCCGTGCGCCTCTTCGACCAGCCCGTTGCCCATGCCGAAAGGCAGCAGCTCGAGTAGCATCTCCCGCATGGCGTCTTTGGGGATGAAGACGTCATCAAACCCGGCAATCCGGGGAGCGATCTCCCTGTCGAGGAATCGACGGAACGAATCGACGGCGATCCGCTGTTCGTCTGTGGGCATGAAATCCATGGCAGGCCCCGGCTAGTGTCCTGTCCGAACGTTTGCTTGCGCTTCAGCGTGCCGCAGTTTCCTGCGGACCGGAGGTCTTGGCGGACGGCATCGTGGCCGCGAGTAACTGCGTGAGCATGCGGAATGGTCCTTGGGCCCGTACAGCGAGAATGTAGCCCCTTGCACGTCAGCGCCCCGACCCGACAGTGGGAGACCTTTCATGAGCGGGAGCCCGTGACGGGCTTGTAGCGGATGGGTTTTCCCGGAAACACCCGCTGTATCTTGGAATCCTGCACGACCACCTGGCCGCTGACCAGGACGTACGGAATTCCCGTGGAAGGCGCGCCCTGTCTGCCCCGTTCGTGCGTCGCGTTGTCGGTGACCGTTTCCGGATCGAATACCGTGATGTCGGCGACCGCGCCCTCCTGAATTCGGCCCCGCACCTGCATTGACTCGATGCCCGCATTGCCCAGGTGCAGCGCCGACCAATAGCTGAGCTGGCGAAGTGTCTGCATCAGGTCCACACCCTGTTCCCGGCCCAGGCGCAATACCCGGGCGTGGCTCCCCGCGGTTCGGGGGTGGCCGACGAAAGCGCTGTACGGGTGGTCCCAGGTGAGGTCGTTGCCGTCGGCGTCGGTGGTGGGCATGCCGTCGCTGCCGACGGTGGCATGCGGCCGGGTAAGCCACTCGGGCAGCCAGGCCTCGCGCTGGCGCATGAAGAGCACCACGATGTAGCCTGGGTCTTCCTTGCGTTTCGCTTCATAGCCGGCCTGTGTGAAAAACTCGCCCGCGGCCGGGTCCATCATGGAGTCCTCGTAGGTGAGCTGCCAGTCGTGCAGCAGGGTTTCCGGTTTCAGGAACTCGGAGCCGATGGGTCCGGACCCGGAGACATAGGGGTAGTATTCGGACCAGGCGTTGTGACCCTGGGCGCGGGCGCCGGCCAGCTTGGCTTCGTTCTCCTGCCAGCCGCGATTGTTGTCATGCACGGCCATGAAAGGCGCTCCCAGCGCCATGGCGTTGGCGAAGGCTTCGGCAAAGCCGAGCGTACCCTCGGCCGGCGGCAGGTTGTTGCCGAGGAAACGGACATGGCTGAACGTGCCCCGGCCGTAGCGCGCCGCGAGTTGCTGAAGCGCGAACATCTCCCACGTGGTGACCCCGTTCGCCATGTAGCCCACGGTGGAACCGAGGCCCAGCGCCCCTGCCGCCAGTTCCCGGTCGATGAGCGCCAGGATGGCGTCCAGTTGCGCCGGTTCGGGGACGGTGACGGCGAAGTCCGGCACGCCGTTGTTGCGCTCGGCGCGGGCGCGCGTCGGGCCGATGTGCTGAGCGTCGAGTGGGCCATCGAAACGCAATCCGTCCAGCGCCGCCATGCGGGCGAACTCGTGCGAGGCCGAGACGCCGTAGTTGGTCTGCCAGCGGTCCTTGCGCTCGGCGTACCAGGCATCGAGGTTAATGCCGCCAACCTCCAGGTCGAGGGTGGTGGTGACGCCGTCGCGCAGCATGAGCTTGCTGCCGAAACGGGTCTGGCCGTGCACATGAGTGTCGATAAAACCGGGCGCGACCACGAGCCCCCGCGCATCGATCTCGATCTCCCCCCGCAACGGGTCGGAGGAGATGCGAGCGATGCTGTCGCCGCGGATGCCGACATTGGCCACCTGGTCATACCCGGTTTCCGGGTCCATGACCCGTCCCCCCGTTATGACGACATCGTATGCGACAGCCAATGCGGCCGGCAGGGAGCACACGATGGTCAGTCCGAACGACAGCGCCCGGATCAAATGACCGTTACGCACGTCAATGTACATTCGACCGGGGATTCAGCGGACAAAGCGCGGGTCGCGCCAGCGGACGCAGTCGCTCGTGATTTCATCGATGGATCGGAGCCCCATCAACGTCATGTTGCGCTCGAGTTCGCCTTGCAGGATCTCGATGACTCGGGCGACGCCGGCCTCGCCGCCGGCGCTGAGCCCGTAGAGATAGGCCTTGCCGATCAGGACGCCGCGGGCGCCCAGCGCCAGCGCCTTGATGATGTCGGTGCCGCGCCGGAAGCCGCTGTCGGCCAGGACTTCCACGCGGTCACCCACCGCATCGACGATTTCCGGCAGCACCTCCAGCGTGGTCGGGGCGTGGTCGAGCTGCCGGCCGCCGTGGTTCGAGATAACGATGCCGGTGGCGCCGATATCTGCGGCGAGCCGGGCATCGGCGACGGTGGTGATGCCCTTGATGACGAACGGTCCGCCCCAGTCGCTGCGGAGCGCCGCCGCGTCGTCCCAGGTGAAACTCTTGTCGAGCTGATCGGCGAACCACTCCGCGACGGAGCCAAAATCGTCCCGGGTGGAGTCGTCGACATAGCCCTCGACGTTCGGAAAGCGCCAGCCCGGACTGGTCAGGTAGTCCAGCGTCCAGCCGGGTCTTTTCAGCAATTGCCGGAGTATGCGAGGGGTGGCCTTCGGCGGAATCGATATTCGGTTGCGCAGGTCCCGCTCCCGGTTGCCGTGGGTGGCGCAGTCGACAGTCAGGAACATGGCGCCGTACCCCGCCGCCCTGCAGCGCCGGACGTATTCGCCGGTGATCGACCGGTCTTTCAGCACGTACACCTGGAAGAAACGCGGCCCCTCGCCCACACCGGCCACGTCTTCCAGGGAGAACATGGCCGAAGAGGTGGTGCCGTAGATCACCTCGGAGGCGGCCGCTGCGCGGGCGGCAGCGAGTTCCCCCTCGAAATGGTAGAACCGGCTCGCCCCGGTACTCGAAAGGATGAAGGGCACCGAGGTGGGCATGCCTAGCAGCGTCGTCGAGGTATCCACCGAGGTCACATCGACGAGCACCCGCTGCAGCAGCGACAGTGCGGCAAACGACTTCGCGTTCTCGCCCCGGGTGTACTCGTCGTCGGCGCCGCCGTCGAGATAATCGAAGATGAAGCGGGGCAGCCGCCGGCGAGCGAGTTCGCGCACATCATCGACGTTGTACGCGCGCCCAAGGCGCCGGCCTGTCGACGAGGTGCTCATGTCAGGACTTGCGTCACCGGTTGGTAAGCATGTGTGGCTTGCCGTTGGGCGCCTGCCGATCGTCCGGATTCATTCGATGTCCCGTTTGCGCCCCCGCAACTGAATTCCTGCGCCACCATCGGGAACACTAGCAGAAGCCCCCGCACGGTTGCAGCTACCTTCACCAATTGACCATGAACGTGCTTGAATTGATAAGCAGTAGCTTTCGGCGCTGCCGGATACTAATTGAGGGGTAACCTGCTCAGGAGTCGCCCCATCGTCAATGTCCGAATGAACAACGAGGGATAGATCCGATGCAATTCGAAGCGAAAGCGACAGTGCCGGGCGCGCTGTCCGTACTCGTGGCCCTGGCTGCCGCGTTCCCCGTGTCCGTGATGGCGCAGGATGCCGTGCTCGAGGAGATCATCGTCACGGCCACCAAGCGCGCCGAGGACATCAAGGACGTGCCGATGTCCGTGGAGGTGGTCAGCGGCGAGGCCATCAACGACTACCGCATCGTCACCCTCGAGGACCTTTCCGCAACCATTCCCAACTTCGTCGTCGCCGAGGGTATCACCAACAACAACGTGGCCATGCGGGGCGTCGGCTCGCTAGGCGACCGCGGCTTCGAATCGCCCGTTACCCTGTTCGTGGACAATGTCTACAACCCGAGAACGCGCCAGTACAGGCTGCCGTTCATGGATGTGGAGAGCGTCGAGGTACTGCGGGGTCCCCAGGCCGTGCTGTACGGGATCAACTCGACCGCCGGCGCCGTCAATGTCGTCTCCCGGTCGAACCGGCCGGGCGATGAGTTCGAAGCGGAAATCAACGCCGGATACGAGGTGGAGTTCGACGGGTTCTTTGCGAACATCGCCCTCGGGGGCTCGATCAGCGAAAACGCCGCGGTGCGCCTCGCGTATTCCCATACGGACGGTGGCGACGGCTTCTACGACAACGTCACGACCGGGCGGCAGGAGAATGCACGAACGGAAAACGCGGTGCGGTTGAGCGCCGTATTGACGCCGACCAGCCAACTCACCCTCACCGGCAAGTTTTCCTATGCGGAATACGACATGGTCAACGGTTCTTTCGGCGAGATCGCAAATGGGATCGGCCCGGCACTCGAGCCCGATGACGGCGTGCTGAACTGGCGCACCAGCGCCGATACCTACCTGTCCGAACGGCCCGGTACCGTGCTGGGCAAAAGCGTCGATCCCGGCAGCGAGTCCGATTTCACCTCGGCCGTGGTGCAACTCGACTACGAACTCGACAACGGCACGACCCTGTCCGCCATCGGTTCCTGGTCGGATTTCTACTACATTCTGAGCACGGACATCGACATGACCGTCGGTGGGTTTGTCCCGGGCGCCGTGTTTCCCATCGGCGTGTGGTCCGCCGCTGCCACGGAGACCGAAACCGGCACGTTGGAGCTGCGCGTGGCTTCGCCGAGAGGGCAAACCCTGGAGTACATTGCGGGCATCTACTATTTCGACCAGGACTACTTCGAGCCGATCGGCAGCGGCACTGACGCGGTGCTGCTGGCCGGTGGGCCGGCATCGCCCCTGGCGCCGTTCTTCGACACCCTGAGCGGCGGGGAGGTGAACGTGGACGAGAAACTGTGGTCGGTTTACGGCGCGCTGACCTGGAACCTGTCCGAGGCATTCCGCATCACGGGCGGCCTGCGCTACACGGAGGACCGCAAGGATGCCGCGCGAACCGGCGTGTGCCTGATCAACGGCAGCGGCACCCCCGTGCCGATTCCGACCGGGGGCATCAACTGCCCGACCATCGTTTCCGCCGATGGCGAAAAGAACCTGAGCGAGCCCATGCCCGAGATCGCCGTTCAGTGGGACGCCTCGGAAAATGTCATGCTCTACGCCAAGGCTGGGCAGACCTACAAGGCTGGCGGTTTCGCAACCGCAAACGCGACCACGCCGGAAACGTTCGTCTACGACCACGAAAAGGCAACGGGAATCGAGGTGGGGATGCGTTCGCGCCTGGCGGACAACCGCGTGGAACTGAACCTGTCGGCATTCAAGACCGAATACGACGATCTGCAGGTCAATGGCTTCACGACCCTCCCCAACGGCAGCGTGATTACCACCATTGGCAACGCCGGCGAGGCGACGACCCAGGGCATCGAGATCGACGGCCGTTGGGCCGCGACCGATTGGCTGCAGTTCGCCGGATCGGTCGCCTTCCTGAATGCGGAGTATGACAGCTACGAAAACGCTCCCTGTTCGAGAACTTCCCAGGCTGCGGGCTTGACGGTGTGCGACCTGTCCGGCGAAGCGCTGCCGTTCGCCCAGGACGTGTCCGCGAACCTGTCCGCGGATCTGGATGTTCCGGTAAGCGATGCCTTGCGGCTGGTTGGCGGTGTCGTGGTTTCCATTGGCGACGACTACTTCTCGGACACGACCCTCGAGCCGGACCTGAAGAGCGATTCCGTGACCAGGCTGGCTGCCCGCCTCGGCATCGCAGACGCGAACGACACCTGGGAAATCGCAGTCTCCGGCCTGAACCTGACCAACGAGAAGGTGATTACCGGCAGCAACGTGCTGTTCGGTTACGACATTGCCTATCTCGGCGCACCGCGCACGATCATGTTACAGGGGTCGTATCGATTCCGCGGTAACTGACCCAACCCGTACATGAATGAACGCTTGCGGTGGTCAGCAGCAGCGAAAACGAAGTCATGTTCCCCCGCGTGCTCAACGTGCTGTCGAGCATGCTTTCGCGCGCTCCGGGCCGCGTCATCCAGCGTTTTCGCTACGCTTGCGTGCTGCGCCACATTTGTTGGTGACCAGGTGCGGCTGGTGACCGTTGCCGCGGTTTCTCTGCGGTAAGGTAACGCCGTCGGTCGTGGTGCATCGGAGGTCGTTTGTCCATGGGACCCATCACCCGCCGCGATTTCATCAATTCGACGCTCGTCGGCGCGGGTGCATCGTTGCTGTCGGCCTGTGCGCCACTCGAGCGGATCGAACGCTTGCAGCGGGCACCCCCGCCGCTCGGAGCCCCGGCAGCCGATTGGTACGGCTTCGGCGGCGTCGGTGATTACGCCGCTTCCCATGGCAATACGCCGGGTGCGGTACTCGCGGCGCATCGCATCCGCCACGGGGATTTCGATGCGGTGCGGGCCGATTGGACCGATACGGGGGAGATTTTCGATACGGTCATAGTGGGCGCCGGCCTCGCCGGCCTCGGCGCCGCGTATGAGTTCGCCACCACCATGCCCGAATCGGCGCGCTGCCTGATGCTGGACGACCACCCTGTGTTCGGCGGCGAGTCGAAACAGAACGAGTTTTCGGTGGGCGGCTACCGGCTCACCGCCCCGCAGGGCTCCAACGGGTTTTCCATTCCCCCCATGGCAAGTCCGGACGACCTGGCCTATGCGGTGGGCGATGCGTATTACTACGACCGCCTCGGGGTGCCGCGGCAGTTCACCTACAGCCCGCCCACGGGCGGCGCCGAATCGATTCGTTTCGGCAACGACAACTACGGCTTCATGCACTGGCTCCAGGACCGCATCGATATCAGCCACTTTCACGGCACCGATGGTGAGGGACGCCACGCGCGCAATGTCTGGGACAACGATCTGCGCGATCTGGCGGTGCCGGCCCGGGTGCGCCGTGCGCTGCTCGAATGGTCCCGTACCTGCGCTCGCCCCCATCCGCGGGAAGGCCTGGAAGCCTGGCTGGACACGCTGTCGTGCAAACAGTACCTGGAAGACGTGCTAGGCCTCGACCCTGCCGTCGCCGCCTATGTGGACCCCCTACTTGCTGCCGGGGCCGGAGCGGCGAGCGACACCACGTCAGCCTATGTCATGTACGCGAACGGATTGCCCGGATTCGGTGGCTACCACGACCCGTACCTCGACCACCGGCACTCGTTTCCCGGCGGCAATACGGGTTTCGCCCGTTTTTTCCTGAAGCGCACCATGCCGCGGGCGATCGCGGGCAGGGATACGTTCGAAGACATCCTCTCGGGCGCCGTCCGCTTCGCCGAACTCGACCGTCCGGGCGAGCGCATCCGGATGCGCCTGTCCGCCACCGCGGTTCGGGTGGAACACGAGCGCGCCGACCCGGAAGCGTCGGACCACGTGCTGGTGAGCTATGTGAAGGACGGCAGGGTCTGCCGGTTGCGCGCCCGCAGCGTCGTCATGGCATCCGGCGGCTGGGTCAACAAGCACGTCGTGCGGGACCTGCCGGAAGCGTCCGTCCGGGCACTCGACTCCTTCAATCACGCGGCTTTCCTGGTCGCCAACGTGGCGCTCAGGAACTGGCGCTTCATGCACCGGCTGGGCATATCCGGCTGCCGCTACGACGGCGACTTCGGCTTCGCCTGCAACCTTCGCAATCCCATGGCCGTAGGCACCGACGTCCCGCCCCACGATCCCGGCAAGCCCGCTGTGCTTTCTTTCTACGTGCCCTTCATCACGTCCGGTGAGCCCGCCGCGGTGCAGGGCAACATCGGGCGGCTGCAGCTTTTCTCGACGAGCTACGCCGACTACGAACGGCGCATCGTCCGGCAGATGAATGAGCTGTTCGCCGCCACGGGGTTCGATGCCGCAAACGACATTGCCGGGATCGTGCTCAACCGCTGGGGCCACGCCTATGTGATGGCGGAACCCGGATTCTTCTTTGCGCGCAACGGAGAACCCCCCGCGCGCGAGATTGCCGCCCGCCCCCATGGGCGTATCGGTTTCGGGCATAGCGAACTGCAGGGGATGCAGCACTGGGGCCCGGCCGCGGCGGAAGGGCGGCGCGCGTTCAATCAGGTTCGCGAACGTATCTGACCGCGGCTGCCGAAACGGGAGCCTCTGTCCGTCCCGATTTGCCCGCGTCTGCGCGCACCGCTCCCGGTTAAAGCTTGTTCTTGAAGACGATGCCGTCCTTCATGACGAGGTGCAGGTTGGCGGCGTGGTCCGCGAGAAGGGCCGGGTCGTCCAGGGGGTTGCCGTTCACCAGGAGGAGATCGGCGTAGGCGCCTTCCCTGATGACACCCAGCGGGCCTTGTGGGTACGGATTGTTGGGCCCGGTCATCGCGGCGACCTCGCCTCCCCAGAGCGTTGCGGATTTCAACACGCTGAGCTTGTCGAAAAACTCCAGGTATATGCCGAATTCGGCGAGTTGCAGCCTTTCTTCCGTGGCTAGCGTTCCCTCGCCCCAGGGCGCGACGAGATCCGTTCCGTAAACGAATTTCGCACCGTGCTCGGCGAATGCTCGAAGCGACGACCGGTAGGATTGAATGGCCGGTATCACCTTGGCGTAACTGTCGGGGCTCAGCATGGCTCTCAGTTCCTCAAGGCTGCGCCCGAGAACCGTTCCGGTGTTGAATTCCACGAAGACACCGCTCTCGACGATGCGCGTTACCGCCTTTCCAATCTCCTCGGGGGTATTGCCGATCATCGGAACGTGCTCGAGCATGTGTACGCCGGCATCGAGCGCGTGGTGGACGCCTTCCGCGGTGTGGCAGTGCGCCGTCACGTAGGTTTTCGCCTGTTCGGCGACCTGCACCACGGCGGCCAGCTCCTCCGGTGTGGATTGCAGGGCGTGGATCGGGTCGAATTCGCTGGAAACGCCGCCGCTCACGAACACCTTGAAGAAGTCGGCGCCGTTGCGAAAGCTCTCCCGTGCCGCACGCGCGAATTCGTGAGGCCCGTCGACGATGTAACCGAGGTGCCGCTCGTACCAGTGCTGCGCGCCATCGCCGAGATTCGGATTCTCGTTGGTGAGCCCCCTGAAGTCGCCGTGACCGCCGGTCTGGCTGATCATGGCCTCGGCGCCGTACACCCGCGGCCCGGGCGCCAGGTTGGCGTCGAAGAGCTTGCGCAGGTAGGTGGACGGGCCGCCCGTGTCCCTGACCGTGGTGAAACCCCGCATGAGCATGGCCTCGCCGCGCACCATGGCCAGGGCGCCTACCATGAACTCGTTGACGTTCTGCCGGCCCTGAATTGCGATCGGGGTGTACGCGGAAAAATGCACGTGGGAATCGATCAGTCCCGGCATGAGGGTGCGGCCGCCGCCGTCGATCACCTGCGCGTCGCCCGCATCGATGTCCCGGCCTACGGCCTTGATCAGGTTGCTATCGACAAGAACCTCGACATCTTCAGCGAGCTGGTCGGAACTGCCGTCAAAGACGTCGACGTTGGCGAACAGGATCCGGCTCGAACCGGTTTCTGCCGCTCCGGACAGTGGCCACGCCAGGACGATTGCCAACAAGGCGCCAGACAGCTTTTTCATAGGGGGTGTCTCCATTACCAATGTGTGTCGAACCAGGCAGCGCGATCGCACCCGAACCGATTATCCCGCCGCGCGGTCAGGGCGGCTTGTCAAAAGCGGCACAGTCTCAATCCTGCAGCAACAGGATTTCCTCCGCCGCTACGCCTTGGAGGACCCTTTGTATACCAGGTACACCCCGTAGGTCAGCAGGGGAATCACGAACACGACGATGAAGCTAGCGAACATGAGCGAATAGCCGCGCAGGATGAGTGCGATGATGCCCATGGAACCCAGCGCCAGGCTCGACGCGACGACCACGGTCGCTACCCCTGCATGACCGAGCCGCGACATGCTCCTGCCGCGATGGCGCACGTGCCATCCGTCGATGCGCTGAATCAGCCCCTGCATCAAGGCAACCCCGGTTTGCGCCACGAGCACGAACATGACCACCACGTAAACATTCAGCAGCAACGGCGTGCTCAGGTTATCGAACATCCAGTAGGCCGGAATCCGCTCGTCGACGATTTCCGGATAGTGCAGCATGAGAGCAAAGTGAAAGATCGCGGCGGGGATGACGCAGACCAGCGCGGCCACGGCCGCCGCCGTGAACGCCTCGGCCCGTGAACGCAGCCCCATCGCGCAATACAGGAGGATCGGCAGGTATCCGCCGTTCACGATCGCATACTGCAAGCCGGTCAGGATGCCGCCGGGCTGGTGATCGATGGTCGCAAACCTCTCGACGATCCGGCCAACATGGCCGGTGAACAACTGCGCCACCAGCACGGCGAGCACCGCGAACAGCGCGGCAATCGACAGCATCATCGATTTCTCGACGACCTCCCGGCCGTAGTAGTTCAGACCGACGACCAGCACGAAGATGAGCAGCGATCCGATCCAGACGGCGAACCCGAAGTGATCCTCGAGCACGGTGCCGCCGACGGTAATCGTGATCGACATCGCGATCAGCAACCCGACGACGATCACGATTTCGTAGAGGAACCAGCCCCGTCCCAGAAGGACCTTGAAGAAGCCGACGTAGTCATAGGACTTGAAGAGGCGTGCAATCTCGAAGCTGAGCCCCAGCAATACCATGTAGGTAACGGAAAGGGTGGACAGGGCGACCAGCCCACCCGTCGGGCCGTTGCTGCTGACGAATTCCATGACTTCGCGGCCAGAGCCATAAGATGCGCCGAAGATCGCAGACAGGAAAACCGCCGTGGGAATGACAAGAACGCGGAAGAAATAGGTATCGAGCATGGTTCCCTGCAATTTGCAGATCCTGGTATCGGCTTGGTCGGAATGGTCGCGCCCGGATTCTACTCCAGCGAACCGATCGGCGAGCGTCTTCGCTGACTTGGGAGAAGCGGCGCGGTGGTCGGTTGCGGTCAGTCCCTGAGGGCGCGCCGGCATTGTTTGGTGACGACCTGTTCAACTCGTTGCAGCGCGGCATACTCCCCGTACAGCCGGTGAAACGAATCCTTCGAGGGCGGCAGTTGTTCCAGCAACCTGGCAGCGACACCCGCAACCTGGTCCTGAAGATATCGGGGACGCACGCCGCATTGCAGGGCGAGCGCATCCCAGTGCCTCCGGGAGACGATACTCGGGTTTCTCTCCTCGCCCACTGAAAACGCCAGATTGAAGTCAATGCGTTCGATGGCGCGGGTGCAGACGAGGTCGTAGAACGGCGCCAGGCGGATGGCGCCGTCGGAGTGGTAAAGCAGAGACAGGTTCTTGGCATGGCCATCCGAATTGCCGGCCAGGACGTTGAAAATCTGCCAGCGCAGCAACTGCTGCAGGTCGTTGGCGGGGTCGGTGGAGGTGTCCCGGATCAGCCGGCAACAGTCCGCAAGCGTGGGGCCGCCGTCCTCCTGGTACTTGCGCTCGTGTCCGAATCCAAGAGCCTGGCAGAAATCTTCCTGGTGCAGCCTGGCGATCCCGCCGCTTTCCGACCTTGGCCGATCGTAGCGCTCGATCGACGCGTAGCGTGTCCCGCCGATCGATCGCAAACGGATATCGACGACCGGCAGGCCGATGGCTCCCGCCAGCAGGGTGGTGAAAGTCTCATAGGCGGGCAGGTGCCGATAGTCGGCCAGTTCGAACTTGAGAATATGGCTGGAAGGGGCTTCTTTCTTCGGCAGCCAGTACCCGTCATCCGCCAGCAGCACGGGGCACTTGTCCTGCGCTCCGGCGAGCGACAGCCGGGGACGGTCGCCTTCGGTCCAGGCGTGAACCCGGCCCCGGCGCGCCGCCAGGGCGGCGAGTTCCCGGTCCGTGATCCTGTGGTACGCCTGTTCCGGTGACGGTTGCTGTCCCACCGGGAGCAGGCTGAGGGCGCCCGCGCACTCACCGCCGATGGCCCTGAGCAGGTCGAAGTCCGTATTGGGGATTTTCAGATCGCGAACGATCCGCTCGCGGACGCCTCCCTCCGGAAGCAGGTTGGCGAAGTAGCGGTGGGCAAAATCAGCCTCGGGGGCGAATTCCGCCTGTCGCAGCGGCAACGTGTGTGAAATGCGGAATCCGCCGCTTTCCCGCCATTCCTCATCGTAGCGGAATCCCATCGGGCCCTGGGTGTTTCGCCACAGGTATCCGACCAGGCGCCGACCGCTCCAGACGTTCAGGCCGTCGGGATCATGCATGGCGTTGGTTGCCGCGGGTTGGCGCCGACAGGGCCGGCGCGGCCCCACGGGGTTGGATGACCACTTCCAGGCCCAGCGTATGCAGTGCCTGCAGTACTTTGCCCAGCTCTGCGGTTTCCTTGCCGCGCTCGAACTCGGACAGGAAGCGGGTGCTCAGGTTGCCCAGGCCCGAAATCGTTTCCAGCGTCAGCTTGCGCTGTTTGCGGTGGGCACGCGTCAGCCCGCCGAGTTCACCGGCGGATCGGATTGCACCGTAGCGCACCTGACCGTTTGCCATGATCTGCCCCAAAAAAGGAACGAGCGATAAAAATTATCAGGCGGGCGGTGAGAAAACAACAGATTTTTATCGTGCATGATAAAAATTGGTTAAATTGCCATTAGAAATACAAAATTATTACGAGCGATAAAAAACTGAACGGTTGAAAACGGCAGGCAAGAGAGCCCTTTGCTGCACGAATTAACCGGTACGATTGGCGAAACTGGTGGATACTAGGCGTAAACGAACCGACCGGGAAGGAAATCATGGCAGGCCGTATCGAAGAGCGTATCGGGGAACTCGGGCTGGTGTTGCCGGAGCCGCTCAAGGTTCCGGCGGGCGTGAAGGTGGCGCTCGTGCCGGTCAGGGTGCTCGGCAGGCGCGTTCTCGTTTCGGGGCACGGCCCCCAGGAGGCGGACGGCTCCGTCGCGCGGCCGCTCGGGCAGGTGGGGGCGGAAGTAACGGTCGAACAGGCGGTGGAGGCGGCGCGCAAGGTCGCGCTCGCCATGCTCGGCTCGGTACAGCGCGCCATCGGCGACCTCGACCGCATCGACTGCTGGGCCAGGGTATTCGGCATGGTGAATTCCGCCCCGGGTTTCACGGGGCAGACGGCGGTGATCAATGGCTTCTCGGAGCAGATCGTCGAGATCTTCGGCGAGGAACGCGGCCTGGCAACCCGTTCCGCGGTCGGCATGGCGGCGCTTCCCTTCGGCATCCCGGTCGAGGTGGAGGCGGAACTGCAACTCAAGTAAGGGACCTTTCGTGAGCCTGCCGGCCGTCAGCCTCGAGGACAAGTACACCAGGGATGGAGGACGGGTCTACCTGACCGGCACCCAGGCCCTGGTGCGGCTGCTGCTGGTGCAACGGCGCCGGGACCTTGCGGCCGGGCTGAACACCGCGGGTTTCATCGCCGGCTACCGGGGCTCGCCCATGACGGCCATCGACATGGAACTCTGGCGGGCGGAAGAACACACCGCGGCACACCGGGTGCGGTTCTGGCCGGCCACCAACGAGCACATGGCGGCCACCGCCGTCTGGGGCACCCAGCAGGTGCATTATTTCGGCGATGCCGACTGCGACGGCGTCTATGCCATGTGGTACGGCAAGGGGCCGGGCCTCGACCAGAGCCTCGATGCCATCCGCCAGGGCAACTACCACGGCAGCGCGAAGCACGGCGGCGTACTCATACTCGCCGGCGACGACCCGGCCATGCGCTCCACCGTGGATGCCTATCACTCGGAACTGCTGTTCGAGGATCTGCTGATGCCGGTGCTGTACCCGGCGGATATCCAGGAGGTGTTCACGCTGGGCCTGTACGGCATCGAACTTTCGCGCTTCAGCGGCGCCTGGGTCGGCTACAAGCTGCTGCCGGAAACCATAGAGACGGCCGCGTCGATCGAGGCGGGGCACGACGGCACCGTCATCGCACGGCCCGAATTCGAGTTTCCGCCCGATGGGGTAAATTCCCGGGCGGGCGATTCCTGGACGCTGCAGGAAGCCCGGCTGCGCGGCTGCAAGCTGCCGGCGGCGGTGGCGTTCGCACAAGCCAACCGGCTCAACCGCATCACCCACGACAGCCCGCGCGCCCGGTTCGGCATCGCCGCCATGGGCAAGACCTGGAGCGACACCCTGCAGGCGCTGGCGGACCTCGGCCTCGACGGGGCGGTGCTGGCGGCCGTTGGGGTCCGCATCCTCAAGGTGGCCATGCCGTACCCGGTCGACCGGGACACCTACCGGGAATTTGCCGAGGGCCTGGAAGAGATCCTGGTCATCGAAGACAAGCGGGAGCAGATCGAGAACGCGATCGTGAGCGTCTGCTACGCCCTGCCCGAGGGGCGCCGGCCCCGCATCGTGGGGCGCCGGGACGAACGCGGCGCGAAGCTCATCGACGACATCGGCGATCTGCATCCTGACAGGATTGCCCGGGTGCTGGCGGCGCGCATCCGCCCATTCCACGACAGCGAACGCCTGCGCGCGCGCCTCGCCTTCCTGGACCGGCAGGCGGCGGCGGAACGGCAGCGCGAGGCCCTGACGCTGGCCCGGCTGCCGTATTTCTGCTCCGGCTGCCCGCACAATACCTCCACCCGTGTGCCCGAGGGCAGCCGCGCCTACGGCGGCGTCGGCTGCCACTTCATGGCCAACGGGATGGGCAGGGAGGTCTACTCCTACAGTCAGATGGGCGGGGAGGGCGTGGCCTGGATCGGCCAGGCTCCGTTCGTTCGCACTCCCCATGTGTTCCAGCAGCTCGGCGACGGCACCTATTATCACTCCGGGATTCTGGCGATACGGTCCGCCGTGGCGGCCGGGGTCAACATCACCTACAAGATCCTGTTCAACGATGCGGTGGCCATGACCGGCGGCCAGCCGGTGGACGGCCGGCTCACCGTGCCGCAGATCACCCACCAGGTGCGCAATGAAGGCATCGAGCGCATTGCGGTGGTCACCGACGAGCCGGAGAAGTTCGGCACGAAGCCCGGGTTTGCGCCGGGTACCACGCTGCATCACCGCGACGACCTCGATCTCGTGCAGCGGGAACTGCGCGAGGTCGAGGGGGTATCGATACTGATCTACTACCAGACCTGCGCCGCCGAGAAACGGCGCCGGCGCAAGCGCGGCCGGTACCCGGACCCCGCCCGGCGCCTGTTCATCAACGACCGGGTCTGCGAGAACTGCGGCGATTGCGGGGAGCAGTCGAACTGCGTGTCGGTGCTGCCTCTGGAAACTGAGTACGGCCGCAAGCGCACGATCGACCAGTCCGCCTGCAACAAGGACTACTCCTGCAACAAGGGTTTCTGCCCGAGCTTTGTCACGGTGCTTGGCGGCCAACTGCGCAAGGGCCGGGGCCGGGCCGATGCTCCGGCCGTATGGGAGGCGCTGCCGGAGCCGGAGCAGTTCGCGATACCGGAGGACGGTTCCGTCGCCATACTCATCGGCGGTGTGGGCGGTACGGGCGTCGTCACCATCGGCGCCATCCTGGGCATGGCGGCCCACATCGACGGCAAGGGCGTCTCCATCGTGGATCAGTTGGGGTTCGCACAGAAGGGCGGGCCGGTCACCACCCACATCCGCATTGCCGAAAAGCCCGGAAACATCCGCTCGGCGCGCATCAACGCCGGCGGCGCCGACCTGGTCCTCGGCTGCGACCTGCTGGTGGCCGGCGGCGACCAGGCGCTTGCCGCCATGGACCCGGAACGGTCGCGGGCAGTAGTGAACACCCAGCAGACCATCACCGGCGACTTCCCCCGCGACCCGGACCTCGCCTATCCCGGCGACAACCTGCGCGGGCGCCTGCTGGGAACCCTGGGGACGGACCGGGTGGCGTTCATCGATGCCACGCGCATTGCAACCCGGCTGCTCGGCGACGCCATCGCCGGCAACCTGTTCCTGGTGGGTTACGCCTGGCAGCAGGGGCAGGTGCCGCTGTCCCGGGAGGCGGTCTTCGAAGCCATCGCGCTGAACGGGGTCAGCGTGGAGTGGAACCGGGAAGCCTTCGAGTGGGGCCGCCGGGCGGCGCACGACCTGGACGCCGTTCTGGCTGTCGCCTTCGATTCGCCGAATCCGGCTGCGGAATCGTCCCTCGATGAGCTGGTGGACCGGCGTGCGGCCGATCTCTCCGCCTACCAGAGTACGGCCTATGCGGATCGGTACCGATCGCTCATCAAGTCGGTGCGCCGGGCAGAGGAGCGCCGGACCCGCGGCAAGCGGGGCTTCGCGGAGGCGGTGGCGCGCCACGCCTATAAGCTCATGGCCTACAAGGACGAGTACGAGGTGGGGCGCCTGTACGCCGACCCGGAATTCCAGCGCAGGCTGAACGAGCAGTTCGAGGGGAACTACAGGCTCCGTTTCAATCTCTCGCCCCCGGCGATCGCCCCGAAGGACAAGGTCACAGGCGTCGCCCGCAAGATGGAATTCGGCGGCTGGATGCTGCCGCTGTTCCGGCTGCTCGCCCGGTTGCGTTTCCTGCGCGGCACGGCCTTCGACCCCTTCGGCCGCACCGCCGAACGGAAGCTCGAGCGCCAGCTCATCGCCGACTACGAAGAGACCGTCGGCGAACTGCTCGACGGCCTGGACGACGGCAACCACGGGCTCGCGGTCAGCATCGCTTCGATACCGGACCGCATCCGCGGCTTCGGCCACATCAAGCTGGCGAGCGTCCAGGCGGCCCGGGCCTGCCAGGCGGATTTGCTTGCCCAGTGGCGGGGGTCCGGCTCAGGCAGGGCAGCCGCCTGAGAGGCTGTGGCGATGGTCGCGACACCGCCACAGGCCCCGTGGGGCGCGCCTTCCGCGAACTCTTGCTGCGTAGAAAGACGTGTGAATAGGTGCGGCTAGACTCCGGCGAGGGGAGGGCAATCGTTGTATACCGCATTTTGCGAGCGACTCGGGCTTGACCACGGGATCTTCGCCTTCTCCCATTGCCGCGACGTCGTCGCCGCGGTGAGCAACAACGGCGGCATGGGCGTGCTGGGCGCCGGCTGGATGAGCGCCCAAACCCTGGCGGCGGAACTCGACTGGATCGATGCGCAGGTCGGCGACAATCCCTACGGCGTCGATGTGGTCATCCCCGAGCGCTATGAAGGCATGGAGGAAACCGAAGCCCGGGCGCTGGAACGGCGCCTCTGGAAGCAGATGCCGGCAGAGCACCGGGACTTCGCGAAACGCCTGTTGAGCGACCACGGCGTGCCGGAATGGCCCGAGGGAGAAGCCTTGTCCCAGCCCGACCTGCCTGGAGCCACCTACGCCACGGCGCTGCCGTTGATCGATGTGGCGCTGGCGCACCCCAAGTGCAGGATACTGGTCAACGCGCTGGGTACGCCGCCCCGGGAGGTGATCGACCGGGTCCAGGGCAGCGGCCGGCTGATCGGCGCCCTGTGCGGCCGGGTCAAGCAGGCCGTGGCGCACAAGGAAGCGGGCCTCGACTTCGTGATCGCCCAGGGCGGGGAGGGGGGCGGCCACGCCGGGGAGATCGCCAGCATCGTCCTGTGGCCCCAGGTGGTCGACGCCGTCGCGCCGCTACCCATTCTGGCCGCCGGAGGAATCGGCAACGGCCGCCAGATGCTCGCCGCCATGGCCACCGGGGCCGCCGGTGTCTGGACCGGCTCCCTCTGGGTAACCGTGGCCGAGGCTGCCGGCGAGCCAGCGCAGAAGGCTTCGTACCTGAACGCAACCAGCGAGGATACCGTCCGCTCCCGGAGCTGGACCGGCAAGACCGCGCGCGTGCTGCGCAATGCCTGGACGGAAGCCTGGGACAACCCGGAGACCGTCGCCCCCCTGTCGATGCCGCTGCAGTTCCTGGTGACCGCCGATGCCCGGCGCCGCACGGAACGGTACGCGGGCGTGGCCGACACCCAGGCGGTCGCCATGAACCCGGCCGGCCAGGTGATCGGCCAGATCGATCGGATCGAATCGTGCCGGGATGCGGTCTACCGGCTGCTCAGCGAATACGCCGACGCGCTGGAACAGGTGAACAGCCGCGGTCCGGACGAAGGGTGATCCGGCTATTGCACCACGCCGGACTCGGTCAGCCGGGCGATCTCCGCTTCATCGAGCCCCCAGTCCCCCAGGCTCTCGTGCAGGTTTTCGCCGGGAGTCGAGGGCGGGCCCTGTATTGCTGAGGGTGTGCGGGAAAAGCGCGGGGCGGGCGCCGGCTGCAGGATACCGTCGACGGGCAGGTGGCTTTGCCGAGCCTTGCTGTGCGGGTGTTGCGCCGCCTCCGCAAGGGTCAGCACCGGCGCGACACAGGCGTCCTTGCCCTCGAACGCCTGGGTCCACTCATCCCGGGTTCGGGATTTGAACAGCTTCTCCAGAATCCGGTGGTGACCGGGCCAGGCGTCTGCCCGGTACTGATCGGCCGGGTCGATCTCATCGGTCTCAAGCGCCTCCAGCAGGGCCGCGAAGAAACGCCGCTCGATGGCGCAGACCGCCACGTACCGGCCGTCGCGGGACTCGTAGCTGCGCACGAACGGGGCGCTCCCGTCGAACAGGTTGGCGCCCCGGCGGTCGCTCCACAAACCGCCCGCCAGCATGCCGTAGAACAGGGTCAGCATCGAGGCGGTGCCGTCCACCATCGCCGCATCGACGACCTGGCCCCGGCCGGAACGGTTCGCTTCCAGCATGGCCGCCAGCATGCCCAGCGCCAGGTACAGCCCGCCGCCCCCGAGATCGCCGATCAGGTTGAGGGGCACCGGCGGTGGCCTGTCCGCATCGCCCAGCATGCCGAGTGCGCCCGCGAGCGCGATGTAGTTCGTATCGTGACCCGCCCGGTCGGCCAGCGGGCCTTCCTGTCCCCAGCCCGTTATGCGGCCGTAGACCAGGCGGCGGTTCCGGGCCATGCAATCGTCCGGGCCCAGGCCCAGGCGCTCCATGACCCCCGGGCGGAACCCTTCGAACAGCGCATCGGCGCCGGCGCACAGGCGCAGCACCAGGCCGGCCCCTTCCGGTTCCTTGAGATCCACCCCGATCACGGGCCTGCTGCGGTTCATGAGATTGTATTGCGCGGGCATGGCCACGCCCCGGTCGCCGCCGGCCGGATTGTCGATGCGAATGAGCCGGGCGCCCATGTCCGCCAGCAGCATGCCGCAGAACTGGCCGGGGCCGATGCCGGCGATCTCGATGATTTTGTATCCCTCGAGCGGTCCCATGTGCCATTTCGGTTACGGCCCTGATGGAAGCAAGACTGCCGGGCGTGCTTGTTCTTGTCGAGCGTCTCAAACGACGCGCCAAAAAAATACGAGGTATCTCACTTGCCCTCAGGGTGATATCTCATGGCGTACAGTTCGACTGCGGCGTAGGATTGCGGCATGTCCGACGCGCGTGCAAAAGACCTTCACAAGCCCAGCCCCGAGTTCTGGACGATCATCGGTACATTGGTTGCCATGGGTGCATTGATCCTGACCGTGACCGGCTGGCTGAGGGAAGACATTCGAGCGAGTGGTGACGGTCGAGGCAAGTTCGCATGAGCGCAATCAACAAGGAGGTGTACGATGCCTTCATCAGCGCCGGCGTTGCGGACGAACAGGCGACGGCGGCCGCGCGAGCCATTCCATCGAGCGGCGAATTGGCAACCAGGAGCGACATCGCGGAACTCCGCGCAGAGTTCAAGAGCGATATCGCAGAACTCCGCGCAGACACCCGCAGCGACATGAAAGATCTTGAATTGCGTATGACCGTCCGGTTTTTCGCTTCGGTCGGCATGGTCGTTGCCGCGATAAAGGCGCTCGATTTCCTGATTGGCTGACACAGTCTGGCCCCGCATCCGGGAAGTGTTTTCGTCTCGTCGGATGTCCCTGCAATACTCAGGACCGCGCCACCGTAGCAGGTGTGATGAGTTCGCCCACCCGAGCACGTCCACAAGCGGGAGGCGGCCCGGTCAATTGACGGGGTATAGCCCGGCCCTGGCCTGCTCGCGATAAACGCTCGGCGAGCGGCCGGTCCAGCGATGGAACGCCCTGGAGAAGTTGCTGCAGTCGGAAAACCCGAGCAGGTAGGCGACCTCGCTCACGGAAACGTTCGGCTGCTGCATGTACTGTTCGGCCAGTTCCCGGCGGGTGCGGTCGAGCAACTGCTGATAGGTGGTGCCGGCTTCGGTCAGGCGGTTGTGCAGCGTGCGCACGCTCATGTGCAGGGCGCGAGCCACTTCCGCCTTGCAGCAATGGCCCGAAGGCAGCAGCTCGATGAGCTTGGAGTGCGCCCGGGCCACCACGTCCGCCTTCTCCAGCCGTGCCAGGAACTTGACCACCACTTCGTCGTTCAGGCGCGCGAGTTCCGCGTTTGCCGCGGGCAGGCGCACGTTCAGGTCTTCCGGGTCGAAATAGAGCCCGTTGCGAGCGGCGCCGAACTGCACGTTCGTTCCGAAGTACCGCTCGTAGTTGCACCGGGTGCCCGGCACCGCCGGGCAGATCAGTTCCACCCGCCGCGGATAGTAGTCCGGCCGGTACATGAAACGGATCGGCTTCAGAACCGTGGCGATCTGCCCGTCGATCATCGCGCGGCCCACGACCGACTTCGGGTTCGACAATTGAGAGGGAAAAATCAGCACGGGTTCCATGGCGGCCTCATCGAAGCTGACTTCGCCCATCGTCGTGATGAAGGAGTGGTAGCGCACCCAGCGCTTGCAGAAAGCGCTAAGCGTGCTGCTCGAAAGCAACGCCAGCCCGAGGGCGTGAAAGGAGGTCGGATGCACGAAATCGGAGAAACGCAGCCCGAAACTGGAGTCGCCGGTGATTTTCACGGCTTCCGCCACGATGCGGCGATTCACCGACGGCTCCAGGCGGGTGGTCGGATCCTGGGCGCGGGCAAGGTCCACGCCGGCGTTGCGCATCACCAGTTCGGCATCGACGCCGTAAGATTCGAGCGTCTGGTAGATCGCGACGGCAATCGGTCCGAATGAGGATTTCTGCAGCGTTAGCGTTGCTTCCAATATTGCGTCCCGACACTTCGGCCGGCGATTATATCCCGATCGTCCAGACGGAGCCCTCGGAGCCCCCGACTGCCCCGCACGCAAGACGGCCGGCAGCGTTACTCCCCGGTGAACTCGGGCCTGCGCCTTTCGATGAACGCAGCTACCGCTTCCCTGCGGTCGCCCGTCATGTTGGTGACGATCTCGTAGGCGATAGCCGGATCGAGGAGTTTCACGGCAAGTTCCCGCAATGTGATGTTGGTGGCCGTCTTGGTCCAGCGCACCGCCCAGCGCGGGTTGCCGAGAATCTTTCCGGCGATTTCGTCCACCTTGGCATCGAGTTCGTCCGCTGGCACCGCATGGTTGATCAGGCCGAGCCGAGCCGCCTCGCCGGCCGGCAGCATGTCGCCGGTCATGAGCAGTTCCTTGGCCCGGGCGAAGCCGATCAGTTGCGGCCAGATGATGGCCCCGCCGTCGCCGGCCACCAGGCCGCCCTTGACGTGAGGATCGCCGATGGCGGCCGTATCGGCGGCAACGATGATGTCGCACAGCAGCGCGATGGTGGCGCCGAGCCCCGCCGCTGCGCCGTTCAGGCGGCAGATCAGCGGTTTCTCCAGGTCGAGCAGCGAGGTCACGATGCGCTTGGCTTCGGGTGCGATGGCCCGGAACTCCCGGGGGTCCTCGATGGTCATCAGGAACCAGTCCATGTCTCCGCCGGCGCAGAAAGCCTGCCCGGTCCCGGTGAGTATGACCAGGTCGCTGTCTTCGTCGTCCTGGGCGTCGAGGAACACGCGCGCCAGTTCCTGGTGCATGCGCCCGTCCACGGCGTTTACCTTGCCGTTGTCCAGGGCGATGGTGAGAATGCGGTCGCGGCGGGTGCACCGCATGCGCTTATAGTCGTTGAATTCCATGTCGTTTCCTTTGTGCGCCCGGTAGGTCCCGGGGGTTGTGATATTGCCGGTCATTCTTCGCGCCAGGCCTCGGCCCGTTCCAGGCTCTTCCGGTACGGCTTGA
>CAZWZH010000171.1:0-26620 GCA_964638775.1 uncultured Pseudomonadales bacterium
CTGGTTCTGCTTGCGAGCTGGGCGGCGCCCCCGAGCTTCTGGCTCGCCCTGGTTTTCGCCTTGGGCCAGGCATTGCTCGCCTTCCTGGTGGCCGGCCGCCTGCAGGGGGCGAGCATCCGTTACTACGCCGAGCGGGGCTCCGAGGTACACGGCATGTTCCGGTCCGCGCTGGTGGGGGTGCTGGCGGGAATCGTGTCCTTCACCGTGGTGCTGGTGCTGTATGCCCTGCTCGCCCTATAGCCGCACCCGTTCGTGCGTCGGCCCGGCTAGGCCGGCTCGATTCCCCCCATACACAGGTACTTGATTTCCAGGTACTCGTCCATGCCGTACCTGGACCCCTCGCGGCCGATACCCGACTCCTTGACGCCGCCGAAGGGCGCTGCCTCGTTGGAGATGATGCCCTCGTTGATGCCGACCATGCCGTAGTCGAGACGCTCGGCCACGCGCCAGATGCGGCCGATGTCCCGGGAATAAAAATAAGCCGCCAGGCCGTACTCGGTGTCGTTGGCGAGTTCGACAGCCTGCTCCTCCGTGTCGAACTTCACGAGCGGCGCCACCGGCCCGAATATCTCCTCGCGGAACACGCGCATGTCAGGGCGGACGCCCGCGAGCACTGTCGGCTCCACGAAGCACTCGCCGTTGGCCGCCCGCTTGCCGCCGGTGAGCACCTCCGCACCCCGCCCCACCGCATCGTCGACCATGCCCAGCACACTGTCGGCCGCACCCCGGTCGATCAGCGGCCCGATCACCGTGCCGGGCGCCATGCCGTCGCCGACGTTCATGGCGCTTACCGAGGCCGCGAGTTTCTCCGCAAACGCATCGTAGACGCCCGACTGCACCAGCACCCGGTTGGCGCACACGCAGGTCTGGCCCGCATTCCGGTACTTGCAGAGCAGCGTGCCCTGTACCGCCGCATCGAGGTCCGCGTCGTCGAACACGATGAAGGGTGCGTTGCCGCCGAGTTCCATGGACGTGCGCTTCACCGTCGCCGCGCACTGCTCGATCAGTTTCTTGCCCACTTCCGTGGAGCCGGTGAAGGTCAACTTGCGCACTACCGGGTTGCCGGTGAGTTCGCCGCCAATGGCGCGGGTTTCGCCGACGAGCACGTTGACCACCCCCGGCGGGATATCCGCCCGCACCGCCAGTTCGGCAATCGCCAGCGCCGATAGCGGTGTCGAGGTAGCCGGTTTGCAGACGACCGTGCAGCCCGCCGCAAGGGCCGGGCCGACCTTGCGGGTGAGCATGGCGTTGGGAAAGTTCCAGGGCGTGATGCAGGCCACCACGCCCACGGGCTGCTTGATGGTGACGATGCGCTTGTCGCCGGCGGGCCCCGGAATGGTGTCGCCGTAGACACGCCGCGCTTCCTCCGAGAACCACTCGACGAAGGCCGCGCCGTAGGCGATCTCGCCCCGGGACTCCGCCAGCGGCTTGCCCTGCTCGGCCGTCATGATGACCGCGAGATCTTCCTGGTGCGCCATCATCAGGTCAAACCAGCGGCGCAACGCCCGGGCACGATCCTTGGCGGTGCGCTCGCGCCACTCCCCGAAGGCGCGGCCGGCGGCTTCGATGGCGCGGCGGGTCTCGGCGGCGCCGCAATGGGCAACCTCCGCGATCGTCTCGCCGGTTGACGGGTTGACCACCGGCGTCCTCGCGCCGCTGTCGGCATCGACCCATTTGCCGTCTATGAACGCCTGCGCCTTTAGCAGGCCAGAGTCACTCAGTTGCATCGGATTCTCCTCGCAGTCTCCTCGCGTGCGCCCGCTTCAGAACGTTGCCGCGTATGAAAAACATTTAAGTCATTGATTTTATGAAAAAATCGTTTGACACAATACCGTCAGTCGCGACAGCGAGTTCGCATACGGCGCTTCCCTTTCGGCGCACGGCCTCTTTCATTGCTGTACGCAAGGCACTCTGCCATACGCAAGGTCATTGGACGAGCTTAACGCGCCGAAAGGGAAGCGCCGCACGCGAACTCTTTCCCGAGATTAGGCGTTGTTCCTTCCACGTCCTCGTACTGGCGCGCCGGGATACGCTATATTTGCCGCTCGCCAATTGCCGAGAACCCCTATGAACATCAATCGCCAGTGGATTCTGGCCAGGCGCCCGTTCGGCATGGTCAGCGCGGACAACTTCGAATACCGGGAGGTGCCCGTTCCCGAACCCGGGGACGGCGAGGTGCTGGTGCGCAACCTGTACCTCTCCTTCGACCCCACCCAGCGCGGCTGGATGGAAGACCGGGAAAGCTACATGCCGCCGGTCGGGATCGGCGAGCCCATGCGTGCAGGGGCCGTGGGGCAGGTCTTCGCATCCAACCATCCCGATTTCGAGACCGGAGAACTGGTGCAGACCTTGGGTGGCTGGCAGGACTTCCTCGTCGCCAACCCTTCGGCCGGAATGCTGAGCCTGTCGAAGCTGCCTCCCGGTATCGACCCGGCCATGATCCTCTCCGTGCTCGGCACCACCGGCCAGACCGCCTACTGGGGCCTGCTCGACCTGGGCAAACCGCAAAGCGGCGAAACCGTGCTGGTCTCCGGCGCCGCGGGCGCCACCGGTTCCGTGGCCGGTCAGATTGCCCGCATCAAGGGCTGCCGGGTGATCGGCATCGCCGGTGGCCCGGAAAAGTGCGCCTGGCTCACTGAACAAGCCCGCTTCGATGCCGCCATCGACTACAAGAGCGACGACGTGGACGCTCGCATCGGCGAGCTGTGCCCGAACCGGGTGGACATCTTCTTCGACAACGTAGGCGGCGGCATCCTGGAGGCGGCGCTCAATCACATCAACATGCGCGCCAGGGTGGTGATGTGCGGCGGCATCTCCGCCTACAACGCCACGGCGCCGGTGCCGGGTCCGGCCAACCTGATGAACATCGTGGTCATGCGCGCCCGCATGGAAGGCTTCATCGTCATCGACTACATGGACCGGTTCGCGGCGGCCGCCCAGGAACTGATGGGCTGGATCCAGAGCGGCGAACTGGTCTACCAGGTCGATGTGCAGGAAGGGTTCGAGAACATTCCCCAAACGCTGACGCGCCTGTTCACCGGGCAGAACCGGGGCAAGCAGCTCTTAAAGATCGCCGACCCCGCCTGAGCCACCACTACGCCAGCGCGACCAGCCGGCGTGTCCAGGTCGCGTCGCGGAAGCGTGAGCGCGCGGTGGGCGACATCGCCGGCCAGGCTCCCTGCTCCAGTTCGAGCCGGTCGGCGAGCCACTTGTCGGAAACGGGGAGCCACCGGTCATACAGCGCCGCCGCCAGTTCCCGGGCCCGGTCGCCGGGCCAGTCTCCGGGCAGCAGGTCGGTCGGCAATTCCGGGTCGGTGAGCACGATGCGGCGATAGTCGTGAATGAGCATGAGCCGCAGTTGAAAGGACGTCTCGGGCGCCGGCGCGGGCTCATCGCTCAGGGGCTCGTAGCGGTCAACGAACGTCCCGTAGTCGCGTGCAAGTTCCTCGACCGCCCAGGCCTGGCGGCAGAGGTCCGTTTCGGCCTTGCCCAGGGTACCGCTCTCGGCGCGGAATATGGGCACTTCCACACCGAGTTCCGCGGTGACCGCCCGATGGTCTTCGCCGAACCCGGCCCGCACCAGCGTATCCGGCCCGGCCCGGCCGAAGCCGATCCAGCCGAGCTGGCGTTCCAGTTCAGCCCGGCGCGGCGCATCGAGGCCGCGGGTCAGCACGACCGTCCAGTAGCCGTCCCACGCCGGTTTCCGCGGCGCGTAGATCCGGTAGGCGGCGCGGCGGTACTGGCGCGCGCCGTAGTCGCTGAAATGATAGTAGCTGCGCCGGCCCCGGCGGTGCGACTGCAACCAGCCTTCCCGGGCCAGGCGGTTGCAGGCGGTGCGTACCAGGTGCTCTCTCAAGCCCAGGCTGCCCATCACGCCGATCAGGCTGCCCAGCCACACCCGCGTTGATTGCACGGAAAGGACATCGCCGAAGAACGTGACGAGCAGCGAGCGTGCCCTCACCGGCTTCGCTACCAGCGCCCGCGCGAACCGTTCCAGGCTCATATGTCGAAGTCCAGGGCGACCTTCGCGGTCACCGGATGGCTCTGGCAGGTGAGAATGAACCCGTCGGCGACTTCCCGCGCCGACAGGGCGTGATTGACATCCATCTCCACGCGGCCTTCGAGCACCCGGGCCTTGCAGGTGGCGCACACCCCGTCCTTGCAGGAATAGGGAACGTCCAGGCCCACGGCGGCGGCGCGGTCGAGCAGGTTCTCGCCCGTGTACTCAAGGTCGAAGAAATAGCGTTTCGCCTGCAACCGTACCGAAACCCTGGCCGCATCGCCGCCGTACAGGCGGGCCCTTTCCTTGTGCCTGCGCACCCGTTCAGCCGCATCCGCCGCGGAAGCGGAGAACAGTTCGTAGTAGATGCGGCGCATGTCGACACCGCTGCCGCGCAGCCCCCGGGAGACCTCGGCGACCATGGATTCGGGCCCGCACAGGTAGAACTCGTCGAAACTGTCGAGGGGCAGCAGGCGCTTGATGAATTCCGCGCCCTTGGCATTGTCGATGCGCCCGTTGAACAGCTCGTTGTCCTGCAGTTCCTCGCTGAACACCGGGATCAGGTGGAACCGCTCGAGATAGCGGTTTTTCAGCGCCAGGAGATCGTGGCGGAACATCATCGAGGCCGTGGTCTTGTTGCCGTACAGGAGCGTGACCCGGCTGGTCGTATTGCGCTTCAGGACGGACCGGGCGATCGACAGCACCGGGGTGATGCCGCTGCCGGCCGCGATGCAGAAGTAGCTGACGCCGCTCCGGGAGCCGTTGGCCGCCACGAACCGGCCCTCCGGCGTCGCCACGTCGAGCCGGTCGCCCGACTTCATGAACCGGTTGGCGTACGTGCTGAAGCGCCCGCCGGGCTGCAGCTTGATGCCCACTTCCAGGGGTTCGCCGGGAATGCTGCAGATGGAATAGGAACGCCGCACCCGCTCCCCGTCGATGTCGCACTCGAAGGTCAGGTACTGCCCGGGCTTGAAGGCGAACCCGGAGGCCAGCCGCTCGGGAACGTCGAGGGTGACGCGCACGGCGTTGGCGGTTTCCGGAACCACCCTGGAAACTTCGAGACTGTGAAACCTCATGCGCGCTCAGCGGCGGGCTACCAGTTCGCCCCGGGGTAGGCGCGCGGCAGTTGCTGCATTTCGGCCAGCATGATGCCGAGGTGTTCGGTGTGCTCGCCCGCACGGCCGCCCGCGACGCGGCGCCCGTTCGAGGGCACATCAAGGGTGGCGGAGCGGATGGCTTCGTGCACCGCGGCCGACCAGGGCCGCTCCAGGGCGCCCCGGTCCGGCAACACGCCGCTCGCCACAAGGCGCGTTTCCCCGGGGCCGGTTTCGAACAGTTCCAGGTGGTAACCCCACACACCCTCCAGCGCCCTTTGCATGCGCTCGTGGCTCTCCGCCGTGCCGTCGCCGAGGCGATTGAGCCACTCGCCCGAGTGGCGCCGGTGCCAGGTGGACTCCTTGCCGCACTTCGCGCCGAGTTCCGCGAGCGCGTCATTCTGACTTGCGGCAAGTTCCTTCAGGTAAAGGTCGTCGAAAACGTCCACCAGGAACTGGCGGGCGCAGGCCGCGGCAAAATCGTCGCCGGGCAGTTCGTAGATCAAAAGGTTCCGGAATTCCGGGGCATCGCGCAGAAAGGCGTATTCGTCCTCGTTGCGCCCGCCCAGCGTTTCCGCATAGCCGTAAAGCGTTCGCGCCCTTCCCAGGAGATCGAGCGCGGTATTGGCGATGGCCAGGTCTTCCTCCAGAAACGGCGCCCTGCCGCACCATTCCGACAGGCGATGCCCGAGCACCAGGGCGTCGTCGGCAAGCCCCACCACCGCATCGAGCAGGCTCACAGGTTTTTCACCCCTTCAGGCAGCTTGTACCAGGTGGCCTGGCGGTACGGCTTGTCGTCGGCCGGGTCGAAGAACGCGGGGGCGTCCTCTTCCTGGGAGGCGACGATATCGCTGGAGCGCACGACCCAAAGGCTTACGCCCTCGCGGCGGCGGGTATAGATCTCGCGCGCGTACTGCAACGCCATTTCCGCATCCTGGGCGCGCAGGCTGCCGGCATGACGGTGTTCGAGCCCGCGCCTGGCGCGCACGAACACCTCGTAGAGCGGCATCGTGTCAGCCACGGCGGGCCCTCACAGTTCCCGGCCGCGGGAAACGCGGCGCGACTGCTCGGCCTCGCCCGCATTCGCCTCCCGCGCAACCTGTTGCGCCTGGCGGACCGCCTGTTTTTCCGCGTAGGCGGCGACGGCCTCGCGCACCCAGGCGCCGTCCTCGTGGACGCGCCGGTGGGTTTCCAGCCGCTCGCGGTTGCAAGGGCCGTCCCCCGCCACCACCCGGTTGAACTCGTCCCAGTCGATGGCGCCGGTGCGGTAGTGGCCCGATGCCTCGTCCCATTCCAGATCCCGGTCGGGGACCTCGAGCCCGAGTATCTTCGCCTGCTCCACCGCCTGGTCGATGAATTTCTGGCGCAGCTCGTCGTTGGAGTAGCGCTTGATCTTCCAGGCCATCGAGCGGGCGGAGTGCGTGGACGCATCGTCCGGCGGCCCGAACATCTGGACGCTCGGCCACCACCAGCGGTTCAGCGCATCCTGGGCCATGGCCTTCTGTTCCGGCGTACCCGCGGCCAGGCTGACCATGATGTCGTAGCCCTGGCGCTGGTGAAAACTCTCCTCCTTGCAGATACGCACCATGGCCCGCGCATACGGGCCGTAGGAACAGCGCTGCAGCGGGATCTGGTTGATGATGGCGGCACTGTCCACCAGCCAGCCAATGGCGCCGATATCAGCCCAGGTGAGCGCCGGATAGTTGAAGATGGAGGAGTATTTCGCCCGTTCCCCGTGCAGCGCCGCGATCATCTGCTCGCGGCTCGCGCCCAGGGTTTCAGCGGCGCTGTAAAGATAAAGGCCGTGCCCGCCCTCGTCCTGAACCTTCGAAAGCAGAATGGTCTTGCGCTTGAGCGACGGCGCCCGGGTGATCCACGTCCCCTCCGGCTGCATGCCGATCACTTCCGAGTGCGCGTGCTGGGAGATCTGCCGGATGAGGGTCTTGCGGTAGGCATCGGGCATCCAGTCCTTGGGCTCGATACGCTCTTCGTTGTCGATCCGCGCCTGGAATCGCGCTTCCAGGTCCTGGGCCTCGGCCAATGTCTTCTCCTTCCGTGGTGTCGCGGCTAACCTACCACAAAGTGATACAGTTTCAATGTAAATTTAAAAAAATCGTATTACTTTTGCGCAGGTCAGCCTTCACGGCACTTCAGAAAGCTCCGCGACCCGTCCCGCGGCGTGCCGGACCTTCCGCACCAGCCCTGGCCAGGCATGGCAAATCAGGCGCGAAGCGGAATGGCCTTCCGGGCCGTCTCTCTCCATACTTGTGCAAGACCCGGCAATGACGGCGGCCGTACCTTGCAAGCTCCCCGATCCGCCCTGGAATCCCTGCGTTTCGACAATCGCTTCGTCGACGCCCTGCCTGCGGATCCACTGACGGTCAACGCTGTCCGACAGGTCGGCAATGCCTGCTATTCCCGCGTGACGCCAAGAGCTGCGCCCGATCCACGCCTCGTCGCGTACGCAAGGGAGGTTGCCGAACTGGTCGGATTGCGCCCGGAGCAATGCACGTCGGATGAGTTCCTGCAGGTCTTCGCCGGCAATCGGATCCTGCCCGGCATGGACCCTCACGCCACCTGTTACGGCGGGCACCAGTTCGGAAACTGGGCCGGGCAACTCGGCGACGGGCGCGCCATCAATCTCGGAGAGGCTGTCAACCGCCAGGGCAAGCACTGGACGCTGCAACTCAAGGGCGCGGGCCTGACGCCCTATTCCCGCACCGCGGACGGGCTGGCGGTGCTGCGCTCGTCGGTGCGCGAGTTCCTGTGCAGCGAGGCGATGCATCACCTGGGCGTGCCGACCACCCGCGCGCTGAGCCTGGCGCTCACGGGCGATGAGGTGATCCGCGACATGCTCTACGACGGGCATCCGGCCCCCGAACCGGGTGCCGTGGTCTGCAGGGTCGCTCCCTCCTTCACCCGCTTCGGCCATTTCCAGATGCTCGCGGCCCGCGGCGAAACCGAGCTGCTGCGCCGGTTCACCGACTTCACCATCGAATCGGACTTTCCAGACGTGGCACAGCGACCGCCCGGCCCCGAGCGCTACGTCGATTTGTTCAGGGAGGTTTGCCGCCTCACCGTAGAAATGGTCGTTCAGTGGATGCGGGTGGGCTTCGTGCACGGTGTCATGAACACCGACAACATGTCGATACTGGGCCTGACCATCGACTATGGCCCATACGGCTGGCTGGAAGACTACGATCCCGACTGGACGCCGAACACGACGGACGCCGCCACCCGCCGCTACCGGTTCGGGCACCAGCCGGCGGTCGCCCAATGGAACCTGCTGCAGCTCGCCAATGCGATCTACCCCATCGTCGGTCAGGCGGAGCCTCTGGAGGAGGCCCTGCGCGATTTCGCCACCCACTACCAGGCGGGCCACCAGGCCATGATGGCTCGAAAGCTCGGGCTGACTGCATTCGAACCCTCGGTGGACCAGCCGCTCTGCGCCAAGCTCGAGGAAGTATTGCGGCTGACCGAGACGGACATGACAATTTTTTTCCGACGTCTGGCCGATGTTGATATCGATGGCAGCGACGAAGCCGCGATGGAACCGATTGCCGATGCCTGGTACCAGCCCGCCCAGGTCGCCGGCGACAAACGGGCGCAAATTCTTGCCTGGCTGCACAGCTACATCGCACGCGCTCGCCGGGACAACCCCGGCCGCGATGCCAGGCGGTCTGGCATGAACGCCGTCAATCCGAAATACGTGCTGCGCAATTATCTGGCCCAACTGGCGATCGACAAGGCCGAGGCCGGCGACTTCTCCATGGTGAACGAACTGTTGCAGGTGTTGCGGCGCCCCTACGACGAACAGCCCGGCCGTGACGACCTGGCCGCAAAACGCCCCGAGTGGGCGCGGCACCGTCCCGGCTGCTCCATGCTTTCCTGCAGTTCCTGATCCGAGCCGGGCCGGCGTACGATCAGCCGGTCAGCGCGCTCCTGAGGGCATCGATTTCCTCCGGGATACGCACATCGTCCGACAAGCGCCGCCCGGCACGGCGGTACCAGTACCTGGCATTTGAGAGATCGCCCTCCATGAGGTGCACGATTCCATGGGCCCAACTGCCGTTCGCCGACGAGTCCGCCTGCGCGATGACATGGGCCGCTTCCCAGTCACCCCGGTCGAGCAGCCGAACCGCTTCCATGAGTTCCGCCATGATCTAACGGGGCGATGCCCCGGCCCCACGGGAACGAGGTGACGGGGTGAAAACGTGACTCATTCGACAACCTGATCCGCGAACAGGGGCCATAGACGTTAGCAAGTACCCGCCGGCGCCGCCATCGGTTAAATTAGCGCCCGTTTTTTCCAAAGCGGTCATCGTGGCGAGCCATCATCAACTCATCGTCCTGGGCTCCGGCCCCGCCGGCTACACCGCCGTTCTGTATGCCGCCCGGGCCAACCTGAAGCCCGCGCTGATCACCGGCGTCGAGGTCGGCGGCCAGCTCACGACAACCACCGATGTCGAGAACTGGCCGGGAGGTCACGCCGAACTGCAGGGTCCCGAGCTGATGACGCAGATGGCCGAACACATCGGGCGATTCGACACCGTCGTCGTCCACGATCATATCCACACCGCCGATCTGGCGGTGCGCCCGTTGCGGCTGGAAGGCGACAACGACACCTATACGTGCGAGGCCATGATTATCGCCACCGGCGCTTCCGCGAAGTATCTCGGGCTCCCCTCGGAAGAGCGCTTTCTCGGCCGCGGTGTGAGTGCCTGCGCGACCTGTGACGGGTTCTTTTACCGCGGACAGCAAGTAGCGGTCATCGGCGGCGGGAATACGGCGGCCGAAGAAGCGCTCTACCTTGCAAACATAGCCGAGAAGGTCCACCTGGTGCACAGGCGTGACGAGATGCGGGCCGAGAAGATCCTGCAGGACCGCCTGTTCGCCAGGGAGAACATCAAACCCGTTTGGAACCACACCTTGAGCGAAGTGCTCGGCGACGAAACCGGGGTCACGGGCATCCGCATCGCGTCCACCGGCGCCGCCGGGGAACGGTCCATCGACCTGGCCGGCGTGTTCATCGCCATCGGCCATACCCCGAACACGGGCATTTTCGAGGGCCAGCTTGACATGGCCGACGGTTACATCAGGGTGGTCGGCGGCAGCGACGGCAACGCGACGGCCACCAGCGTCCCGGGCGTGTTCGCCGCAGGCGACGTGGCCGACCACATCTACCGCCAGGCGGTCACCTCGGCGGGGTTCGGCTGCATGGCCGCCCTGGATGCGGAGAAGTACCTGGCGGAACTCTGACGTTCAGACGAAACGGCAGGAAACCGTGCCGAGTTTCCCGTAGTCCACGTTGAACTCATCGCCCGCCTCGATGGCGACAGGCCTCGTGAACGAGCCCGCCAGAATTGTCTGGCCGGCTTCCAGCGCAACCCCGTGGGCGGCGAACTTGCCCGCGAGCCAGGCGATGCCGTTGGCCGGGTGGCCGAGTACCGCCGCGGCCACGCCGCTTTCCTCGATGACACCGTTCCTGTAGAGCAGCGCCGCCACCCAGCGCAGGTCGACCTCGGCGGGCTTGACCCGCCGCCCGCCGGTCACCACACCGGCGCTGGCGGCGTTGTCGGCGATGGTGTCGAGAACCACGCGGGGCCGTCCCGTCTCGGGGTCGACGCGAAAGCTCCTTGCGGCGATGATCTCGACGGCCGGCACGACGTATTCCGTCGCCTCGAGTACGTCGAAGAGGGTCACCCGCCCGGTGAGCGCACGTTTCAGCACGAACGCCAGTTCGACCTCGAGGCGCGGGTCGGTGAACCGCTCCGCCTCGATCTCCCCGCCATCCTCGAAGAACATGTCGTCGAGCAGGGTTCCGTAGTCCGGTTCGTCGATGTGCATGGCCTGCTGCATGACCCTGGACGTGAGCCCGATCTTGCGGCCGCGAACGGCACGGCCCTCGGCCACCTTCATGGCCATCCAGGCAGTCTGGATGGCGTAGGAGTCGGCAATCTCCATGTCGGGAAAGTCCAGGGAGACGGGGCGGATCTGGCGGCGCCCGCGCTCCGCCTCGTGGAGCGCCCGGGCGGCCTGCGCGATCTGGGAATCGTTCAACATCGTGCGAAGGCGGACAGTTTTCGCCAGCCGGGCCCGCTCAGTACCAGGCCCGGCTAGCCCGACCTATTCGTGAATGAACGTAGCGAGGCTGGCAAGAGTAGTGAAAGCGCTGGGTGGCGCGGACCAGAGCGCGCGCAGGCGTGCTTACAGCACGTTGAGCACGCGGCGGGAGCACGCCCAGTGATTTCGCTGCTATTGACGGCCGCAGTAGTTTATTCATGAATAGGTCGGGCTAGACCCGGCCGCTGACGGGAATCAGCGCGCCGTGCACTTCCACCGCCGCATCCGAAGCCAGGAAGCAGATCACGTTCGCCAGGTTCTCCGGCGACACCCAGTTTGCGTGGTTGGCGCTCGGCATGTCCGCCCGGTTGCGCGGCGTGTCGATCAGGCTGGGCAGCACGGCATTGACGTTCACGCCCTGGCGCCGCACCTCCTGGGCCGCCGCTTCAGTCAGGCGCATCACCACCGACTTGGCCGACGTGTAGGCGCCCATGGCCGCCTGGCCCGACAGCGCCCCCAGGGCGCCCACGTTGACCACGCTGCCCCGGCCGCGCTCCACCAGCCGCGGCAGCGTGGCCCGCAGCATGTTTCTGAGCGTGGTGACGTTGATGTCGAACATGGCGTCCCAGTGCGCATCGTCGATCTCGTGCACGCCAGGCCCCATGTCGAAACCGCCGGCGATGTTGCACACCGCGTCGAAATCGCCAATTCCGGCAATGCAGCGTTCCACCGCACCGGTATCGGCCAGGTCGACGCAGCGGGTATCGCCCAGCGTTGACGAAAAGCCCTCGACGATGTCGAGCAATGCCACGGAGGCGCCCAGTGCAACACACCGGGCCGCCACTGCCTGGCCCAGCACGCCGGCCGCACCGGTTACGATCACCCGCTTGCCTGTCAGATCCATCACTGCTCACCGCATTCGATTCGGCCGCGCATGATAACGCGCGGAACGGAACGGCGAACATTCGGCCCTTGATCCTTTCAAGACCGTCGCTATTGGCGTAGCGTATCGGGCGATCCGCGCAGTTCCTCCGGTTTCCACCGACGACGAGACGGCAAGTGAGGGTATTACGTACCCTGGGACAGGACACAAGGTAGTTCAAATGGCTGTGGATTCAACGCGCCACTGTGTGGTGCTGGGCTTCGACAACCCGCGCATATTGGGGCCAGGCTTTGACCTGCTGCAGGCAGCCGGGCACGAGGTTGCCGGTCACCAGGACTTCGACGCCGGGAAGGCGGCGCCGGACCTGGCCCGCTGCTCGGCGCTTGTCGTCGGCCTGCAACCGGTGGATGCGGACCTCCTCGGCCGGGCTCCGAACTGCAGGGTGGTCACCCGCCTGGGCGTGGGATACGAGAACGTCGACCTGGAGGCGGCCGCTGCCCGGGGCGTTCGCGTCACCTACTGCCCGGACTACGGGGTGCATGAAGTGTCAACCCATGCCATCACCATGATGCTGGCTATGGCGCGCAACCTGGATTCGCTTCTGGAGGCCAGCCGCGCGGGGAAATGGATCCGGTCCGCCATGGGCAGCATCGAGCGCCTGCAGGACCAGGTGCTGGGCGTGCTTGGATTCGGACGCATCGGGCGGGAGACCGCCGCCAAGGCAAGGGGGCTGGGAATGAGGGTGCTCGCCCACGACCCGGCGATTACCGACGACAGCATCGCCGGACTGGGCATCGAGCCGGCCGGCTTCGACGACGTCATCCGGCAGGCCGACTACATATCACTCCACCTGCCGTTGGCGCCGGAGACCCGGCACCTGATCGACGCTCAGGCGTTGTCGCGCATGAAACCGTCGGCCCGCATCATCAATACGGCCCGGGGCGGCGTGGTCGACGAAGACGCCCTGCTGGCGGCCGTCCGAGAAGGCCGGATCACCGGGGCGGCCCTCGATGTCTTGCACACGGAACCGCCGCCCGCCGACCATCCGCTGCTGCACGAGCCGAACGTGATCGTCACGCCGCACGCCGCCTGGTATTCGGAAGGCGCCAAGAACGACCTGTTCGCCCGGTGTGCCGAGGATGTCATACGGGTACTGGCCGGCGAAGAACCGCTCTATCCGCTGAATACGGTATGAGGGCGGATTTCCCGGCCTTCGGCCGACTCCCCTATAATTCATCCCATGCATCGATACTCGCTTCAAGCGAGGAGACTGAACCATGAGCGTCGAACTCAATCACACCATCGTTGCCGCTCACGACAACGAAGAATCCGCCCGGTTCTACCAGTCTCTGTTCGGCTTTGAATACGGAGGCCCGCTCGGGCACTTCGCACCGGTGCGCATCGAGAACCAGTCCCTGACCCTGGATTTCATCACGCGGGAGAGCTTCGAACGCCAGCACTACGCCTTCAAGGTCAGCGAGACGGAATTCGACGAGATTTTCGCCCGGGTGAAGCAGCTGGGCCTGGCTTACGGGAGCGGCCCATTCACGCCGGACGACGGCGAGATCAACCACTGGAACGGCGGGCGCGGTGTGTATTTTCGGGACCTGAACGGCCACCTGCTCGAACTGCTGACCCGGGACTATACCGCCGAGAAGTTTCAGGATGACTGACTCAGTCGATGGGCGTCGCGGCCTGTGAAGCTCGCAAAAAAGGGCTGGTTTACTCAATTGAGTAAATTTACTCAGTAGCTGAATCGCGCCCGTCTGAGATGTGCTTTTTCGTCTCCCCGGAGGGCATCAGACTTCGTCGGAAATCCCCCGCACGAACAGCGGCTCGATACCGAGCGCCTCGGAGTCGTTTAGCATCGCACCCTCGTCTGGAGCTATGGCTGCTTCCGCCGCGGCTTGCAATGTCGGGCGCAGCAGCGTGGCATCGCTGGAAGTGTTCAGAAACAAACCTGGGCGGGACAGCACGAAGTGGACGGCTCGTTTCAGGGCATCCGTGTCGCGAATCGGCCGGTACCAACTGAATCTCGGCTCATCGTCTGCCTCGGTCCACCGGCGGCGGGCGATGCTCTTGATGATCTGGAACGCCACGCCGCGTTCCCGGCAGGTACTGTAGAGTTTCTCGAAGTCGTTGGCGTATTCCGGCTGCGCGAGCATGGTGAAGTTCAGGGGCGCCAGCACCGAATCGAAGGGGAATCTCCGGAGGCTTTCAAGGTGCCTGGCGGGTGCGAAGGTGCCGTGGCCCGTAACGCCGATGAAACGCACCAGGCCTTCGTCGCGGGCGGCGGCGAGCGCTTCGACCGCTCCGCCGGGCCCGAGCGCGGTTTCCTGTTCGTGCGCGTCGACCAGGTTGTGTAGCTGAATCAGGTCGATCCGATCCACGCCGAGCCGTTCGAGGGAACGCTCGAGGCTTTCCCGCGCTGCCGGTCCGTCCCGCTCCCTGGTCTTCGTGGCAAGAAAGAAATTCTCGCGGTGCGCCTTCATCCAGGGCGCGATGCGCAGTTCCGAGTCGCCATACGCCGCCGCGGTATCGATGTGGTTGACGCCGAATTCGAGCAGCAGCTCCAGGATGGCGTCGGCCTTTTCCTGGCGCATGCTGCCGAGCGCCGCGGCGCCGAAAAGGGCTCTGGAACTCAGGTGGCCCGTACTCCCGAACGGAATTTTCTCAATCATTCTTATTAGTCTTCACCCGGAATGGGTTGATCGGCATCAGTTGCGGAGGAACCGCGGGCAAGCGCCGGGACCGTGCCGCTCCCTGATTCATACGCCGCCTCACTTCTCCCCGTTGACATACCGGTCCACTTCCCGCTGGTAGTGGCGAATGCGCCCGGGGAAATCTTTGTGACCATTTCTAATTTTACCGCGTTCTGTGTCAAGTTGCGCCGCTGCGGCGAGCGGGTGCTACCGCATTTCAGAGCTGGAAGGGGAATCGAGCCCCGTTTGAGGCCTCCGCCGCGGATTACGAATCCTCCTAACCTCCAAACGGGCAATCTCTTACGTCGATAAGCGTTATCTCTTACAGCCCGGCAGTGGCCTTCTGGTATGCTTCATCCTGGTTCAGGCGAGTTGTTGCATTGAGTTGTTGCATTGGAGGTAAGTTCGCATGAGCGCGATGGTCAAGGAAGTCTACGATGCCTTCAGAAGCGCCGGTGTTTCGGACGAACAGGCGACCGCGGCTGCGCTAGCCGTCCCTCCGCGGGACGAACTGGCCACGAAGACCGATTTCGCGACATTCCGCACGGAGGTCAAGAGCGATTTCGCGGAATTCCGAACGGAGGTAAAATCCGACATCGCGGAACTCCGAACCGAGTTCGCCGAACTAAGAACAGAGTTCGCCGAACTGCGATCGGAGGTCAAGACCGACATCGCGGAATTCCGAACGGAGTTCGCCGAACTGCGAACGGAGGTCAAGACCGACATCGGGGAACTTCGTGCAGACACCCGCTGCGACATGAAAGACCTTGAAATGCGGATGACCCACCGGTTTTACGCCGCAATCGGCCTGGCAGTCGCCGCGATAAAGGCGCTCGACTTCCTGCTCGGCTGAAAGCGCCTGTCGCGGCTTCCGCGGCACGTCGTCAAGCCAGCCGTCAACTCCGGCGCTCAACGCAACCAGGCTTTACACGTCTGAGCCAGGAACCAAACCGGCGGCCAGCGCCTGGAGTTTCACGGTTGCCCCCGCAACGCTATTGGCGACGCCGTCCGGCCCGGCCATGGTGCGCTGCACGTACACCTCATCCGCCGGGCCGAGACCGATCAGCCTGAGCCACGCCCGCAGATAGGGCGCCTGGAAATCGAACGGGTCCGGCTTTCCGTCTTTCGGCGAATAGTCGCCGCCGCGGGAATAGACGAGCGTGACGCTGCCCGAGACCAGCCCGCGGGGGCCGTGCTCGTCACGGGTGAACGTCAGGCCGGGATGCGTCAGCAGGTCGATGTACTGCTTGAAGCGGTAGGGAACGTTGAAGTTCCACATCGGCACCGCCATGAGGTAATGGTCCGCCGCCTTGAACTCATTGACGAGTTCGACGATGGAGGCCCATTGCGGGGCTTCCTCCGGGGTGAGCGGCATCCCGGCGAACGCTTTCATTTTCGCCGCCGTTATCTCCAGCGTGACTTCCGGCAACTTGCGCCTGCAGAGGTCGATGTGTTCGACGCTCACGCCCTCGGGCAATGCGTCCAGAAAGATCCGGGCCGCCTGAATGGACGCCGAATACTCGCCTCGCGGCGATGCGCTGATATAGAGCAGCTTGCTCATGATTGCTCAACTTCCCATTGAATCCGGCGTTAACGCCAATCGTCCGTGATCGCCCGCGCCAGCCGTTTGATCACAAAGTACCCAGCCGGGCTTCAACCTCATCCCAGGCGGCACGCTCCTCGCCGTACGGGTCGTCCCCCACGGCAACCGGCATGCCGAAAAGCGCCGTGCTGCGAGTCTCCGTGTGGTACGGCCGCCAGCCGGTCAGCGCCTCCGTTTGCGGGTCTCCGTCCGTCGCGAACTTCAGCCACGCATCCTGCACCACGCCGGTCAACGTTTCAGCGTCCCGACCGCTGCCGAAGAACTCCGCGCTGCCTTCGCTGAATCCGTGGGTGCCGAAGACGAAGCCGATGTCGATGGCATGCGGGGAGCCCAGGCCGCCGTCGCCCCAGGGCGACTCCCAGGTGAACAGGTACTCGTATGCGTCCCGGCCTCGCCCGGCAAAGGCCTCGGCAAGGCGAATGGCGGGAATGCGGAAGATGCGATCCGTCTCGATCGCCGCGAATAACGAGTTCGCGTCCGTGGCGTCGCCGCGCGCCGCCCGGGCCGACCGATAGGCGCCGATGACGGCCTGCGGGTCGCCGATGTTTGCCCCGAGCACCTGCTCCAGGGTGGCATCGTCGAGCTTGACCTCAAAGCCCGGCATCGACAGGAACAGCCGCCACTCGTCCCGGGTAGCGCCCACCATCAGGTCGATGCCGTCGGCAACGCCACCCTCAACAAGGCCGAGCGGCAGGTCGGTAAGCAACGTGCCGTCCACACAGGGCTGGTAGATCATCGCCCCGCCCGCCTGCACGCCCGCCGCAACGCCCGCCTCCACCAGCCTTTCCGGCGAGACGGCCAACAGGTCTTCGGCCGGCGCGTTCGCGGATACGCCCAGCGCGTCCAGTATCGCCTGGCCGATCCCGGCGGCCTTATCCAGCGGGTTGGCGGTACTGCAGGCGCCGCTCTGTGGAATGGCGCGATGGAACAGGCCCGCCGCGGGCTCGAACGCCAAGAGCGCGCCGACGCTCATCCCGCCGGCCGATTCGCCGAATATCGTGACGCGCCCCGGGTCGCCCCCGAACCGCTCGATGTTGTCGCGCACCCATTCCAGCGCCTTGACCTGGTCGAGCAGCCCTTCGTTGCCCGTTGCCGGGATACGGCCGCCGGTCACCTCGTTCAGGTTCACGAAGCCGAGCGCGCCGAGGCGGTAGTTGACGGTGACCACCACGGCATCGCCCCGTTGCGCGAGCGAGGTGCCGGCATACATCGGCGTGCCGCCGGTTCCGCTCGAGAACCCGCCGCCGTGTATCCAGACCAGCACCGGCCGCTTGCGATCGTCAAGCCCGGGTGTCCACACGTTCAGGTACAGGCAATCCTCGTCGCGATTGGCGGCCGAGCGGGCGTTGAACGCAAACGCCAGGGGGCCCATCGCCTCCATGACCGGCTGCCAGGCCTGCGGCGCGTAGTCGCAAGATCGGCGAACACCGGACCAGGGTTGTGCATCCAACGGCGGCTGCCAGCGCCGTTCGCCAATCGGCGGTGCTGCAAAGGGAATGCCCAGAAAAGCGTGCACCCCATTGAGCCGCGTGCTTTCCACCTTTCCGGACCGGGTTTCCACTATCGACATTAATCTGCTTCCCTGACCTGGAAACGGGCGATTCTGCGTCACGCGACCCTGCGAGTCGAGGCATTACCGGAATTCGCAGCAGATAATCTGTGCCACCGGGTTGCATCGGACCCTGTCGGCGACAGGGGCAAACTCCTGCTTCCGCCGGAGTTCAGGGCCGGTTACCTGAACGGGCCGGCGCGCGGAAACCCGCGTCCGGGCGGACCGGCAGGCCAGCAATCGCCGACGGTCGTCCCGACGTCAGGCCCACTGCGTCGACATCGATCAGCTCGACGCTGAGCGCGTCATCGACCGGAGCAGATGTCGTCCCGGACGCTCCCGCCCCCAGTGCCGTCGACGATAGGGCAACCAGCGAAACGGCTGCACCGGCGCGAATGACCTGTGGCGGGTCAAGGGTCAATAGCGCCATTCCACTCCCGGGAGCCGTCACGGCTTGGGCGAGCAGCGCATCGCCCGCTTCAAGCCGGCCGTTGCCGTTGCTGTCCAGATGCAACCTGACGGGCCTCCGCGCGTCGTTCCCGTGCCCGTCTTCCGCCTTGAGTTCGACACCGGCGATACGGATTCCGCCACGAGGGCCGGCCCGCATCGTGAAATGCAGCGGGATGGTCCGGTGAGCCGGTTCCGATTCGGACAGTTCCCGGTTGCCGGGCCCATACGTGACCGTCACCGATGTGTCGAGCCGCGTGTCGTCCAGTTGCTGCAGATAGGCTACAAGCTGTGCTTTCCCTGTCGCCGCAAGATGCGAGGTTCGGCCGTGCCGGTCACCGGTGTTGCGCGTGGTAATCACGTCCATGAGCGTTGCGGCGGAACCGTCGTGCAGGTACGGCGGCGTTTCCCAGACGCCCTTGACCGTTGGCGTGTCGAGAGCCCGCAACGTATTTGCCCGGAAATCTCCGGCGGCTTCCGTCAGGGTGCCGACATCGTGCATGCGGAAAGGCAGGTCGTGCATGACGATGGGGGAAACGCCATTGGCCGCCGCATCCCCGGCATTGGCCAGGGCCGGTCGCAATGAACTGTCGGTGAACCGGGGACTGACATGGCAGGTCGCACATCCCGTCTTGAGCGAGTGAAAGATCGCCTCGCCGGCCAGGGCATCGGCCGTCATCATTCCGCCGGGCAGCCGGTAGGGGCTGGGATTGACCTTTTCGAAACTGGCCACGTAGGCCGCCAGGGCGTCCAGTTCAGGACTGAGCCCCGCGTTGGGCGTACCGAACACCCAGTCCGCGCCCTTGCCGTGAAATACCGCATCGCTGACGAATCCCCGGCCCTCGAGCGTCTGGCGCAACAGGATCTCGAAGTCCTGTATCTCGTCCATGTCGGCCCGCCAATGGAGCGGACCGTGGCCCAGCCCCGACCGGCCGTACAGGGACTTGGTGTTGCGCAGGCCACCGCCATGGGCGCCGCGGCCGCTGTAGTCCCAGACCCGCCCGTCGCTGCCGCCTTCGATGTGACAGCCCGCGCAGCTCACGTAGCCGTCCCGCGACATGCGCGGGTCTGCGGCGTTGTAGAACACCTGCTTGCCGAGCAGCACCTGCGGCGGCAACGGCTCCCGGCCGGTGGTCGCGATGCGCGCCAGTAGCGGTATCGCGGCGCCGGCCTCAAGGCCGGACAGGTCGTAGACAGCGACATCGCGGGACAGGAAGTTCTGGACAAACAGCCGGCCGCGGACATCGACGGCCAACCCCTGGGGCGCGAGCCCCGTGCCCGGAATCGAGGTCACCAGGCTGCCGGTGCCGGCATCGAGCACGTCGACCGAATTGGACCCCTGCAGGGCCACGAACGCGAATTCGCCGGCCGGGTCGAAGGCGACGGCCACGGCCATGGCGCGGTTGTCCAGGTCGCGGCGGGCCGCAAGAATCTCGTGGTTCGCGGCGAGGTCCAGCACGGAAACGATGGTGCGCGTGGTCGTCTCGAAGGTCAGCGGTTCGCCGCTCAAGTGCAATCCGCGCCCTGTATTGTCTTTCTTCGAGGCTATCCAGGCGCGCTGCCCGTCCGGCGCGATAGTCACGGACGACAGGTGATTCGGTACGCCCCGGCTGCCGACCGGGCTGTCGGGACCCGGGTCGGCGGCGAGCGCGAAACGCCGGGCGACCCGGAACGGGCGGGCGCTGACTTCGGTCACCTCGGCCCGGTCCGAAGGGGAAACGTAGCGCGTGACCAGGATTCTGCCGCCATCGGCGGAAACCGCTATGCCCCGGGGTGTCGGGCCCACGTCGACGGCGTCTTCCACCGCTCCGGTTCGCGCATTCAGCTTCAACAGGCGGCCGACCGCCTGCAGGGTGACATAGGCGGCTTCACCGTGCGGGCTGAACGCAAGGCCGTAGGGGCGCGATGCGTACGGCAGCTCCAGGCTCCCGCGCACATCTCCGGTGCCGCTGTCGAGAACGGTGATGGTGGCGTCGTCCTGATTGACAACCCAGACCGAGCCGTCCGGCGACGGCGCGAGCGTGCGCGGATTGTCGCCGACCGGCGCCTCGAACAGCCTGTCGAGGTTCAGCACATCGATTGCCGTGACCGTGTCGTTGTCCGGGTTTACGCTCCAGGCGCGCCCGGAGCGCTCGTCCACCGCGATCGTGCTGGCATGCACGGGGCCGATCGCGGCGGACGCCATACGGTCGCTATCGGTGAATTGCGGCGCTACGGGCGTGTCCGGAAAACCGGGCGACGCGGGCAGGGCCAGCGCGCAGGCAAGCAGGCTCCGGACGATTCGCCGGCCGGGCCGGGCGGATCTCCGGAGCGGGGAATTTCTGCGCCACCGAAGGCATTCGGACGGCCTGCTGATTGCGGATCGGGACATCGTGGCAGGCTGCGATCATACAGCAAACCCGAGCGGCACCTGTCCGAGAACGGACGTCGCGAGGTTGGCAACCGTAGTGATAGCACAGGGTAGCGCGGACTGGAGCGCGCACTTACTGTGCTTGACAGCACGTCGAGCACTCGGAGGGAGCACGCCTTGCGTTTTCGCTGCTTTTGACGACCGCACTGATCCATTCATGAATGGGTGCGGCCGGCGTCCGCCGGGGTGCGGTCCGAGGCACCCGCGCTCGGCGTGCCCGGTCCGCGTTCGAACGATCTGACCTGCGCGCTGTCAAACGAGATGTATGCTTGACCCGATTGGACGAGTGCTGATAGCTTTTCCTGAAGCAGTTTTTGACCGCCCAAACCAGTAAATCCATGAGGCGCAACTACACGATTGCGATTGTTGGGGGGGGCGCCTCGGGAGTGGGTCTGGCGGCCCGGATGGTTGAAGCCCTGCCGGTCGGGCTGAGCACCGCAAACCTGTCGATTGCACTTTTCGATGCCCGCGGATGCCAAGGCGGCAACGCCTACGCCGACGACACCCCAAGCAACCTGATGAATACCACCTGCGGCGCCATCGACCGCGGGTTCGGCGGCGCGTTCTCCTTCCTCGGGTGGGCCAGGGAGAATCCACACAGGTGGCGACCCCTGCTCGGGGAAAGAACGCTCGATACGCAGACGTATGTACCAAGGCCGGTGGTCGGACGCTATCTGGCCGACCTTCTCGCCAACGCCAGGCAGAAGGCCGCCGAGCGGCGCCTGGCGCTGGACGCGATTGCCGAGGAGGTGGTCGACATCGAGCCGCCCGATACGCCGGAACGGAACTACAGCGTGCACACCGATTCCGGATCCTGTTTCGAGGCCCGCTACATCTATCTGGCGCTCGGACATCTCGACCGGGTGAAGTCCGAGGGTTACCAGTTCCAGGACCGCTACTACCACAATCCCTATCCCATAAGCCGTTTGATCGAGGAGATTCCGAGGGAAGCGGCGGTGGGGATCATCGGCACCCGCCTGAGCGCCATCGATGTCACACTCGGCCTTGCCGGGGCGGGGCACGCCGGAGAAATCGTCTGCGTTTCCCGCGGCGGCCGGCTGCCGGCGGTACGGGCAGACCAGGGCAAGCATGAGTTCAGGAATCTCGAACGGGAAGACCTGTTCAAGGAACTCAAGGGCAGGCGAACGAAGCTGCGGCTGGCGGACGTTGCAACGATGATCGGCAGCGAGATCGAGTACGCGGAGGGGCGGCGGGTCGAACTGGGCGACATCGTAAGCGATGACGTTTCGCCGGTGGAGTACTACGAGCGCGAAATAGCCCTGGCCAGGGGCCGCACGCGGCCGTGGCAGGCCGTGCTGTACGCCACTAACCGCAACATCGACCTCTTGTGGCATCACCTCGCGGAAGAAGACAAGCGGCTCCTGATGTCGGAATGGCTGAACGACTGGCTGACGTACCGCGCCTCGATCCCCAGGGAAAACGCGGAACGGATTCTTGAATTGATGAAGTCAGGCCGATTGCAGGTGCGGCGGGGAGCCGGCGGATTCGAGTACGACGACGCGACGGGCAACTTCAACATGCTGCTCGACGGGGAAGCAGCGGTGCCCGTGCAATACCTGGTTGCCGCCACCGGATCCGCCAGCCGCATCGAGGATGCCGACAGCGCCCTGATGGGAAACCTGCTCGCGCGCGGCCTCGTCCGGCCGCACCGCTACGGCGGCGTCGACTGCAGGTTCGATAACGGCCAGGTCATACCGCGCGACGATGCGGACACCGCCGATACGCGGATGTTCGCCCTGGGCCCGCTGACGAGCGGCGTGTACTTCTTTACCACGGCCCTGGAGATCATCCAGCGCCAGGCTGCCCAGCGAACCCTGGACCTGGCGTTCATGCTCGGTGTCGAATGGCTGGATCTGCCGGAAACCGAGGCCTGGGTGGATGCCCGGCAGGCGGGGCAGGTCGAACGAACGGAAGAAGCTCCGGTACCCCATGACGAGGGCCCCGACCTGCTCGAGCGGCTGGTCGCCGACAACCGGCTGGACCTCATCGACTTCGAGCAACTGCACCTGTTGAACGACCAGATCCCCGATGGCGAATTCCAGGTGCCCGACGGCGACACGAAAACCGCCTGAGCGCCCGTTCCGACCGTCTCGGGCCGGCAAATGGAAGAACGGCTCCGGGCACACGTGGCTGAGATTCGCCACGGACGCCGGGACTGGGAATACGCCGGTCGCCTATCGAAGATCCGGCAACCTGTAGTCGGCGGCGCGGAGGTTGGCGCGCACCGTTTTCTTGTCCATCTTGCCGGTCGAGGTGAGTGGAATCGAGTCGACGAAAAGCACTTCGTCCGGCAATTGCCACCTGGCGAACCGGCCCGAACAATGCAGGAGCACCTGATCCTCGCTGACCGCAGACCCCTCATCAAGCACGACGAGCGCGACCGGACGCTGTTCCCACCTGGGATGGGGCTGTGCGACCACACAGGCCTGGGCGACGCCGTGGAGCGCGGTGATGTGGTTCTCCAGGTTTACCGACGAGATCCATTCGCCGCCGCTTTTCACCAGGTCCTTCGACCGGTCGGACAGGATCAGGCACTCGTTGCCGTCGATACTGCCCACATCGCCGGTGACCAGCCAGCCGCCGTGAAAGCTCTCCTGCAACGGCTGCCGGTAATACTCGGCGCAAACCCAGGGCCCGCGCACGAGGATGTCGCCCGTGGACCGGCCGTCATGGGGCAGTGGATCGAAATTCTCGTCGACGATTTCGAGCTCGAGGCCCGGCAGTGCCTGGCCGGCTTTCGAAACGTCTTCGAGGAATTCTTCGGGCGCGGCCTGTGCATGGGTTCCGTCCGGGCGGCGGGTGCGGCGGGAAAACGTGGCCAGCGGGCTGGTTTCCGTCATGCCCCATTCCTGGATCATCTCCACACCGAGGGCTTCCCAATACCACCGGGCCAGCGATGCGGGCACCGCCGATCCGCCGGAGACGATGCGCGACAGCCGTGAGAGGTCGAACGCACCGGGTTCGTCCGAGCAGAGGGCGCGCACCTGCTGCCAGACCGTGGGCACGCCCGTCGCCAGGGTGACCCCTTCATCGGCCATGAGGCGAACCAGCCGCCCCGGGTCCGTGAAGCGATGCGGCATGACCTGCTTGCAGCCCAGCATCATTGCGGCCCAGGGCAGGCCCCAGCCCATGACGTGGAACATGGGCACGGCGCCGCAGACGGCATCCGTGGCGGACAGGCCCATGGCGTCGGTCATGCACATCGCCATGGTGTGCAGGTACTGCGTGCGGTGCTCCTACTCGACGCCCTTGGGGTTGCCGGTGGTGCCACTGGTGTAGCAGAGGCCGAGCGGGGCGTGCTCGTCGAGGCGCGGCCAGGCGAAGCGGCCGGACCAGGGCTCGATGAATTCCTCGTAGTCAATGGCCTCGGCAACCGACGTTGACCAGTTCCCGTACCCTTCCTCGACACCCACCACGATCTTCTCCACCGTGGGCACGCGCCCGGCAAGCGGTTCGAGCAGGGGCAGGATGTCTGCATCCGCGATAATCAGCCGGCTGCCGGCGTGATTGACGATGTATTCGAGATCCGCGGGGGGCAGGCGGACATTAAGGTTATGCAGCACGGCGCCCATGCCGGCGATGGCGCACCAGGCTTCGAGGTGCCGGGAGCCGTTCCACATGAAAACGGCAACGCGGTCGCCGATGCCGACACCGGCGTCGCCCAGCGCCCGGGCCAGCCGATGGGAGCGCTCGATCGTCTGCCGGAGGGTCTGTCGCCGCGTACCGCTCCCGGTCGCGGTCACCACCTCCGCTTCGGGCGCCACGGCGGCGCCGCGTTCGAAAAGTCGCTGCATGAGCAACGGTGTGCGCTGCATTCCCATGATGGCTCCGGGCTATGGCGATTTCACACGGGGCCGCGCATTATTCACGATTCGCCGGGAACGGCAATTTGCCGATCGTACGGCTGTAACGGATAACACCACTTGTGCGAGGAATAGATCGATGGAACCGGTTTGTCTGGTAATCGGGGCGGGCGCCGGCATCGGCGGCAACGTGGGCCGCCGGTTCGCCCGGGAGGGCTATCACGCCGTGCTGTGCAGGCGTTCGGACGAAGACGGCCTCAACAGGCTGGTGAGCGTCATCGAAGAGGAGGGGAATTCCGCTTCCGGGTTCCTGCTGAATGCAGTCACCGAGAACAGCATCGAAGAACGGGTGGCGGCCATCGAAGCCGACATCGGCCCCATCGAAGTGGCGGTATACAACCTGGGCGCGCAGATCGGCAACCGGGCGCTCGCAAACACCAGCTACAAGGCCTTCGAGCTGGGTTGGCGCATGGCCACCTTCGGCCTGTTCCGGTTGGCGTCGTCGGTCTGCCCGCTCATGGCGGAGCGGGGCAAGGGCGCCATACTGGTGACCTCGGCCACCGCGGCCATGCGGGGCAACGCCGGGCAGCATTCCCACGCCGCTGCCATGGCCGGCCGGCGCATGCTCTGCCAGAGCCTCAATGCGGAATTCTCGGCAAAGGGCGTCCATATCGCCCACATCGTCGTCGACGGCGCCGTGGATGCTCCCGACACCCTGGGCAAGATGCTGGGCCCGGAAAGGTACAGGAAGTTGCGGGAGTCCCGGGGCATGGAACACGATGGCTTGTTATTGCCGGAGAAGATTGCGGATACTTACTATCATCTGGCCCAGCAACACCGTTCCGCCTGGACTTTCGAGATCGACCTCCGGTCGTTCAGCGACCAGCCATGGTGGAATCACGCCATTGACCTGGGTTGACGGCGTCTGAAACGGTCGCGGCGCTCGGGCAATGCCGGTCGCCGGCCGGTGAAACCTGAACTCTGACCTCTTGAACTCGGGAAGAAACAAATCATGACGGAACCATCGACCTATTCGCCCCCTGCGGTCTGGAAGTGGGAAATGGAAAGCGGCGGCCGATTCGCCGGCATCAACCGGCCAATCGCCGGGGAGACCCACGACAAGGACCTGCCCGTCGGCAAGCACTCCCTGCAGCTCTATTCCCTGGCAACCCCGAACGGCATCAAGGCGACCGTCATGCTTGAAGAACTGCTCGAACTCGGCATCGCGGAAGCCGAGTACGATGCCTGGCTCATCAACATCGGTGATGGCGACCAGTTCGGCAGCGGCTTCGTATCGCTTAACCCCAACTCGAAAATCCCCGCGCTGGCCGACCACAGCACATCACCTCCGACCCGGGTATTCGAATCCGGTGCGATCCTCGTTTACCTGGCGGAAAAATTCGGCGCCTTCCTGCCCACGGAGCCGGCCGAGCGGGCGGAGTGCCTGTCGTGGCTGTTCTTCCAGATGGGCAGCGCACCCTATATCGGCGGCGGGTTCGGCCACTTCTATGCCTACGCGCCGGAGAAGATCGAGTACTGCATCAACCGCTACACCATGGAAGCCAAGCGCCTGCTCGACGTGGTCGACCGGGCGCTGGCCGAGCGGCGGTTCCTTTGCGGAGACGACTACACCATCGCCGACATTGCCAACTACGGCTGGTACGGCGCGCTGGTGCTGCACAACATCTACGAGGCTTCGGAGTTCCTGGACGTCGCCTCGTACACCCACGTCATCCGCTGGGCCGGGGAAATCGAGGCGCGGCCCGCCGTGCAGCGCGGCCGCCGCGTGAACAGGCCCTGGGGGCCGGAAGAAACCCGGGTGCCGGAACGGCACGGGCCCGAGGATTTCAAATAGCGCTGATTCGCACAAGCTCGCCTTGGCCCGTCAGGCCGGGTGGTTGAATCGCGGCGGCCGTTTCTCCATGAATGCCCGCACCGCCTCGCGGTGGTCGTCGGTGCGGGAGCAGCGCACCATGCGGTCGGCTTCCCGGGCCAGTGACGCCTTGAGATCGGCGCCCGCGGCGAAGTTGACGTTCTCCTTCATG
>CAZWZH010000172.1:0-4491 GCA_964638775.1 uncultured Pseudomonadales bacterium
GGGAATTGGACATTCACCTCGACAAGGGTTTCACCCGCACGAACTGGGCCGCCCGGCCATTGCCCCGGGGAGCGCTGCAGTACGCGCTGGACGATGTTCGTCACTTGTTTGCGCTGTGGGGTTCGTTACGGAAGAAGTTGAACGATCTCGGGCGGCTGGACTGGCTGGAGGAAGACTGCCGAACAGCGCTTGAAACACCCGTTCTGACTCCGCCCGCAGCGCTGTGGTCGCGGCTCAGGGGTGTCCGCGCACTGAACGCCCGCACCCGGTGCGCAGCTCTCGCGCTCGTGGAATGGCGCGAGAGCTGCGCCCAGCGATTGAACCGGCCCCGGCGCTGGCTCTGCAGCGACCAACTGCTGGTGCGCATCGCCAAAACCATGCCGAGCCGCCCTGACGAACTGTCGGGCATCCCGGAGTTGCCGAAACGGTTCACCCGGCGATTCGGCGACGAGATCGTATCGGCGATTGCCGCATCGAAAAACGAAAAAAACCTGCGCCTGGTCGACGTGCAACGGGCGCCGATCCAGGAAAGCCAATTCAAGCGATTGCGAGACGGGGCGCGGCAGCGCGCCAGGAAACTGAATGTCGATCCGCAGGTTCTGGCAACCCGCCAGGAACTCCTCGACCTGCTCAGGGGAAAACCGTCCGTCCGGGTAGCCGACGGCTGGCGATGGGACCAGTTGAAGGGCCTTGTGTAGCGGTCCGTGGCAAGCGGCTGTTCTTGCCGCTTACCACGTGTGTCTGAGCAATGCCAGTGGAGAATCCGGCCGTTTTGATGGCAAATCGGACTGGCGTCGCTCTCGCCAAACCATCACTATCGCTGCAACGGGGTTGGCCTGATGAGTTCCACTACTACCGTGCAAGAAATCGACCCGAGAGACGAGGCATGGGTGCAACGCGAAGCGCATCTTGCGGGCATTTCGACTGAAGAATTCGTCCGTCGCATCATCCGCGAAAAGCGCGAGCGGGCCGTGCGCCGCACGAGACCTTCCGATGCCTTCAGGCACTATTTCGGACCGGAGCATGGGGTGGAGTTGTTGCTGCCCGGACGATATGGCCAACGCCGTATTGAGCTCACGGTCGAGAAAGAGGCGTGATGGCTCCTGTCGCATGGGTACTGGACACCGGCGTTGTGTCGGAAATGATGCGGCCCTACCCCGAACCTCGAGTCGCCTGGTTTCTCGATGCAATAGCGCATGAGGGAATCGGCATTTCAACCGTCACGATCTGGGAAATCCTGAGCGGAATCGGCCGACTGACGACGGGGCAGCGACGCGAGGAGTTGGCCATGCGTTTTCAGAACATCCTGGATGATGTCTTTGAATATCATGTAATTGACTGGGCCGCTTCCGATGCCCTGGAGTGCGCCGTCATCATGGAAATAAAGCGGCGGATGGGAGAATCGCTCGACCACCGCCTGCCGGACGGTATGCTTGCCGGCGCCGCGCGCAGTCGCAACCTGACGATCGTGACCGGAAACGAGAAAGGGTTTCGCAACACCGGCGTCAAGGTAGTCAACCCCTGGACCGCTGCGGCGCCCGGAATAGCCCTGCGGGCATAATGCCTGTCGACCGCAGTGGAGCTCGCGCTACGAGCGATCGTCCGCTTCACTGCGGCCGACAGGCGCGTGCCTCTCGAGCAGCGACGCGCTCACTTGCCAGAGCCGCGCGCCGGCGGCCTTGTCCCTTGCCAGCGGCGAAGCCGGTCTTTCCCGCATCAGGTGAAGGTACACGCCGCTTCGCCGTCCCATTTCCTCTGCACAACACAGATAGATTACGGGCTTCGCCGCCTTTTCGGGCGACGCGAACAGCAGTGTCATCACCGGATAGAGCAGCGGTTTGAGGAATGGCGGTGCTTCCCGGGCAATGCTGGAGTTGACCGGTCCGGGGCACAGCGAATTCACAGCGACCCTTGGCTCGTCTTCCGGGTTCAAACGGCGCGACAGTTCGTGAGCGTAGGTGCAAAGGCGCAACTTGCTTGCCGCGTAGTGCTTGAGTCCATCCTTCAGCCCATAGTCCGTATAGGCCCCGAGTTCGTCGAAGTCGATGGGGCCCGCGGAGCGATGCGCTTCGGAGGCCACGATGACGATTCGGGGCCGTTCCTCGCCGCGTATGGAAGGCTGAATCAAGCCGTCGCCCAGGAACCGGTCGATCAGGAGCCTATTGGCCAGAAAGTGCACGGCGAACATCAATTCGTAACCCTGGGGCGACCTGCGGGCGCTGCGTGGCATGAGACCCGCGTTGAGCACGGTGATGTCCAGCCGCCGACCCCTGCGCTCGAGTCGGTCGCAGAGTCGGTGCACGGAGTCCAGATCGGCGAGATCGACCTCGAGCATTTCGACTCGATCGCTGCCCGACATGCGCCTGACATCATCGCCGGCTTCGGGATGCCCGCTCCGGCAAGCCATGAGGACGTGGCCACCGCGCTTCGCCAGATCGATGGCCACCGCCCTGCCCAAACCGCTGTTGGACCCGGTGACCAGGCAAACCTTGCCGTCGATGCGGACGCTACCCGGCACCGGGGCAATCGTCTGCTTCTGCGACAGGCGATCGATGAACGCAGCGGAAACTGCGTCGATTATTCCGCCGAAGTTTCTTGATCGGTTTCCGATCCTCATCACTTGCCGCTTTCTTGCCGAATGCGGGCTGCGCAAGCACCGCCGACGCCGGCAACGATGACCGTCGGCACGCACGCCGCACGGGCTCCCGAGCTACTCACGGACCTTGCCATACACTCTCGCACACTCCCCACCGGGCCACGGCCGTGAATCATGGCATACCGCGGTCATGTTTCCCCCCGAACGGCTCAATCGAGCAACCGCTACGGCATCGTGAGCACGAACAGACCGTTGGCGATGTCGCTGACGAGGATCGTGCCCGAGGGCAGGTAAGGGTACACGCTCCAGGCACCCTGGGTACTCGGTCCGTCAGTATCCGGATACGTGTCGAAAAAGGCGATTTCGGCGATGTCCCGCGACGCCAGGTCGCCGAACCGCAGCACCCTCAGCCCGCTGGCGTAGTTGGCCTCGAACACCCGGTCGCCCAGCACGTAGAGGTTGTGATCGGTCGCGGACGTGCCCAGGTCATGCGCGTACAGGTGCTCGGGGGCGTCCAGGTCCGAGACATCGAACACGTGCGTGCGGGTGGAGAGATTCAGCTCGACCTCGTCAAACTCGTCGTTGAGCAGGAAGAACCGGTGATCCTCCGTCAGCCACCCCTGGTGCACGTAGCGCATCTGAGGATACGTGATGCTCGACAGGCTCAGCGGCGCCGCCTTCTCTGTCACGTCCACCACCTCCAGGCGGTCCTCGTTGGAGCTTAAGCAGATCTGCCGGCCCCGATGCGCGGTGTCCGGTCCTTCGTACACCACGCACTGGGTGTCGTGCGTTTTCGTGACGTTGTGGCAGCCGGCGAACAGCGGGTTGTTGGGCGTTGCGAGGTTGACGATGTGAAGGCCGCCTTCGCAGGTGTCCGTCGATACCGCGTAGGCGAAACCGCTTTGCTCGTCGATGGCCAGGTTGTGCGAGTGCCCGAAGTCGCCATAGTGCACGTCGGCGGCCCAGGCTTGCGGCCCCGGCACGTCCCGCAGACGCCTCAGGTCGAACACCTGCATGCCGTGCTCGCCGGCGCCGTCGGCGACGATGTACGCATGGTCCCGGTACACCTTGATGTCCCGCCAGAGCGCGGCGGTGGTGTGCGTGGGCAGCCGTCCGAGGAGGAGCGGGTTGGAAGGCTCCGTGACATCCACGAACGCGGTGCCGTTGCTCAACCCCATCAGGGCGTATTCCCTGGAGGTCTGCGGATCGGTCCAGCCCCAGACATCGTTGCCCGTGATGCCCGCGCCGCCCATCGTTTCCAGCGTCACGCGGGCGGCGAGCGATAGGCCCGAACAGGAGAAGTCCCCGGCACGGCCGTCCGTGCAATCTTCGGGGCCTGTGCCGAGCGGAGGCGGAGGCGGAGGCGGTGGTGGGGGATTCACCATGCCGGACGGCTGCGGAACCGGCGGCGCCGCCGGCTTGTTGCCTGAGCTGCTGCACCCGCCGAGGAGCGCGGCAGCCAGGGCGATCACGCCTGCCGGGTGTGCCGCGTCGAGGCGGCCCGCGGTGCGTCCTTGTGCGTGCGCGGTGCGGGCCGTTTCTATGCCGGTTCGTGTAGCATCTGGCGGCGTCATCGTCCCTCCGCCCCATGAATCCGATTGTACCGATACGGACACGCCAACGATAATTGACGGATCTTTCGGGCGCGGTCGAGGTCATGACCGGCTGCGCCTGACCGGGCGGTGCGGCCCGGTCTGTACAATCATGCCAGGATTTGAACTGGTTGGACGCCCGAGCACGACCGATGACAATACCGGTATCCAGGGCCATTTCGGCAGCCGTTCTGATTTTGCTTGCGGTTGCCGCGAACGCCCAGGACCTCAACCAGGCGCTCGCGAAATACCGCGGCGGAGATTACGCGGGCGCGCTCGCGGACCTGATGCCCCTGGCCGAGC
>CAZWZH010000173.1:0-9981 GCA_964638775.1 uncultured Pseudomonadales bacterium
TCTTCGGGAAGTAGGTCAGGTGATCCCGCGGATCCGGATAGAACGACCGGACGGCGGGGTCCGCCGCGAACGCGAGCGTCAATGCCGCGATCGCCTGTTCGGCATCGGCTTCCCCAACGGTTCGAACCTTCGGGCGCGTCATCGTCAGCCTCTCACGGTTACAACAAAACGTTTAATGATTATACCATGTTAGATGATGCATCGCGCTCGACGTCGCGTTCCGGTCGTATCGTTGACTGCCCACCGCGATCCGCTCGCGATGAAGGGTACAGAGGATGAACCCCGCAGTTCCCGGATCAGGTCAAGACTGACCCGGGCCGGCCCCAGGTGAGCGGCAAGGACGGTGCCGCGATCAACCCCGGATACACCGACAGATCGGCGTCCGGCTGCAAGGTGAATGGCGGAATGCGCACTAACCACTCTTCCAGCGCCACCCGCAGCTCCCGCCGGGCGAGATGCGAGCCCATGCAGCGATGCGGACCGCCGGCCAACGTGAAGTGGCGGATGGGCTTGCGGTCCAACTGTATCTCCCGCGGGCAGGAGAACTCGGCGGGGTCGAAATTGCCGGCCGTGTTCAGGCACACCACGTAGTCGCCTTTCCTGATCTTCACGCCGCGCAGTTCGGTGTCTTTCTTCGCCCAGCGCGAGGAATTCACCAGCGGTTGGGTGCGCAGGAACTCTTCCACGGCGTTGGGGATCAGGCTCCGTTCCTCACGCAGTCGCTGTTGCATCCGCGGATCCATGGCCAGGCGGCGAAAGATGAGCGACAGCGATGCGGCAACGGTGTCGAGCCCGCCGACCCACAGGAAGAAAATCATGCCGATCACCTCGTCGTCGGTGAGCGGCTTGCCGTCGATGCTGCCGGTGACGATATAGCTTGCCAGGTCGTCGCGCGGCGCCGCCCTGGTTTCCTCGATGAATTCGCGGATGTAGCGGATGGCATTGCCGGCGCCGTATTTCACCTTTGCCGGGTCGCGGTTGCTGTGCAGGATCGAATACTCCCAATCCAGAAAATCGTCGAACCTCGAAAGGGGGAACCCCATCAGCTCCAGAAAGATGCGCACCGGGAACACGCGGCCGAAGTCCAGGCTGAAGTTGCATCTGCCCGCATCGGCAAAGGCATCGATCAACTCGTTGGCGACAGCCCGCATGCGCGGTTCCATCCGGTCCACGGCCTTGGGAGAAAACCACGGGTCGAGAAAGTTCCGGTACTTTCTGTGCTCCGGCGGGTCGATGCCCAGCGGAATCATCGGCCAGGTTTCGCCCACCGTGGCCTGAAAACCGGCTGCGCCGACGTTCGACCAGACTTCGGAATCGGTATAGACCCACTTGATGTCCTGAAAGCGGGTGGCGATCCAGGAGCCCCTGCCGCGCCAGATGGTGAGCCCCGGTGCAAAGAAGACGGGCGGGATGTCCTCGTCCTCGAACACCCGTGCCGTCTTGCTGAACGGCTCCGCCAGGGCGTTGGGCTCGAACGTCTTCAGGAAGTCGTAGTCCCGGACCAGTTCCGGCGGCACGTGGTCCGGTACCTCGAAGTCCTCCGGCAGCGGTATTTCGGTGTTGTACGTTTGCGTCATCTTGATATCCCCATCCTCGCTACGTCCAGTCACGGACGGGTGCGGCCGGAATCATTGCCGGGTTTCTCCGCCGTCACGCAACTCCAGCACATCGATGCTCGAGTTGCGCGGCAGACGCAACATATGCACTACCGACTGCGCGGTGGTTCGCGGGTCGATGCCATCCCCCTCATGCTCGATGAACCCCCCGGCGTACGCCTCCTTGAAGAACGCTTCGGTACGCTCCGGGTCCCACCGGGCACCGGGCTGCCGGTCCGGCACGGCCACTCGCCCCGAGCGCAGCACGCCCACGCGTATGCCGAGGGGAGCAAGCTCGCGCTTGAGGCCGCGGCTCAGCGTCTCCACAGCCGCCTTGGTGGCCGAATAGCCCAGCAGGTACGGGAACGGCCGCAGCACTGCCTCGGAAGTAATGTTGACGATGTCCCCCAAGCCGGCCGTGCGCATCCGCGCGGCGGCTTCCCGGATGCAGTACATCACGCCCAGCAGATTGGTTTGCACCGTTGCCTCAAGCTCTTCGTCCGAGGCATCCGCAATCCGGTAGATGGAAACGACAGCCGCATTGTTCACCAGCACGCTGACACTCCCGAGCCCTTCATCGACGCGGGCGAACGCCGCGCGGACGGCGTCCGGGTCCCGGATGTCGCAAACCACCGGCAAGACGTCCCCGGCGAGTTTGCCGGCCGCCTGTTGCAGTACCTCCTTGCGCCGGGCCAGAAGCGCCACGCGCATGCCTTCGCCGAGCAGTGCTTCGGCAATGTAGTATCCCACGCCGTCGTGACCGCCGGTCACCACGGCTACGCGACCGCTCAGTCCCGACCCCCCGGGTCCTGTCATGCACGTCTCCCTTCGAGTCCGCCAATATATCTAACGTATCTACCTTTGTGTATAGTCTCACCCGCGATTCCAAGGTTGGAGGCAGCGTTGCGGGCAATCTGCGACAAATCGATCTGCCAGGGGCACGGCCGCTGCGAAGCGATGGCGCCGGAAGTCTACGTCCTCGACGACAACGGCTACCTGGCGGGCGCAAAGATCGAAGTGCCGCCCGGACTCGAGGATGCGGCGCGGTTGGGCGCGGCCTCCTGCCCGGAAGAGGCCATAACCATCATCGAAGACTAACGAGCCGTTGCCTCAGACCGGCGGGAGGGCGGTCGTCGGCTCGACAGTTGGCTCGTTTGTACTCTTGATCCGCGAACAAGACATTTAGACCAGCACCTCCACAAGCGTATCGGGGCTGAGGGTCTTGAAAACGATCTGCGCGCTGCGCTTCAAGTGGCTGGTCATGTGCCGCTCGGCGCCGTCCGCATCCCCCGCTTCCACGAGGTCGACCAGCTTTTTCTCCGAGCGCACGCCGAGCTTTGCCTTTTCCACGTCGTAACCCCTGCCGACCACATTGAGCAGGTGCGCTTCCCAGACCTCGTGCATCACGTGCCCGAGCAGGGTCAGGGTCTCGTTGCCGGAACCTTCGATCACCTTCAGGTGGAATTCGGCCGTATGGTGGGAATAGGCTTCCGGGTCATCGATCTGCGACTCGATGTCGCCGATGTGCTGGCGCAGTTCCGCAATGATGCGCCGGGGCCGGCGCATCGCCAGGAGCCGCGCCGCCGGAGGTTCCACGAGCAGGCGCGCGTCGCGAACGTCCCGCACCGTGGTCTTGCGGGTCTGCAGATACAAGCCGGCGTAGCGCGCCACCAGTTCGACTTCCGGCAAACGCACGCGGGCCCCGCCGCGGGAGCCGCGGGAGACGCTGATCAACTGCTCGGTCTCGAGAATCCGGAACGCTTCGCGCATGGTCGGCCGGGAGATGCCGAATTCCTCGATCAGCGTCGACTCCGGGGGCAGATTGTCGTCTTTGGTCAACTCACCGCGAACGATGCGGCGGCGCAACTCCGCCGCAACGAGTTCAGCGGTTTTCGGCACCCGCACCGAGCCGAGGGCGCTGCCGCGCCGGGGCTGTCGCCGCGCTTTGTTGTTCAAGCTTGCGTGGCTCCCAGGGACACTTTTTAATCATGTCAATTATCTACACGTTTTGCCGCTTAGTCCATTGCGGCGCCCGTTCGCAAATAATTCGTCTAACTTAGTTATATGTTGTTGACTGGAAGGCCCGTGCCGCTATGCTGCCCTTCCCACCAATCGAACGTTAGGGACGGCTATGGCCACGGCAAAATCAACGGTGAGCGATGCCTTCAAGGTCGACGACAAGCTCGAGAAAGAGTTTGAACAGGCCCTCAAGTACGAGTTGAAGGACGAAGACATCGAACGGGCCAGGCTGCTCATCGGCATCAACGTTGCCAGCAAAAGCCGGGAACTGTTCTCGGAAGCCACACCCGACGCCATCCGCAACTGGGCCCAGGGCATGGGTGACGACAACCCCCTGTACACCGACGAAGGCTACGGCCCCACCACGAGGTGGGGTACGCAGGTTGCCCACGGCACGATGGTCGGGCACGTGAGAACCCCCATGCTGGGCGACCCGATGCCCGAGGAAACGAAGAAGGCCACCAGGGGCCTGTTCCGCGGCGTGCACGTCTTTGTTTCCGGGGGCACCTGGGACTGGTACCGGCAACTCCGCCCCTGCGACCGCGTCTTCACCTACCAGGGTGAAGAATCCGTGGAGGAAAAGAAGTCCGAGTTCGCCGACCGTTCCGTCATTCGCGTGAGCCGCAGCGTGAACATCAACCAGCGCGGCGAGGTGGTGGGCGTGTACCGCACGCTGCGCGTGGAAACCGAGCGCAGGAAATCCCGAAGCAAGGGCAAGTATGCCGATATCAGGCCGGCCGACTACACCGATGAGGACTACGAGCGCATCGACGCCATCTACCAGGCGGAGCGGCCCCGGGGCGCCGAGAAGCGCTATTGGGAAGACGTGGGCGTGGGCGATGAGATGCAGCCCATGGTGAAGGGCCCCCTCACCGTCACCGAGGTCATCGCCGTGCACGCCGGCGGTTACGGCTTCGTTCCCTACGGCCTCAAGTCTTCCCGCCTCGGCTACAAGAACCGCAAGCGCATCGCGCCGTTCTACATCAAGAACGAGATGGGCGTGTGGGACGTGGCCCAGCGCCTGCACTGGGACAACGAGTGGGCCAAGGCCATTGGCAACCCCCTGGCTTACGACTACGGTGTGATGCGCCAGTGCTGGCTGTATCACATGGTGTCCGACTGGTGCGGCGACGATGCCTTCGTCGAGCGCCTGGAGGATTCCATCCGCAAGTTCAACTACCAGGGCGATACCCAGTTCCTCACGGGCAAGGTGGTGAACAAGCGCGAAGACAGCGGCCGCTTCCTGGCAGACCTGGAAATGCGCATGGTGAACCAGCGCGGAACGGAAACCGCCTACGGCTCCGCCACGGTCTCCCTGCCATCCCGGGAGGCGGGCCTGCCCCCATTGCCGGCGGTACCGGTGGACCTCGAGCGGGAAGCCGCGCGGATGTTCGCGCGGCACAACGAGCTTCTGGCGGAGAAGCGAAGGGGCTGACAGCGCAGTGAGCGCAACCAACTCTCCTTGCGGCATTGACCACCACAGCCCGGTTCCATGTCAGGCTGGCGGCCTTGCTCGCCATGGGGCGCCGTTCGGCCAATGAACCACCCGGACTCAGTATGGGTATTCGATGTGGACGGGACGCTCATCGGTTCCGTGCGCAGCGACATCCTGCGGCCGGGCGCCGCAGAGCTGCTGGACCGGCTGCGCGATGCCGATGCGACCCTTGTGCTGTGGAGCGCCGGCGGCGCCGACTACGCCAGAAGCATGCTCGCCCAGTTCCGCCTGGACCACTATTTCGCGGCCTGCTACAGCAAGGACCGCCGTGGTCCCGACGGCCGCTACCTGGTCGAACACCTGCGCCCCGAACACCGGCCGGGCACGCTGGTGGACGATTACCCCGGCGATCTGCCGGAGGGCCCGCGCGTCATCGGCGTCCCGCCGTTCCTGGGCGGCAACCCCCACGACCTGGGGCTGAACGACGCTCTGGAAATCGCCCGCTGCCTGCAGCCGCCGGCTACGGCCGGCAACGCCTGAGGGGTAGGCCCATGAGCCAATCGCTGGTGCTCTACGAGGAGCGGGGTGCGGTCGCCCTGATCACCTACAACCGCCCCGAAACCCGCAATGCCTGGAACGCGCAGATGATCCGACAAGTCATGGCGGCGGTCGAGCGGGGCAACGATTCCGACACCGTGGGCGCCATCGTGATCACCGCAACCGGGCCCGTGTTCTGTTCCGGAGTCGATTTCAAATCGCCACCCGAGCCAAGAGACCCGGAAACCGGCATTCGCCCCCGGGTCTCCACCATCGGCATGGCCCGAGACACCAGTTGGCTGCACCTGCTCGCGCGCTCCAAGCCCAGCATCGTGGCGGTCAACGGGCGGGCCATCGGCCTCGGGGTGACCCACACGCTGGCCGCCGACATTCGCATCGGCGCGGCTTCGTCGAGCTACTCGTTTGCGTTTCTGGAGCGCGGCACCATGCCGGAGTTCGGGTGCACCGCCCTGCTGCCGCGCCTTGTCGGTTATGGCCGCGCCGTGGACATCTGCCTCAGCGCGCAGACCCTCGGCGCACCCGAAGCCCGGCAGGTCGGGCTGATCACCCGTATCGCGCCGGACGACGAGTTGCTGGAACAGGCCCTGGCGCTCGGCGAGCGACTCGCCAGCTTCCCGGCACTGGCCATGGGCCTTACCCGGCAAATGCTGCAGGCGAACGCGACCGAGGGCGACCTGAACAGCATGCTCGAAACCGAACGGAATGCGTTCGTGACATTCATCAAGGCGGCGCGCAACCGCAACAGGGCCGCTACCACGATCGAGCCGTCGAAATAACCGCCGGCTCAACTTGCATCCATCATCGACTTCCATCGCGAGGGCGTCGGGGCGCCGTGTCAGCGTCGCCTTCCATCTCCAGCACCACCTTGCCCATGGTCTGCCCGCTTGCCACGGCCTGCATCGCCGTAACGACCGCGCGCAATGGGTAAACCGCGCTGATTCTCGGGCGCAGGCCCTCCGCCACCAGTTGCCCGAGCTTCGCCTCGGCATCGGCTGCGCGGTGCGGCGCATTGTCGGCAAAGGTCCGTATGTCGAGGCCCCGAATCTGCACCCCTTTCAACAGCACCAGGTTCAGGGGAATGCGCGGGATTTCGCCGCAGGCATAGCCAACGGTGACAAACCGGCCGCCGAAGCGCATGGCGCGCAGCGCCACCTCGGCCAGTCCGCCGCCCACGGGATCGATCACGACATCGGAACCGCCCCCCGTCGTATCGCGAATGGCGTCCTTGAGGTCCGCCCGCCCCGACAGCAGGGCGGCATCCGCCCCCCAATCCAGACACGCCGACGCCTTGGCTTCGGTGGACGCAAGCGCCAGGGTGCGGCAACCCAGGCGCGCGGCCACATCCACGGCCGCCGAGCCAACGCCGCCCGCCGCCCCGGTGACGGCCACCCAATCACCCGGCCGCGCCTCGGCCACGCCGACCAGGGCCGCACAGGCCGTGCGCCCGGTGACGCCGAAACTCGCGCCTTCGAGAAAGTTCATGGCTGCGGGGAGCGGGCTCAGTCGATCGCGGGGCAGCGCCACCTGCTCGGCAAAAGCGCCCACCATCTGCGACCCCCGCACCCTGGCGCCCGGCGCCAGGTCGGTGACCCCGTCGCCCACCTCAAGCACCTCGCCGGCAAATTCGCTACCCGGTGTGAAAGGCACGGGCACCGGTACCTGGTAGCGGTTGGCGGCGATGAGCACATCCGGGAAATTGACCGATGCCGCGCGTACGTCCACCAGCGCCTCACCCGCCTGAGGAACCGGCGCCGGCATCTCCTCCAGGACGATGGTTTCGGGCGGCCCGTGCGCGTACAGGCGTGCTGCGAGCATTGTCAGCCGAGGAATTGTGTGGCCCAGTCGAGCAGCCGGGGGATGTTCTCCTCCATGCTCGCCGTGTCAACGCCTGCCCGGGCCAGACGGCGGTTGTTCTTGACGATGAGCGCCGATGCCGCCGCCTGCTTGTAGCGCACCAGGGCAGCGAACCAGCCGAAATCCCTTACCGAGCGGCCGGACGCCTGCTCATAGGCGCCGGCAAGCTCGTCGACCGGCGGCATGCGGTCACCGCCCGGTTTCCGGTTCGGGTGGCGCCAGTCGCTGTTCAACAGGAACCAGGCCAGGTCCAGCCGCGGGTCGCCCAGCGACCAGATCTCCCAGTCGATGAGCGCCCGGATCTCGCTGCCCACGCACTGCATGTTGCCGAGGCGGTAATCGCCATGCAGCACCACCGGGGGCAGCTTTTCAGGCAGTGCCGACTTCAATGCGGCGTTGACCACATCTGCCCGTCCATCGCCCTGCAACCCGGTATCCACCGTGGAGAACGCCCGTTCCCAGCGTCCGACCTCACGCGCCAGGTCGGTTTCCCACTCACCTTCGAACTGGCCGGCATCCGCCCGCTGCAGGGCGGCCAGCATGCCCGCCGCGGCGAAGGCGCGGGCCTCGACCTCGGCATCGCTCACCCCGGGATTGCCGCCACGCAGCACGGGCTCGTAGCTTTCCCCGGCCTCGAAGCTCATGACCATGAGCGGCGGAATCTCCGGCGGCGCTCCGGCATCGGTGCCGAGGACCGCCGGCACCATGACCCCCGGTGCGCCGGCCAACCCCTTGAGCACCTTCGCCTGGCGCAGCACGTCCCGATTGCGCACCGGTTCGAGCCCCGGCGGCGCGACCTTGATCACCACCTTGCGGGGTTCATCGCCGTGCAGTTGCGCGGAATAGGTAAAGCTCGACGACCCCCCGTGCAGCGTCTCCACGCGATCGATCCCGGCGTCCACCGCCCCGGACGCGCGCAGCGCCAGTTCGGCCGGGTCCGGCGCGGTTACCTTGCTCTTGACCAGTTCAGGCTCCCTTCCATTCGGCTCCGGCCCCGTCAGGCATCCGCCGGCGCCGTCACACCCACCACATCCCCGGAGGTCACCACCTTGCCCGGGGCGTAGCCGCGCGGCGCAATGCCAGCCAGTGACTTCGGCTCCGTATCCACGTTGGACGCGAGCCTGCGCAGGGCGCCCACGGTGCACTTCTCCCGTCCGCCCGCCTGTTCCATCCCGTCGAAGTGCCAGTGTCGAAACACGTTTTCGTGCGTGATCCTGTCGATCTCGTCATCGGGAATGCCGCCGGGAACGGTCTGCATGCTGCGCCACAACCCTTCGGGGTAGTCCGGCCACAGGCAGTCCGAGTGCGGGTAGTCGACTTCCAGCGTGATGTTGTCGATACCGATGAGATGGCGGTTGAGCAGACCCACATCGTCTTCGATGAAACAGGTGATGATGTGCTCGCGGAAGATCTCGCTCGGCTTCTTGTCGCCGTAACTCTTGTTGGTCCAGGCGCCGTGGTGGCGATTGGTGAAGTCGGCCCGCTCGAGCAGATACGGAACCCAGCCGATTCCGCCCTCGGAAAGCGCCATCTTCAGGTTCGGATAGCGCTGGAAGGCCTCCAGCGTAATCCAGTCGGCCGCGGCGTTGGAGATGGACATGGGCATGGCGGTGATCCACGCCTCGATGGGCGATTCGGGGGAAGGATGCGGCAACGGCGTGCCGGAGCCGATGTGGCAGCAGAGCATCACGCCCTCGCGGTCGCAGATCTCCCAGAGCGGCTCCCACTCGGGCCGGTGAATGCCCGGCAACCCCACTCCCGCGGGGTTGGACGCGAAGCTGACGGCCCGGCAGCCCTTGTCCAGCACGCGCTCGATCTCCTCTACGGTAACGCCCACGTCCCACATGGGCACCAGCGCCAGGGGTATGAAGCGTGTGGGGTGCCTGCCGCACCACTCATCGATGTGCCAGTTGTTGTAGGCCTTCATGACCTCATAGGCGTTGCCCGGGTCCTTGCGCGCCCGGTCGAGGAACATGGCGCCGTGAAAGCCCGGAAACGTCGGGAAACCCAGGGAGGCGAAGTTGCCGTTGGCGTTCATGTCCTCCACGCGCGCGTCCACGTCATAGGCCGCCCTGCGCATGTGGTCGAAACGCTGGGGCTCCATGCCCCATTCGTTCTTCGGGCGGCCCACCACCGCGTTCAGCCCGATGTTGGACTTGACGAGATCGTCCCACACCCAGGCCTGGGCGCCGTTCATCTCCCGAATCTGCGGGGCGTTCCGCCGCTGGCTCCTGGTGAGCTGGTTGTCGAACATGTCCGGCGGTTCGACGATGTGATCGTCCACGCTGGCAATGACCATGTCCTCAATTTGCATCGGCTTTCTCCCGGCGACTTTTCATCAAAAACCTGTCATCAAAACTTATCATCAAAATAAGTTAACTAGTTCCTGTCCGCGAATTCGTAACGGATTGATTTTGTTAAAAAATTTGACGTTTAGGGTGGTGTAAAACCGGCGTTTCCGATATCCTGTGGTTTTGTTTTGCCAATAAAAACACTGGAAAACCAAAAACGCCGGAGGTT
>CAZWZH010000174.1:0-17033 GCA_964638775.1 uncultured Pseudomonadales bacterium
CGAGGTAGTCGCGGTCGGGGTCGCGCACGAGGAGGCCTTGGCGTTCCAGCAGCCTGGCCACACGCTGGGCGATGCGGTGCAGCAGCCGGGCGAGTTCGGTGGGAGTCGGCCGTGGCGCCCGCTGGAACATCGGGCGCGAACGATCCGATACCCAGCTCGATGCCTGGCAGATCGAAACGAATGCCGGCTATTCCTACGCGCGGGAACGAACGCCCGACCAGGTGAGCGGTACCTGGGTCGCGGAATTCGAATCGGGCGACGGCAATATCGCGGACGGGCAGCCCGTGCTGACCATCGATCGCAGCGATCCTAAGATAATAGTGGCTGAATCCGCATTCTGGAGCGTGCTGCAGGATGCCTCGCTCTACGAACTCGACGAGCTCGAGCATCTCAACGAGAAGAACGAGGACACGCAGTTTTCGTTCCGCGTGGACGCGACCCGGGACATGGACTTCGGCATGGTCAAGTTCGGCGCCAAGGCCCGGCTGCGGGAAAAGAAGACCGACGAGGAAGTCGGACTCTGGTCCGGGGACGATGCCTGGTTCCTGTCCGACGTAGTGCTGCCCGACGGCGGTTCTGCATACGGTTTCCCGACGCCGATGGACCCGGTGCCGGCCAACAGCGGCGAGCGGGATATCCTGGCCGGAGGCTCCGGCATCGAGTTCGAGGACGTCGACTCCAGAATCGATTCGAACGTTGCCGATTTCACGTTCGACGAAAACGTCTTTGCCGTCTACGGCATGGCCCGCTGGGACAACGGCCCCCTGGCGGTCACCGCCGGCCTGCGCGTCGAGTGGACGCGCCTCGACAGCACAGGCAGCATCACGGAACTGATCGAGGAGGGCGATACCTATAACGGCGCGGTGCTGGAGGACGACACCGTTTTCATAACGCCCGTCAACGAGAAGAATTCCTACGCGGACTTTCTGCCCAGCATCAACGCGCGCTACGAGTTCAACGAAGACCTGATCGGCCGGGCCTCGGTACACCGGGCTGTGGTTCGTCCGCGTGTCGAGGATGTGGCCTTCCGGGTCGAGATCGACGGCGACGAAGCCGAGTTGGGGAACCCGTCGCTCGACCCGTTCCGGGCCTGGAACGCGGATGTTTCGCTGTCCTACTATCCCACCGACCTCAGCGTGATGTCAGCGGGCTTTTTCTGGAAGCGGATCGACGATTTCATATTCGTCCAGACCATTGACGACTACCCGTTCGCGGGCAGGGTATTCGATGAAGCCACAGTCGCTCAAAACGGCGACCAGGCGGACGGCATCGGCATCGAACTGAACTATCAGCAGCATTTCGGTTTTCTCGGGGCGCCCTGGGATGCGTTTCTTCTGGGAGTGAACTACACCTACGTGGATGCCACCGCGGAGACCATCGACGGCCGCAAGATCGATCTTCCGAAGCAGTCGAGCAACATTGCAGGGGTCGTGCTGGGCTATGACAAGCACGGTTTCGATATCCGGCTGGCGATGAAGTACCGGGACCGCTACATCGACTCCCTGGAAGGTGAGGGCGAAGACCGTTACACCGACGAACACCTGCAATGGGACCTGACCGTCAAGTACAGCGTCACCGACAGCTGGCTGGTCTATGCCGAGATATCCAACCTGGGCGACCGGCCGGAGTACTACTACTCCGGCAGGCGCAACCGGGCGCTGCAATACGATGAGTTCGGAACCACGGCGGCGGTAGGCGTGCAGTACAACTTCAGATAGTCGTTGCCGTTCACCGCGCTGCGGGCGGGCTGCCAGCGATTCCCGGGCGGATGTCTGGACGATTCGATGTCGCCGTGAGCAATGGGCGCTGGATTCTCATCGCCGTGTTGCTGGCCGCCCTGACGCAAGGTTGCGGGGCGCCGGAAACCAGCTATCTTTTCAGGTACGGTCACTCGCAGCCCGTCCAGGCGCCACGCAGCCAGTCGATGGTTTTCTTCGAGACCGAACTCGAAAAGCGCACCAACGGCCGCATCAGGGTCGAGAACTATTTTTCCGCGACCCTGGGCAGCGAACGCGAAATGATGGACATGGTCGCCACCGGCGTCCTGCAGGGTACGCGCGGCGGCCTCTTTGCCGACGCCAATCCGAAATTCGTGCTGTTCATGGTGCCGTTTCTCGTCAGCGACTGGGATCAGGCGCTGCGGCTGGTCAACAGCGAACTGGCGCGGCGGATCAACGCCGGCGCGCGGCGCAACGGCTTTCATATCCCCGCCACCGGCATCAGCCAGGGTTTTCGCGCTCACACGAACAACGTTCGGCCAATCAGGAATCCCGGGGACCTGGCGGGGCTGAAGATGCGCGTTCCGCCACAGGAGATCTACGTTCTTACCGCCCGGGCGCTCGGCGCCAGCCCGCACGAAATGCCCGCATCCGAACTCTACAGTGCCCTGAAAACCGGGGTTCTGGACGGCCAGGACAATCCGCCGTCGAACATCTGGGACTACAAGCTGTTCGAAGTGCAGGAGTTCATGACGATCTCGAACTACACCACCGGCCCCGATCCGTTCATCGTCGACCTGAACTGGTACGAGTCGCTGCCGGCGGATCTGAGGAAGACGTTCGATGAAGTTGCGGAAGAAACCATTGCACTCTCGGACAGGCTGAACCGGGAATCCGAGGAGAGGTACATCGCCCTTCTGGCACGCGCAATGGACCTGATCCTTTTGGGGCCTGAAGAGATTCAGTCGTTTCGCCGTCTGACCGAACCCGTCGCCCGCGACTTCATCGCCCGGGGGCTGTTCACGGCGGACGAACTGAACGAAGCGCGGGAAATAGCGGGAGGCGGGTAGGCCATGTCTGGGCCGGGTGCGATCGAAACCGGATTGAGCCGCATGCTGGAACGGTTTCTGGCGCTGCTGCTGCTCGCGATGTTCGGCACCGTCGTATTGCTGGTCATCCTGCGTTACGTCTTCAACACGACCGTGGTGGGCGGTAACGAAGGCGCGCTGATTGCGTTCGTGTACACCACGGCGATCGGCGGGGCGCTGGCGGTGGCAAGACGCGAACACATCGAGATTCGCTATTTCGTCGATCGGATGCCCGCGGGCATACAGCGGTTGCTCGGCGTTCTCCAGTTGACGCTCGTGGCGATCGTCAATCTTGCGCTTGTCTGGTATTCGATCGTCTGGATCGCCGGCACCGGCAGCTACCTGATGCCGGCCTTGCAGCTGCCCCAGATCGTTGCGCAACTCAGCGTTTGCATCGGCAGCAGCCTGGCCTTCGTATACTGCCTGCTTGGTATCCGAATGTTAAAAAAATGGCACTAAGACGCAATTATTCAAGAACGGATGCCGCCAAAAAAGCCTAGGAATTCGCGAGTGCGGGAAGCACGACCCCGCCCAGCAGCTGCATCGCTTCGTGCGCGTCCGGCCCAACCGGCGCGCCGATATAGGCCTGATCAAAGCCGGCGGCGCTTACATATTCGAGCAGTTCGGCAAGTTGGGAAATACAGTCATCGGCGTTACCCGACACAATCAGGCCGTCGGCCACGGACTCGGGTACCAGTGTCGCTGCCGTTTCCATGCTTTCTCCCCGGCTCAGGGCATCCTTGACGGGTTTGCAGGCGGCGCTGTCGTAACCCGCGGCCTCCAAACCTTCCGGTGGCACGGCGGCAACAATGAGTACCGCCTGGCGCATCGCCAGCGCCCGGGCCGCGGCGCGGTCGTTACTGATGGAAACATTCAAGCCGTAAACGCGGGTAAACGCGCGCTCGCTGCGTTCAAGACCGCGCTCTACGGCCGCGATGCGGGAAACGTTCGCCCAGCGGCCAGCGCGAAACGCGCCCAGGGAGTGCGTTGGAAAGTTGCTCGCGAACAGGATCCCGTCCGCTAGCTCGCCGGCAAGCTCGAGAATCTTCGGCCCGATGCCGGTGACGATAATTGGAACGGGTTGTGCGGGTGCGAAGTTCAACGCCACCTGGCTTTCCGCACGAAGATCCGATTTCGCCATACTCGCGGGGTAGTCGGCCAGCGACACCTTCTCGCCGCTCCAAAGTGCCCGGCACATTTCGATGAGCTCGCGCACCCGGGTAATGGGTTTGTGCTTTTCGCACACGGCATCGACCATGCCGCCGCCGGTGCCTACACCCATCCACACCTGCCGGCCCGGGCGAACCAGTTCAGTCAGCACGCCAAACGTGTTCGCCAGTTCCAGCGGATGGTGACCAAACGGAAAGGTGACGGCACTGCCGACATTGACGTCGGCCTGCGCGGCCATGGCGCCCAACAACGTAAACGTATTCCGCGATTGCAGTTGCTCGGCGACCCACACGGTTTCGAATCGCTCTGCGGCCACCTTGGCCAGTTCAACCAACGTCCCCGCGGGTGCCCAGGGTTGGAGTTGTACACCGGTGATCTCTGTCATCGCGTCGCCGTTGCTTGCGCCCTTCACGAGGGTAGCATCGGGATTGCGGAAGTAAAGCTGCGACCGGAACGGTGGCACTGGAGTAGACTCGACTCATGTCGACACAGATTCCCGAGCGCGTGCTCATCGCCGGCGGCGGACCGGTCGGATTGATCTGCGCGCTGGTCCTGCAGAAGTACGGCATTCCAGGCATTGTTTTCGAGGCGGAGCGTGGCACCGGGTTAGAGCTCAGGGGTTCATCGTTTCATTCACCGACGCTGGGAATGCTCGATGGCATCGGCGTTACCGAGCGGATGCTCAGAATCGGAATCAAGGTGCCCGTTTTTCAATATTTCGATGTTGAAGAAGGCTTGCTCGCGGAATTTGATTTCGGACTGCTTCGGGATATCTCACGTTTTCCGTTCCGATTGCATCTCGGACAGGATCGGTTGAGCCGCATTGCTCATCGGAAGCTTGTGGAGGGATCCGACTGGGAGGTTCGATTCAATCATCGCGTAGAGGGGGTCACGCCCCTGGACGATGGTGCGCGCCTGCAGGTGCGGACCGAATCCGGCATCGAAGAGTTCACGGGTCGCTACGTGATCGGCGCCGAGGGTGCAAACAGCGCGGTCAGAAAAAGCCTGGATATCGAATTCGAAGGCTGTACCTGGCCCGAGCTGTACCTGACGACAGAGACGACTTACCGATTGCAGGAACACGGTTACGCCAACGCTGCGTACGTCGCCGATCCACAGGCGTGGAAGACGATATTTCAAATTCCCAAAGTCGATGGTTCGCCTGTCTGGCGGGTCGTGTTTCCGGCCAGCCCTGACCAGGACGAGGCGATCTTGCTCTCCGAAAGTGAGGTGCAACGCCGTTTGCAAGGGTTCATTCCCAAACCGGAGCCTTATGAGGTCACGTTTCGTGGGCTCTACCCGGTGCATCAGCGGGTGGCCCGGACATTCCGGGTCGGCCACGTTCTATTGGCCGGCGATGCGGCGCACGTGGTCAATCCCATGGGCGCCATGGGTTTGAACGGCGGTATTCATGATGCCTTCAATCTCGGCGCGAAACTCTTCGACATCTGGCAAGGCAAGGCGGACAACGCCGTCCTCGATCGCTATGTCCGCCAGCGCAGGGAAGTGAACGTGAATCAGATCCAGGCGAATTCCATCCGCAACAAAAGACGCCTCGAAGAGCGGGATCCCGAAGTGCGCAAGAAAAACAACGAGGAAATTCGGCAGCTCGTGGCAGATCCCGACCGCCATTTGCAACATGTAAAAAACGTGTCCCTGATTACCAGTCTCGAACGTGCGGCAACGATCGAATGACCGTGGTCTGAGGCACACCGCACGCAACTCCTGCCGCCGTCAGAGTACCAACTCTGTTAGCTGGACCTGCCCGGGCATTGAGGCGTTTGCGGATTGAAGGTAGACAATCGACGCTGCTAAACTCTGCGGGCGTTGCAACTGTTGCATGAGGGCTCGAATTGGGCGAGCCCTGGTTTCAAGGGCATCCGCGAAGGGGGGATATACCGTGACTTGTAAGAATGCAGGTTGGATCAGTTTCGTGGTGTCAGCATTGCTGGCACTTCCTGTCGGCGCCCTGGCGCAGATCGAAGAAATCCTGGTTACTGCGCAGAAACGTGAAGAATCCGTTCAGGACATACCCATTTCCGTGCAGGCCTTTTCCGGCGAAGAGATTCGCGAACTCGGCGTCGTCCGGGTGTCGGAGGTCACCACGCTTGCCCCGAATATGGCGATCTCGATGCAGAACCCGGCGAATCAGTCGATCGCAATTCGCGGCATTGGCACGAGCGACTTTTTCGGCGCCGCTCCGGGATCCGTGGGCGTATACATGGACGAAGTGACCATGAGCTCACCGTACCTGACAGCGCTCGGTTTGTTCGACATGGAGCGTGTCGAGATCTTACGGGGGCCACAGAACACGCTGTTCGGTCGCAATACCACGGGCGGTGCCGTGAACTTCATCTCCAAGCGGCCGGAAGTGGGCGGTGAACGCGATGGGTTCATCGACGTGACCTATGGAAGCTATGAGCGGATAGAGGTGCAAACCGGTGCCTCGTTCCAGTTGGGCGACACAGCGGCCGTACGCATTGCCGGAAAAAGCTACGATCGGAACGGCATCTGGGACAACATCGACGACGGTGGCTCTTCCTACGGCGAGAAGGATCGTAAAGCCGCACGCGGCACCCTCGTATGGGAGCCCACCGAAAGGACCACGGCGACCTTGGGCGTCTTCTGGGGTGAAGAGGACAGCGAGGTCGACCACCCCAAGATTGCCGGTGTCAGAATGACGATTGCCAATGGCGCGTTTTCCACCGTACTTCCCAACGGCAACGTCTGCTGCGATGGCACCTTCGTGGGTCCGCAACTCACCGGGACGCAAATCGATTGGGAAGAGGGCGTGAGCGGTACCGTGAATGGGCAAGGCGTCGATCCCAATACCCCTCGCTGGAACGACCTGATCCCGACGGGATCGAACCGCCACGATCTGGAAGCCTGGGGAGTTCATCTCAAGCTGGAACACGATTTCGACTGGGCCAAGGCAACCTCGATCACGGCCTATAACGAGAACCAGACGTATTTCACGGTCAGCTCGAGTGGCACTGGCAATAACCGGCCAACAGCGGTGAGTATCGCTCTCGGCACCAACACGCCCGAGGCCAACATCGTCATCGACAAAGACGCCGACTTCGAGCAATTCAGCCAGGAATTCCGGTTGCAGTCTCCGGAAGATCAGCGCTTGCGCTGGATCGCCGGGCTCTACTATTTTCGAGAAGACTCGGTCTTGGGCCAGAGCATTGCGTTCGGTCCCAGCATAATTCTGAATGCGCCGTTCGGCCCGAACTGCAACGGGCTGGGATTCTTCGGGCCTGCACCGCCATTTTGCGGGCCGCCGGTCGTGGCCGGCGGCTCGCTGGGATTCTGGGCTGTCTCTCAGCGCCTGGGACAGGGATTCGTCGGCGAGGGGGTTTCAGACCTCATGCCTTTCAGCATCGCGACCATGGAGAACGACGTCTGGTCGCCGTACCTCAGTTTCGATTTCGACATCACCGACCAGCTGACCCTGAACGCGGGCGTGCGCTACACCTACGACAACAAGCAGCTCGAGGCCTACGAGGTGGGCATTATCGAGCGTTCGAACATCGCGCCCCACGAATTTTTCGACAACGAACGGATGCGCTCCACAATGGCGGCACAGGTGGCGTCAGGGCTGGCGTCTTCCACTTGCACCAACAACGGCCGCCCGTGTGCCGATACCTCGACGCGGCCGGACCTGAAGGCCACCGAGTGGGGTGGCAAGGCTGGGTTGACCTACCGGTTCAATGACGACCACATGGTTTACGGGCACTATTCCCGCGGCTTTCGTTCCGGGAAATTCGACATCGAGTTCCTGCACGGCATACACACCGGGTTCCCGCTCGAGGATGCCATACCGGAAACGCTGGACGCCTACGAAGGCGGCTACAAGTCGAGCTGGGCCGACGGCACCCTGCAGCTAAACCTGGCGGCGTTTTTCTACGAGTGGTTCGACAAACAGACATTGTTCGTGGACCCGGTAACCGGTCCGGCGTTTTCCAACGTGCCGGCGGCAGAGAGCTATGGTTTCGAAGCCGAACTCGAGTGGGCGCCCACCGACAATCTTTTTTTCGCGGGCTCGGTGGGCATACTCGAGACCGAGGTGACCAAAGGCAGTGGGCTGGGATCTGACGAAGAGGGACATGAACTACAGAACGCGCCGACCGAATCGTTTAACCTCCTGGCGCGCTGGGACAACCAGATCGGACCGGGAGTGCTGACCCTGCAGGTCAATTTCCACTATCGCTCGAAAGCCAAGACGGCGCTCACCACCCTGGACCTGGTCGAATACATCGACGAAGTCGAGTTGTTGGGTGTACGCGGCACCTATGTATTCGGGCCGGATCAACAATACAGGATCGCGGTGTTCGGCGAGGACCTGCTCGAGAGCCGCTACTGCAAATTCCATTTCAGTCTGCAGGCAATCAACGGCACGGTGACCTGCAACCCCAGCGAAGGACAGGCGATGTGGGGTCTCCTCGCCGGTATGCGCTTCTGATGGGGTTTCACCGGCTCGGGCACGATCGGCTATTCCGGTTGGTCGCGCCTGACGTTGCTTGCGCTTCTCACACCGTTTCGGTGCTGCCATGACCCTGTGTCTTTACGAGAGCGCGAGTGGAATCGCGCACATACAGTTAAATCGACCCGAGGTGCGCAATGCGCTGAATGTCGCTTTGCTGAAGGCGTTGGTCGCGGCACTGCAAAGCGCCTATGACGACGACGCGACGGTCGCTCTGCTTTCCGGAGCGGGCCGGACGTTTTGCGCGGGCGCGGACCGAAGGGAAAAGGGTCCCGGCGGCAGCCCATCGATGCCGGAGCGGCGTACGCTCATCAATGAAGCCGTGGAACGCTTGAGTGAATTCCCGATGGCGATCGCGGCCGTCCAGGGAGCTGCCGTCGGTGGCGGCTGGGCACTGGCGCTGGCTTGTGACGTTTGTATTACGGAATCCGATTGCAAGTTCGTCCTGCCGGAACTCGAATACGGCATCCCGTTTGTCGACACGACGCTCGCCGATTTGACGGCGTGGTTGGGTCCCGGGTCCGCCCGCGCCGTTGCCCTGACGGGCGAGGTGGTCACGGGCGCCCGGCTGGCTGCCTTGGGTGCGGCCATCGAAGCGATCGACACCACGGCGCTGGGGGAGGCACAGGCATTGGCGACGCGCATGGCCGGGCGCGACCCGCGGCTGCTTCGTACCGCAAAGCGGCGCGTGCGGGCATGGAGACCAGGCACATGAGTGGCGACTGGGAGTTGACGAACGAAGAAAGCCTGCTGCGCGATGCGGTGCGCGACGTAGTCCAGACCGAAGCCGACGGCGACCGGGTGCGCCGCTGGGATGAAGCGGACGAGTATCCCGTTGCCTTGTTCGACCAGATCGCGACGCTCGGATGGTACGAACTGGCGCTCGATGTGGAAGACGGGCTCAACAAGGCACGCGCGCACATGCTGGTATGCGAAGAGCTGGGCCGCGCCAGCTCTGACCTCGTTGCACTTTACAACCTGACGCTGGGCGGCATCATGGATATCGCTGCCTGGGGCAGCGCCGAACAGCGCGAGCACTTGATCCCGGAGGCAATAGCCGGCCGCAAACGATTTTCTATTTCCGTCAGTGAACCCGACGTCGGCTCCGATTCCGCCGCGGTCAAGGCGCACGCCGTGTCCAGCGGGGACAGCTACCGCCTGAGCGGTCAGAAAAGCTACTGCGAAGGCGGCGGGCTGCCCAATACCGTCATCGAACTCTATGTACGCACCGGCACCGAAGGCCGCAAGCGCGACAATCTCTCCGTGTTTCTGATCGATGCCGATACGCCCGGCCTGGAGCTACGCCGTATGCCCTCGCTGGGCCGGCGGATGAGCGGGGTCTACGAAGTCTTTTTCGATAACCTGGAGGTGCCGGCCTCGGCCATGCTGGGCAAGCCCGGCGACGGGTGGCGGATCCTGTCGCAACGCCTGCCTCTGGAACGCCTGCGAATCAGCGCCGGGTTCCTGGGTTGCATCAAGACCGTCATCGACATGACGGTGATGTACGCCAACGAGCGAGAACAGTTCGGCCAGCCGATCGCGGGTTTTCAGGGGGTGGCGCACCCGCTGGCCGATCTGTATGTGCGCTACGATGCAGCTCGCACATCGCTATGGCGCACCGCAAATCTCATGGACCGGGGCGCCGACGCGCAGTTCGAGACGACCATGGCCAAGTTGCTGACCGGTCAGTTGTATGCCGACGCAACGGCAGTTGCCATGCAGATTCAGGGTGCCTACGGCTACATACGCGACCACACGCTGCCGATGCATTACTCGGACGGCATCATCGCAACCGTGGTGGCCGGTCCGCCTGCCGTGCAGCGCAACGTCGTTGCGCATTACATGGGGCTGCGCTCCAGACGATGACCAGCGTCGCGGCACTGGAGGGCATCAAGGTCATCGATCTGGCGAGTATGGTGGCCGGTCCGCTGGCGGCATCCATCCTCGGCGATCTGGGTGCGGATGTACTGAAGATCGAACCCCTCAGGGGTGACGAAGCACGCGGCTTCGGTGAAACGCGGGGCGATCTCAGCGGCGTGTTCGTCGGCGTCAATCGCAACAAGCGATCGCTCGCCATCGACTTCAGGAGTCCGCGCGGCGTGGAAGTCATCCGCACGCTGTGCACACTGGCCGATGTCGTGATTGACAACGCGCGGCAGGCGGCACGCGCGAGATCGGGGCTCGACGCGGAATCGTTGAGACTGCAGGCGCCGCGGTTGATCGTCGCCTGCGTGTCGGCGTTCGGAACGCGCGGTCCCCTGGCCGAACGCCCGGGAGTCGATCCGGTGGCCCAGGCGCTCAGTGGCCTGATGGCCGCCACGGGTTCGGATGACAGTGGCCCGACGAAAGCCGGTCCGCCGATTGCCGATGCATCGGCGGCTTACCTGACCGCGGTCGCAATCCTGAGTGCGCTCATGGCCCGTGAAAAAACGGGAGAGGGGCAAATTGTGGACACCTCATTGCTGGCGGCGTTGATCCACCTGCAGTCGCCCTGGGTGGGACAGTACCTGTTTACCGGATTCGTACAACCACGCAACGGAAACTCCAGCGTGTTCTACGCGCCCTATGACATGTTCGAAACCGCGGACGGCGGTAGCGTGCATGTTGCCGCCTATAACGACCGTTTCTACCGGAAACTCTGTGCCGCGGTGGGCCGGCCGGACCTCGCCGACGATCCGCGATTTGCGTCCAACGATGGCAGGCTGGAACACCGTGAATTCCTGCACGCCGAGATCGCGGCCTGGTTTGCGCGGCAGTCAACGGATACAGCACTCGAAAAACTGACGGCCAACGATGTGATCCATGCGCCTGTACTGGCCTATCCCGATACCTTTGCCCATTCGCAGGTCCTGGAAAACGACTTGTGCGTGAAGCTCGATGGCGAGGCGGAGCTGACGGTACCCGGCGTGCCATTCGGCCTGTCGGAGACACCCGGCACGATCCGCAGCGGTCCTCCCCATCTCGGCGAGCACGGCGCCGAGGTACTCGCCGAGGCGGGGATTTCCGCTGCCGATGTAGCGCAGATGGAGCGCGACGGGGTGATCAAGCAGCGAATATCGTGAGGAGATGACATCATGCGTTTAGGTCTACGCCTTCCCGGAGCAGGAAAATACGCCGGTCCCGATGCCATTCGCGCGGTCGCCAGGCTGGCCGAAGACTTGGGGTTCGACTCACTGTGGATGACGGAGCACATTGCACTGCCGACCACAATCGAGACGCGTTACCCCTATCGTGACGACGGCAATTTTCTGTGGCCGTCCGAAACGCCGTATCTCGAAGCGCTGCTGTCACTGGCCTGGGCCGCGGCGGCGACGCAGAAGATCACACTGGGCACGTCGATGCTGATCCTGCCCTGGCATCCCCTGGTGCCGACGGCCAAACGTCTGGTTACGCTCGATGTGCTGACCGGTGGGCGCACTGTTTGCGGCATCTCTGTTGGTTGGATGAAAGAGCAGTTCGACCTCCTGGACGTGGAGTTCGAACAGCGCGGCGCGCGAACCACCGAAGCGATTCGTGCCATGCGGCACATGTGGACGGAGCACGAAATCGACTTCCAGGGGGAGTTCTACAATCTTTCCGGATTCATGATGTATCCCAAACCCGTACGCCCGGAAGGCATACCCATCTGGCTCGGTGGTTTCAGCAAACCGACGTTGCGCCGCGTGGCACAGGTCGGAGACGGCTGGCAGCCGCTGGCGATCAAACCGGACGAATACGCTCGGCTGAAAGATACATTGGGAGAGTTCCTGGACGCCGAAGGCCGCTCGCTCGACGACATTACGCTGTCGGTGCGCCCGCTGAACAAGATGCCCATGAACGGCGAAACCCTTCAGGCTTACGCCGAACTCGGTGTCAGCGAATGTGTGTGTGACACGTCATTCGCCCACGAAACCCTGGACCAGGCCCTGAAGGAAATCGAAGCCTTGGCGGACGTCTTGGCGCCGATCGCCCCAACCCTTTAACCCGCATATTGCATGAAGGCGGCTGGTAAAGACCCGAGATCGTCTCCGCCGATGCGCACCCTTCCAGCAGATTTCGGCCTGGCAGCCCAGCGGCAACATTACCTCGACGCCGCAAATGTTTTTCAATGGCTGGTCCCGGACAGCTACTCCATTGCGGCCGATGCCTTGTTTAGGCACTCGGCGACAGCAGTTGCTGCTTACAGCGTCGATCTGCAGGGACAGATCCGCACATCAACGTTCGGTGAAATCCAAGACAGCGCCTGCCGGTTTGCAAGCGTGTTGTACGGTCTCGGTGTTAATCCTGGCGATCGCGTCGCCGTCTCCTTGCCTCCATCCCCACAAGCCGCCGTGGTGGTGTTCGGGATACTGGCGACTGGCGCTGTCGTGATGGCGGTGCCGCAAGTGGCGGGGCCCGTCGCGCTCGCGCAACGCGTCGAACACGGCAGCGCCCGCATTCTCGTGACGGATATCGACACCTTGGGACGGAGCCACGATGCGGGTGTCGACTGGTCGGGCCATGTCGTGATCGCCGACGGAAAAGGCGGTGATTACGAACTCGGCGCGGTAATCGCGGCGGCACGACGGCATGAGCCGAGAGCGATGAATTCCGAGGACCCGGCGCTGCTGTTCCACACGTCGGGCACGTCGGGTAACCCGAAGGGCATTCTGCACGCACAGCGTATGCTATTGGGGCATGCAGCCGTAGATTGCGCCTTCGAGTGCTTTCAGTCCGAAGACGTCTATTACGGACCTGCCGAGTGGGGTTGGATGGGCGGTTTATTGCTGGGACTGCTGATCCCTTGGGCATATGGAGTCCCGATCCTCATGTGGCGTCCACAACGCATGGACCCGGAGCGATTGATGGCGCTTTGGAATGAAACTGGGGTGTCCACCGCGTTTTTGCCGCCCGCCGCGATCCGCTTGTTGCGGGATGCCGGAGTAAAGCCCCATCGCCCGCTACGGGCTGTGGTGACAGGGGGTGAATTACCGACACCGGCGGATAGAGAAGCCGTTCTGGATGGCATCGGCCGCGTCGTAAATAACGCCTATGGTCAAACGGAAGCGAATGCGCTGATTGGAGAAAGCGGCGCGCTGGGCACGCCGACCACCGGTGACCTCGGCAGGCCCTATCCCGGACATCGCATCAGCTTGCGCGACGAGGACGGGAACCTGGCAGGCGACGGCGCGACGGGAGAGATTTGCGTAGACTTGCCCGATCCCGTCGCGCTGTTGGCGTACTGGCGGGACGATGCGCGAACCGATGCATTGTTCAATCGTGGATATCTGCGCACCGGTGATGCAGCCTATACTGAAACCGACGGCGGATTGAGCTATGTCGGTCGTGCTGATGACGTCATCAAGCGCAAGGGTTATCGGATCGGACCGGGAGAAATCGAAGCCGCGGTTGCGGCGCATCCCGCGGTCCTCGAGAGCGCGGCTGTGGGCGGCCCTGTCGAGAACGGCGGTGTGCAGATCCGGGTGTTTCTCGTGCTGCAGGACGAGGCGACGCCCGATCTCGACAATGCATTGCGGAGGGCGGTGCGCCGCGTAGTGGGCGCTCATGCCGTTCCCGACAGGTTCGAAGTCGTCACGGAACTGCCGCGCGGCGCGACTGGGAAGGTGTTGCGCAAGGTATTGCGTGACAAGGCGATGAATGACTGAACGGCTACAGAAAACGAGCAGCGGAGTTACAGCCTGCCAAAGACAGGGAGGAAGACATGCCCGACCGATTCTGGCACGTGGGTATCAACGTCACTGATATGGACCGATCTATCGAGTTTTACGAAAAAGTCGGCTTCAAGATCGTAAGTTCCGGTATCGTCGAAAATCCAGCAACCGGCAGAGCGTTTCAAATTCCCGGCGGCAGGCGTTTGCGATTCGCCCACATGCGGCTGAACAACGTGGAGGCGGAGTCGATGCTCGACCTGATTCAGTGGTTGGAGCCCCCGACAACCGGACGCGCGGAACCCAGTATGCTGGAATCGGGTTTGCACAGATTCTCCATCCTCACCGACGATATCGACGGCCGTTACGAGACCCTCAGTGCGCAAGGCGTTGAATTCACCCAGCCGCCGACTACGGTGATGGCTCCGGACGGTACCAGGGGCTGGCGGTTGTTGTTCGCCAAAGATCCCGACGGCACCGTGTTTCACTTCGTGCAGTTCGTCGGTGACCACTCGGCACATTGAAGGTAATCCACCCTGGGTTTACCGGAGGCTGTTTCTTTAGGGTCAGCCGAACGAAATGCTGATTCTCATCCTGTCATTCGCCGTTTTCCTGGTAGTCGGCGTGCCCATTGCCTATGCCCTGGGGCTCGCCAGCCTGCTGTACTTGCTGATCGAGCAGCCGAGCCTTGCGGTGGTCGTGCCGCAACGCGTGTTTTCCGGGATGAACAACTACGCGTTGATTTCGTTGCCGCTGTTCATACTCATGGGGCAGGTGATGAATTCCAGCGGCATAACCGCCAGGCTCATCGACCTTTCCATGGTCGCCGTCGGCAGGCTCCGGGGCGGCCTGGGCCTCGTCAACGTGTTCTCCAGCATGGTTTTCGGCGGCATTTCCGGTTCCTCCACGTCGGACACGGCCTCGATCGGCTCGGTGATGATTCCCGAAATGAGAAAGCGAAACTATTCAGCGAGCTTTGCAAGCGGCATCACCGTTGCGTCATCGACCATGGGAATGATCATTCCGCCGAGCGTTCCGATCGTGCTTTACGCAATCGTTGCCCAGGAATCGGTGGGGCGGCTGTTTCTCGGCGGACTGATACCCGGCCTCATGATCGGTGTTCTGCAGATCGTCATCATGATGACGATTGCCCGGCGCCGGCGGTATCCGCGCGAAACGCCCGCTTCGCATCCCGGGCGCGATTTCAGGCGGGTAGCCGCATCGGCGACCGTGTTGGCGATGCCGGTTTTCGTGGTCGGGGCAGTCGTCCTCGGCATCGCCACCGCCGCCGAGTCCGCGGGCCTGGGCGTTCTCTTCGGGCTCCTGCTCGGCGCGCTGCTGATCGGCTCCAAGGCAATCACGGCCCTGCCGGAGTCGTTGCGCGCGGCTGTGATGATGAGCGCGAAAATCATGATGATCATCGCGTTTTCCCAGTTGTTCGTCTGGATACTGATCCTTGAGCGCGTTCCGGAATCGATCGCCGCATCCGTCATCGGCCTGGATCTGGGTCCCGTGGCGGTACTCTTGTTGATCGCCGGGATCGTTCTCGTCCTGGGGACCTTTATCGATGTCAGTCCCGCGATCCTGCTGCTCACGCCGACGCTGCTGCCCGCTGCCGTTGCCGCCGGTGTGTCGCCGGTGCAATTCGGCATCGTCCTCATATCCGGGCTTGCAGTCGGCGCCTGTACGCCGCCCGTCGGCAATTGTCTGAATGTCTGCGCGGCGATATCGAATCTGGGTATCGGAGAGATTTTCAGGGGCGCTTCTCCTTTCCTGCTCGCCAATCTGATGACGCTCATCCTGATCAGCGTGTTTCCCGCACTGGTACTCTGGGTGCCCGCGGCCTGGATGGGTTGAACAGGCGTGCGATCATGAGTTCCGTTGACGGGGAAATCCCATGTGAGCATAGGAAGAATAACCGCCCGAATGGTGTGGTCTGCGGAGTACGGCCGATAGGGATGGCTTGAGGCTGACGCCGGGTGGGGCTGCAGACTGTGTGCCTGGAAGTTGCGAGTGACGGAAAAGCGCGGAAACTGGCGCGAATCGGTGCGTCGCCCCGCAGACCAACGTCGGGCGATGTTCTAGAACAGCCTGTCCTGGTTTGGGGTGTCGAGGTGCTCCGAGCGCCGGGGTGGCGCGCGCGGTTGTGACGGTTCGGCCGTCTCTCGTCGTTGGATATGCACAAGGATGGTGGCGATGACGTCGGGATCCTCGATGCAAGCGATCACCCTGAGCTTGCCGCCGCATTTGGGGCAGGTCGCGATATCGATGGCGAAGACCCGCTGCAAGCGCTGCATCCAGGACATGGGAACGAGCGGTGTTTCGGGTTTCTCCGCACCGGGTTTGCGTTTTGGCACGACCGACTCGCGATGCTTGCAATTCGGGGCGAACACCCCATGGAAGCGCGTGAGGTTGAGTCTTGGGCGAGGGACCAGGGCGGCGAGACGGGCGATGAGGTCGAGCGGTTCGAGCATGACGTGGGTGGTTCCGTCGCGGAACGGCTGCTGGAACTTATAGACGATCTGCCCTCGCTCGTTGGTCGAGAGGCGCTCATTGGCGATCGCCGGGCGGGCGATGTAGCGACAGAGTTTTTCGAGCTTGTCCCGTTGGTTGGCCTCGCAGCAGGTGGCCGCGTGCAGGGAGAAGCCCGGCTGCCTGGCGAGCAGGGTTGAAGCGACGGGTTCCGGCTGCGCCGGGACGGTGCGCAAGGTCAGTGCCTGGCGGCCCGCATTGGGGCCGATGGCAATGCGGTAGTGGACGGACGCACCGACGAGCTGATCGAACACCTCGCCGGGCTCGACGTCGAGGTAGTCGCGGTCGGGGTCGCGCACGAGGAGGCCTTGGCGTTCCAGCAGCCTGGCCACACGCTGGGCGATGCGGTGCAGCAGCCGGGCGAGTTCGGTGGGAGTCGGCCGTGGCGCCCGCTGGAACATCGGGCGCGAAC
>CAZWZH010000175.1:0-7501 GCA_964638775.1 uncultured Pseudomonadales bacterium
GCCGCGAGGCTGGCCCCGGTCACGAAAGCCGCTTCGTCTGACGCGAGAAAAAGCGCGGCGTTCGCGATGTCGGCGGGAACGCCGAGTCTTGTGAGCTGCAGGTTTCGCAGAGCCGCTACGGCATCGGGGTCTGCGAGTACCGGATCCCAACCGGATCCGGTCGGCACGGCGCCGACGATAATGCAGTTGGCTCGAATTCCGTACGGACTTCCTTCTACCGCGAGCGCGCGGGTCATCCCCTCGAGGCCGGCCTTGGCGGTAATGTAGGTACTGAGCCCGGGCTGCGCCATGCTGGCGGTGGCCGAGGAGATGCTGATGATCGAGCCGCGACCCGCCTGCTGCATCCGGGCAAAGGCGTACTTGGAACAGAGAAAGGCCCCGCGTAGCGCAACGGAGATGATGCGATCCCAGGCGTCTGGTTCGACGTCGACCAGCACGTCATCAATTGCTTCTGGCCCCACCGCTTCCATTGGCGCCGCGTTGTTGACCAATATCGAAAGCGAACCCCAGTGATCGCAGGCCGCCTCGATGGCGGCGACAACGTCCGGCTCCCGACTTACATCGGTGCGCAGGAATTCAGCCTCTCCGCCTGACTCTCGAATTCCCTCGGAAACCTGTTCCCCTTCCGCTTCGCTTCGCCCGGTGACCAGCACTTTCGCACCTTCGGCGGCAAACCGCTCGGCCATGGCACGACCGATTCCCTTTGTGGAACCTGTCACGATGGCCACATGACTCTCGAGTCGCATCTTTTTCTCTCAGTCGGGCCGTTACCCAAAATGGGAATCAACGTGCCATCCAGAATGGGGGAATCAACGTGCCATCCAGAATGGCGAATCGTATCTGCGGACACTTCATGCGGCAATGATTCGGTCTGCACCAACACCATCACTACTGTCCGTCTTTTCGGCCGCCGCTGCAGGGGTAGTGATCCAGCCATTGCCGGATGGGCGGCTTGTCGGGATCGAGCGTGCTCGAGTAATGTCCTTGAGAGTGGTGTGGTGCCTTGCATCGTGAAGGGGGCAGACGGTGAATCGTTTGAACGGTAGAACTGCGGTCCTCACCGGAGGCGGAACGGGCATGGGGCGCGAGCTTGCGCGACAGTTCGCCGCAGCTGGTTGCCACGTCGCGATGTGCGATGTCTCTGCCGGGAACATGGAGCAGACCCGGTCGCTTTGTGAAGCGGGTGCACCCGCCGGCGTGCGGGTCACGACTCATCTCGCCGACGTATCGGTGGAGTCCGACGTCCTGCGGTTCCGCGACGAAGTCGTGCGTGAACGCCAAGCCGACTGCGTGCACTTCGTCTTCAACAACGCGGGCATCGCGGGTGCGGGCAGCGTGATCGCGGACGATCGCCAACGCTGGGAGCGTACGTTCAATGTCTGCTGGTACGGGGTGTACTACAGCACGCGCGCATTAGAGCCGGTGTCTCCGAATTCACCGGCCTGGGAAGACAGCGCGAGAATCTCGCCGAAATTTGATTTGAAATGCTCTATTTTTCGACATAACATCGCCGTGTCAGAAATTTTATGATTTAATGGGGCTAAACACTACGTAATTTTCAATGGATAGGGACATCCGTTCGATGGTGCGGTTTTCCGACTCGGCGGCCCTGGTCTGCGGGAACAACTGGAGCAACCCATGCGCATATCAATGATCACGGAATTGCAGCGGTCGGTTTCCGACGACGGGCTGGTCGATTTCGAGGCGACCTACCGGGAGTCGCTCGCGCAGGCCCGGCTCGCCGACGAGGCCGGCTTCCACACGATCTGGATCACAGAGCACCATTTCCTGCCGACCTTCTCGGTCGCGCCGGGCTCGGACCAGTTCCTGGCTGCCGTTGCGGCGCAGACCAACAGCATCCGGGTCGGCACCGGCGTGGTCGTCCTTCCTTATCATCATCCCATTCACGTCGCCGAACGCATGGCGATGCTCGACCTGATCTCCGAGGGCCGCCTGGAGTTCGGCACGGGACGGGGCGGGCCCTACGAGGTGACCGGTCACAGCATCGACCCGCGCGACACCCGCTCCATGTGGGAGGAGTCGCTGGCCTGCATCGAAGCGATCTGGTCGAGTTATCCGGACGAGTTCAGTTGGGAGGGCGAGCACTGGCAGATTCCGCCCCGCGTCGTTGTACCTCAGCCCGTTCAGAAGCCGATTCGGCGCTGGCTCGCCTGTGCACAGCCGGCCAGTTTCAGTGTCGCCGCCGACCACGGCATGGGGGTGCTTGCCTTCGTTCCCAGCCCGCCCAGCGTCACCGCGCCCCTGATCGAGCAATATCGCGAGCGCATCGCAAGCTGCCCCGGCCCTCTTGAACGGCGCAACGAGAACTGGGCGAGCATGACGTTCGGGGTGTGCGGCGAGGACGGTCCTGCAGCCAGGGAACTCGTCAGCCGGTCGTTGAAGGTGTTTTTCGGGCCGGATCGTCCGTACAACGCGGCCGCGGCGGCGATCACCAAGAGCCTGATCGAGGAGTGGGACGGGGAGATTCCCGACGATCTGAAGGTTCACATGACCAAGGAACACGAAACCGCGCCCATTAATGCCGCGGAAGTGGCGACAGCCACCGGGCTCACTACGGCGGCGCGGGCCGCGAGACAGGACGGCGAACTGGATTCCTGGGAAAGGCTGGATCCCGAAACGCTCGCCGACTCCGGGATTACGGTTGCCGGCACGCCGCAGCAGTGCGTCGATTCGCTGAAGCTCTATGAGCAGAACGGCGTCGATGAGGTGCTGGTGCTGGTGCAGAACGAAACGATACCGCACGATGTTTCGATGAAGACGATTCGAATGTTTGGCGAGCACGTGATTCATCATTTCCATTGATGAGTTTCCATTGATGAGTTTCCATTGATGATGAAGAACCGATGCTCGAACGATCCGCGCAGGCCGGCAGCGCGCGTCATCCGGCGTTCACGCAAGAGGCTGGCCGTCGGGACGGGATGACAGCACGGATTCAATGAAGTGACACCGGAACACTTTCAAACCGGCCCGTTGGACCCGGACAAGCTTGTCGCGTCCATCGACCCGGACTATTGGCAGGAGTTCGGCTTTCCGCACCCCCTGTTCGACCGGCTCAGAAAAGAGGCCCCGTTGACCTGGCTGGAACATCCGGATGTCGAACCGTTCTGGATGGTCAGCCTGAACAGGGACATCAGGGAGATTTCCCGTAACCCGGCCGTATTCAGCAATGCGGGACGCCTGACCACCAATCTGAAGGACACCACGGGAGAACAGGGCGCTCAGGTGAACCGGCCCACGCTGCTGAACATGGATCCACCGGAACACGGGATACACCGGGGTATTGTCAGCCAGCGGTTTCAGATGACGGAGGTCATCAGGCACGACGACCCGTTTCTGGCCCGGTCGGCGAGAGAAATCGTCGATGACTTCATGGGCGACGGCGAGGAGCGTGAGGGCGATTTCACAAAGCCGGCACAATGGTTGTCGGTTGCTGCGGTGGGCCGGGTGCTGGGCTTGCCCGAAGAGCACTGGGATGACGCGTTCACCTTCGCCAATGCAGTCGCAGCCCCTACCGATCCGGAATTCATGCTCGGTGAAACCGCGGCGGAATCGAACAGGGCGGCGGTGCTGGGGTTGTCCGCCGTCTTCGCGCCGTTGTTCGAAGAACGCAGGAGATCTCCACGGGACGACCTGGTGACCATGCTTGTCAACGCCGAAGGTGTGGATATCGATTTCGAGCAGCTCGTGGTTCATGCCGTGCTGATCCTGATGGGCGGCGTGGAGACGACGAGAAACGTGATGGGCGTGGGGCTGTTGGAACTGCTCGAGCGGCCGGAGCAGATGCAGGCGCTGGTGCGGGATCCCGACAGGCTTCCAAGAGCCGTCGAGGAAATGATCCGTTGGACCGCCCCCCTGGGCCACATGTTTCGTACCGCCAGGGAAGACGTTTCCGTCGGCGGCACGAAGATCCGCAAGGGTGAAGTGGCGGCGCTGTTCTGGCCGTCCGCCTGCCGGGATGAAACCCTGTACGAAAATCCGCACGAGTTCCGCATAGACCGGCAACCGAACCCGCATCTGGCATTCGGGGTCGGGGAGCACCTGTGCCTGGGCAGGGTGCTGGCAAGGCGTCAGATCATCGCGATGTTCCGCGAGCTGCTGCCGCGGTTGGTCGAATGCGAGGTGGCGGGCCCGTTACGGAGGCCGAACAGCCTGATCAACGGATACAAGCAGATACCGCTTCGCTACCGGATCAGGCCTCACGCCGGCTGAGTATTGTGCCAACGCTGGTGGAGACAGTACCCAAGATGCCAACAGACGTCGGCAGACAAGGACGATCCGCTTGCTCGCGACAGGATGGCAGTGCGGTTCGTCAAATGCGGTGCAACGACATGACGGGAGAATGAGGTTTGGCGAAACAACGCAAAACGGTTGCGATGAACGAGGACGAGGTCTGGGCATTCATCGACTCGCAGCGCGACATGCATGTGGCGACCATCAACAGGGACGGTACGCCGCATCTCACCACGAATTGGTTCGCGTTCGTGGGAGACCGGCAGATCGCCTTCAATTCGTACGAGGGATCGCAGAAGGTCGTCAATCTCAGGCGGGACCCCCGTATCGGGCTGCTGTTCGCGGACGGCGAGATGTACGGCGAACTGCGCGGGGTTTCGATAAAGGGGCGTGTCCGATTCGTGGACGATCCCGCTGAAAACCTGAGCGCGCTGCAGGCGATCTACGAAAGGAACAAGGCGTTTACCGAGCCACGGATATCCGGGGATGCATCGCCGGAAAAGACGTCGACGAAAAGGATCAGCATGATCGTTGCAGTCGACAGGATCATAAGCTGGGACCACGGCAAATTGGCCGCGGCAATGAAATAACGGATCAGGAGCACGACAGTGAGCAGTGTTGACGAGAACAATTTGTGGCGCCTCGAATCGCCGGGTGCACAGGGTTGGGGCAAAAGCGTCCGGCCCGGCGCCGACAACAAGTACACGATGATTTCCTGCGACACCCATGCGGTGGAACCCGTTGACTTGCTGGCAAAGCGGGTCGACAGCCGGTTTCACGATCGGTTGCCCCGCGTTCAAGTCGATGAAAAAGGCTCGAAGTGGCACATCGTCGAAGGCATGGAGCCCGCGCGCTGGATCATGGACAACGAAGACCTTTTCGGTGAGGACCGGGAGCGCAATGCGGTCGGCGGCGACCCCGAAGAACGGCTGCGCCACCAGGAACGGGACGGCGTGGATGGAGAGGTCATCTATCCGAACAAGTTCTCGGTGATCTTTGCAACGCGCGACCCGGAGTTCGCGTTCGCCCAGGCGCGCGCGTACAACGACTGGGCGTGGGAGACCTACGGGCCGCATGTGGAGCGACTGTCTCCGATGGCTGTGATACCGACGATGGACATCGATCTGGCCATCGAAGAGATCGAGCGGATCAGGCGGATGGGCTACCGGGGCGTGACGATTCCGGTCAAGCCGATCTATGGCAGCACCTCTGCGCGGGACGCCCACTACAACCGACCCGAATACGATCGGCTGTGGGCCTGCCTGCAGGACTCGGGGCTTCCGGTCACGGCGCACGTGGGCACGGGAAAGGACCCGCGAACGACGAGAGGCCGGGGCGGCGCGGTTACCAACTACGTGGCGCACGCGCTGGCCCCTTCCGTGGAGTTCATGTCGCTCTTGTGCTCGTCCGGGGCCCTGGAGCGATTTCCCGGATTGAGGGTGGTGTCCGTGGAAAGCGGGGTGGGCTGGTTTCCCTGGTGCGGCCAGGCAATGGACGAAGCCTACAAAAAGCACCATATGTGGTCGTTCCCCAAGCTCAGGCAACTGCCGAGCGACTATCTCAAGACGCAGTGTTTCGCGACCTTCATGGAAGATCCGGTGGGCTTGAGTCTCGCCGAGGAGTTCGGGTACACCGATTCGATGCTCTGGTCGAACGACTATCCGCACCAGGAGGGTAGCTGGCCGCACTCGGCTGAAGCGATCGAGCGCCAGATGGGCCACCTGTCCGAAGACACCCGGCTCAAGATCCTGGGTGAAACAGGCAAGCGACTGTTCGGGTTCGACGCGTAGCCGCCTTCGTTCGCGATCAGGTCGGACCAAGCGGCCCCATGGGAACCTGCACGAAGTTGCGTGACGACACGGACCTGTTCTGGAGCGGCATTGAGGAAGGCAGGCTCCTGTTTCAGCAATGCCGCAACTGCGGCCTTGCCCGGTTCCCGTTCAGGATGTCCTGTGCCGGCTGCGGGTCGGTCGAAAATTCCCTCGTAGAGTCCGGAGGCAGCGGTGTCGTCTACTCCTGCACGCGGGTCGAGCGCCCGTTGCCGCCGGGGTTTTCCAAGCCCTATACCGTTGTTCTGGTCGAGGTGGACGAGGGCGTTCGTTTCCTCGGCCTCTACGATTCCGAAGAGGAAATGCCTGAGATCGGTACAAGGGTGCAAGCGTACGTGAACCCGGAGAACGGGGTGCCCGTTTCTTTCCGGGCCGAATCGGAAGCAGGCGAGTTCGGCGATGGCTGACGAGCCGGTAATCGCGGGCATAGGCACCACGGATTTCTCCAGAAATTCGGGGCGTTCCGAGCTGCAGCTTGCGGTCGAAGCGATCCGCGCGTGCATGGACGACGCGGGCGTCAGCCCCGGCAGCGTTGACGGCATGGTGACGTTCACCATGGATGAAGCCCCCGAAGTGGATATCCAGCGCGAACTCGGGAGCAGAAGACTGCGCTATTTTTCCCGGGTGCCGTTCGGCGGCGGTGGCGGCTGCGCGACGGTGGGTCACGCGGCCATGGCCGTTCGGGCGGGTGCGGCGGAATGTGTCGTAGCCTATCGGTCGCTGAACACGGCATCGGGTGTACGCTTCGGTGGTGGCCGGCTGCGGCCGCCGCCCGAATCCGGGGATCAGCGGTGGTTCGTGAAATACGGGCTGGTTACGGCTGCGTCGAGAGTGGGGGTCACCGCGCACTACTATCTGCACAAATACGGTCTGGATGACGATGCCTATGCACCGTTTGCATTGTCTGCCAGGGACTATGCGGCAACCAACCCGGCCGCCTACTACTACAACCGGCCGCTGACGCTTGCCGAGTACCTGGCATCGCCCTGGATCAGCCGGCCGTTGAGAAGATACGATTGCTGCCAGGAGTCTGACGGAGCGGTGGCGATGCTGGTGACCACCGAGTCGCATGCCAGGCATCTGCAAAAGCGGCCGGTAAAATTCCTCGCTGCCGCGCAATGCGCGGGTTTTGATCAGATGGGCCTGGCGCAATACTGGAGTGATGACATCCTGCGCTTGCCCGAGGTGGCTGGCCTTCGGGAGCAGTTGCGTGGCCAATGCGGCATGGAGCCGTCCGAGGTGGATGCGGCGATGCTGTATGACCATTTCACGCCCCTCGTCGCATTGCAGTTGGAGCAGTTCGGATTCTGCGGCGACGGTGAAGCGACGGAATTCGCGGCCGACGGCAACCTGGGATTGAACGGCGCCCTGCCGATGAACACCCATGGCGGCCATCTCGGCGAGGCCTATGTTCATGGCAT
>CAZWZH010000176.1:0-13762 GCA_964638775.1 uncultured Pseudomonadales bacterium
GGTGCTACTGGCCAAAATTCCGACAAACAAGCACGACGACAAGAATCCCAGCGCCGATTAACCGCGTTTCCAGCAAAAAATCGTTAGTTCGACCTGTCTCCAGCCTCTACAATCGACCTTCGTGAATAGGTCGGGCTAGCACGTCCTCGTCCCGGCGCGAAGGGTTCCCGAGTCGCATGAAAGTCGGGCTTGCGTTTGCGAGCAGCGTGGGAATCGACGGAGGTTCGGCGCTGGAAATTTGCAGGCGCGCGGAGGCGGTCGGTTTCGAATCCGTCTGGGGCGGCGAACACGTGGTGATGCCCGATTTGATCGCCTCGAAGTATCCCTACAGCCCCGACGGCAAGAATCCGGCCCAATCCGATACGCCGATTCCGGACCCGCTGATCTGGCTGGCCTTCGTCGCCGCGGCCGCTCCGACGGTGAGGCTCGGCACCTGCATCCTGATTGTGCCGCAGCGCAATCCGCTGGTGCTCGCCAAGGAACTGGCGACGCTGGACCGTTTGACCGGCGGCCGGGTGGAGTTGGGGCTCGGCGTCGGCTGGCTCAAGGAGGAGTTCGAAGCGCTCGGCATTGCCTGGGAACGCCGGGGCGCCCGGAACGATGAGTACGTCGCCGCCATGAAGGCGCTGTGGGCGGGGCCGCATGCGGAGTTTCACGGCGAGTTTGTCGACTTCGCACCGGTGACCTGCAGCCCGAGGCCGGTGAACGGGACCATTCCGGTGCTTGTGGGCGGCGATACGAATGCCGCCATTCAGCGCGCGGCCCGAATCGCCGACGGCTACTTTCCGGGCGAAGGCGATGCGGAGCGCCTGGGCGCGTTGATCGCCCGCGTGCGCCAGGCTGCGGAAGCCCATGGCCGCGATCCCGACAGCATCGAGATCAATGCCATATTCGGCGCACAGATGGCCGATCCCGAGGCCGGCGTCGAGCAGATGCGGTCCCTCGGTGTGGGCCGGATGATGGTTCCGGCGTTCTTTTTCGCCGGCCCCGGCGGCCTGGACCGCCTGAGCGAGTTCGGCGAGCGGATTCTGCCCCTGACCCGGGGGTAACGCGCGGGCGCCAGGCGGCGCCGCCGGTCAGAAATTCACGCCCCGCGTGAATGCCCCGTCCACGCGCACGTTGGTACCGTTGACCCAACTCGCCGCCGGGCTGGCCAGAAACGTCACCACCTTCGCCACCTCTTCAGCGGTTCCCATGCGTTTCGTTGGGTGGTAATCGCGGTCGCGTTCGTACAGGGGGGTCATCTCGTCCTTGATCATGTTCCATACGCCGCCTTCGATGAAGATCGGCCCCGGCGAGACGCTGTTTGCCCGAATCCCCTTGGGGCCCCACTGCTGGGCGAGCTGCGCCATGTGTCGGATGGATGCGGCCTTCATCGCGCCGTAACTCGGGCTGATGGGCACATCGTGGTGCTCGATGCCGGTGATCGTGGCAATCTGTACCAGCGCCGCCCGTTCCGATTTTTCGAGGTAAGGCAGCGCCCCCTCGCTCATGCCCACCATGCCCATGAGGTCGACGTTGAAATTGTTGAGCCAGGGTTGCGGCCCCGGGCCGGGCTGCCCGCTGGCGGTGGCGTTGTGCACCACGATGTCGATACCGCCCAGCGCTTCGGCGGCATCCCGCATCCATTGCACCGTGGCGGCGTGGTCGCTCACGTCGCAGACCTGGCCGACGGCCTTGCCGAGTACCGACAGTTCCAGAAGGGCCGCCTTCACACCGTCCTGCCGGCGTGCGCAGATGCTCACCGAAGCCCCCTCGTCGAGCAGTTCCCTGGCCACGGCCAGCCCGATGCCTTGCGTCCCGCCGGATATCACGGCCCTTGCGCCAGTCAGTCCCAGATCCATAGTAGCCTCCGATTGTTGCGGTCGGTGGGGTTCCCCCGGCGGAATCATAACTGCTGCCCCTGCTCCGCTCGCCAGAATTCAACGAAGAACCGGACGGTCCGGGTGATCTCCACCCGATGCGGAACTTCGGGAACGACCACCGAACTGGACCCGGACGCCACGGGAAAAATACGGTCAATGGGCTCGCCGACGTGGTACTGCAATTCGCCGGCAAGGACATGGATTCGCGCCCACACCCCGCGCCTGGTCGTGTGATTGCGCTTCAGTCCGGTCGGAACCGTCTCTTCGTCGAACTCGGGCGTGCGCCGGTAGGCTGCGAAGCCTTCGGGCCATTCCATCCGGTCACAGCGCACGCAGTTCAGTTCGGCGCCAAGCCGGGCCTCCTGCCCCGCGGGGGTAGCCACCCAGGGGCGATTCACGAACGGCGGCCGGTGACGCACGTGCTGGCCATGCCCGCAGTCGAGAGCCGCCATCCAGTCGCCGGCTTCGTCGAGTCGGAAATCGATAATGGTGCGATTCATGGCCTACAATGGTCCAGCCGCAGCAGCGGCAGGGGATCCGGGATTCATGAGTGTCCGACACCGCGTCGGGCAATGTCGAGAACAGGCCGGGCCCGACCCCGACCCGTTCATGAACAGGCCGGGCTGGCAACGAGGAATGCGCTTCATGAGAACGACCGCCGCCATCCTGCGCACATTTGTCCTTTTGTCTTCCTGCCTGTCTTCCAGCGTTGCCGCGCAGGACCGGCAGCTTCTCTGGGGCGATACGCACCTGCACACCACCTATTCCGCCGATGCATTTCTCAACAACAATCTCACCGCCGATCCGGATACCGCCTACCGTTTTGCCAAGGGCGGGCCCGTGATCCACCCCTATCACCGGGCGCACATGCAACTGCAGGCTCCGCTGGATTTTCTGGTCGTCTCCGACCACGCCGAGTACCTCGGCCGGATTCGCGACATTTACCACAATGGGTTGCAGGAGGAGGGAGCCGGAATCTGGGACGGCATTGTCAACTGGTTCTTCACCTATTCGGTGCGCAGTGAAATCAATGCGCGGAAAGGCCCGGAACTGTTCATCGAATTCCTCCCTGGAAGCGCAGATCCACGGATGACGGCCGCATTGCCGGCCGCCATTGCCGACTTTCCCATCCCGCCCGACCCGAGGAGCGAACGGTCCGCATGGGAAGAACTCGTGGCGACCGCCGAGGCGCACTACGAGCCTGGTGAATTCACCACGCTGATGGGCTGGGAGTGGAGCGCCCTGCCGGGCGGCGCCAATCTCCACCGGGTAGTGGTCACCGATGCTGACGGAGACCAGGCTCTAACCTTTCAGCCGTTTTCCGCCCTGCAAAGCCCCTATCCGGAAGATCTCTGGCAATGGCTGGAGCGGACCAGCGCAGAGAGCGGCGCCCGTTTCCTGGCGATTCCTCACAACTCCAACGTTTCCAAGGGTCTCATGTTCTCCGATACGACGCTGCGCGGCCTGCCGGTCGATACGGAATATGCGCGCGAGCGCATGCGTTGGGAAAAGATCGTCGAAGTCACCCAGATCAAGGGAGATTCGGAAGCGCACTTCCTGTTGTCCCCGGAGGATGAGTTTGCGGGCTTCGAGCCCTTTCCGTTCTATCTTCAGCGGGACGTTCAGGAGTATGTGCCGCGCTCCGGCGACTATGTGCGCTCGGCCCTCATGACCGGCCTGCAGCTTGAAGCGAAAGTGGGCATCAACCCGTTTCAGTTCGGCCTGATCGGTTCGACCGATTCGCATACGGGGCTGTCAACGGCGGAGGAAACCAATTTCGGCGGCAAGATGGCGACGGACTCGACCCCGGAAACCAAAGAGGGGCCGGCGCTGGGCCCGGCGGTGGCCGGCTGGCACATGTCGGCCTCGGGCCTGGCGGCGGTATGGGCCGAAGACAACACTCGGGAGGCGATCCTCGGCGCCATGCTGCGACGGGAGACCTATGCCACCACGGGGCCGCGAATCCGGGTCCGGTTCCACGGCGGTTGGGACCTTTCCGACGACGACCTGCAAGCCGGCGGGAGTGGATCGCTGGCGTCACGGCGCGCAGTGCCGATGGGCGGTGAACTTCCGCCAGTCGACTCAGGGGATGCACCGAGCTTCCTGGTCGTCGCGGCGAAAGACCCGGCTGGCGCAAACCTCGACCGCGTGCAGATCGTCAAAGGTTGGCTGGACGCTCAAGGCGAGGCCCGGGAACAGGTGTTCGACGTGGTGTGGTCCGGAGACCGGCAGCCGGGCGTGGACGGCAGGCTGCCGGCGGTGGGCAATACCGTGGATACCAGGACGGCCCGTTACGACAACAGCATCGGTGCGGCGGAATTGGCTGTAGTGTGGCGAGACCCGGCTTTCGAGGCGAAACATCCCGCCTTCTACTATGTTCGGGTGCTGGAAATCCCAACCCCGCGCCACTCGCTTTACGATGCGCTGGCGCTTGGCATGGAAGCGCCCGACGTGGGTCCTTCGGTCATTCAGGAACGCGCATATACCTCGCCGATCTGGTATCACCCTCCCACGTCGGAACAGTTGACGCACTGATCGATTCCGAATCGGCAATGCTGCACGGTTTTTCGATGCCCGCGGCACCCGGCTGGCCGCATCGTTGTCGAATCAAAAAACGTTACCGTATACTTCCGGCAGGGAGGTAGTGTTCAGTGCCTGCTGTACACGCTACGTGTTCTTCCGTTAACGCCCATCAGTAGGGGTCAATCAACTCGCTGGAACACGTCTGAAATTTCCTGCTAACTCGCCGGAGAACCTGATGGAACAACGCCCTCCTGCCATGGGTCTTGCACTTGCTGGACGTTTGGTGCGGCGCGCGGCCATGAGGTCGGAGCATACAAGCTCGCCGGCGTTGGCAAGCGAGTAACCAGCCAAGGAAATCACTATGTCGCAAGAGTCGCCGAATGCTGAAAACCGCTCGGATCGCGGACCGTTGCTCGGCTATGTTCAACTGGGCGCCGTTGGCGTTGCAATTCTCGTGGCCGTTTATTTCGCGCAGGCGCCGGATCGCGGGGCGGATGCGGGGCTCGGGCTTGGCTCGGCGCCCAAACCCCTGGTCAGCGTGATCGATCCCGTGCCCACAGACCGGGCACTGCAGGTCGAGCTCACGGGTGGAGTCAGCCTTGCCGGGAAGGCCAGGGTGGTATCCGAGGTTTCATCGAGGGTGGTCTGGATTTCGCCGAAATTCACCAACGGCGGGTCGATTCCGGCGGGAGAGACGATGATCAGGGTCGACCCGACGGACTTCGAGCTGCGCGTGGCAGCGGCCCGCGCAACCGTCAAGGAGGCGGAGGCCAGCGTATGGCGCGAGAAGGCCCGAGGGGAGCATGACGCCAGGGTGTTCGCTCGGGATTACCCGGGCCTTGAACTGTCCGACCGGATTCGTCGGATGCCATCGCTTGCCAAGGAGGAAGCCGAACTGGAGCACGCGCAAGCGGTGCTGAAGATGGCTGAATTGAAACTCGAAAGAACCCGCGTTTCGTTCCCGTTCGCAAGCCGGGTGCTCAACGCCAGCGTCGAACTCGGAGAACAGGTCGGTCCGGGGACGCCGTTGGGAACGGTGTATCGCATCGATGCGCTGCAGGTGGAAGCGCCGGTAGAGATACGGGATCTGGATCGCCTGGACCCGGTCATCGGCCGACCCGCTGAAGTTCGCGCGGGTGGGCGGGCCTTCAGCGCGCAAGTCGACCGCGTGTCGTCTGTGGTGGCGCCGCGCAGTCGCCTGGCGACAGTATTCCTCCGGTTCTCGGAAGATTCGCCGGCCGATTCGCTGCCGTTGCCGGGCACATTTGCAGAGATCGCGATCGAAGGCCCTGTCGTCCAGAGCGTCTACGTGTTGCCGGAGTCGGCTGAGCAGGGCCGGGGCAGCGTCTGGGTGATCGAGAACGGCACGCTGAAAGCGGTTGCGCTGCGTACTGTGCTGCGCACGAGTTCAGATTGGGTCGTGGAACCCTTCGATGCGGGTGACGGCGTGGTTCTTGGTACGGTCTCCGGCGGCCGGGAAGGCCTGGCCGTAGAGGTGGCGGATGCTTGGGCAGACTCAGGGGCCAGACGATGAGCGCCACCGACGCCGATCAAGCCGTACATCCGGGCGAGGCCGTGGCCAAGGGGCCGATTGCCTACTTTGCGGAGAACCGTGTCGCCGCCAATCTCATCATGCTCGTCCTGCTCGTCGGTGGCGTCATCGCCGGCACCGGCTTGGCCGTGCAGAACTTTCCCGATGTCGATCACCGTGCCGTGACGGTTCGTGTCCCCTCGCCGGGCACGTCGCCCGAAGAGGTGGAGCAGGACATCAACCGCAGGGTCGAGGAGAGCGTCATAGGCAACCCCGGTGTGGAGCGTGTCGTGGGAACCGCCACGGAGGGCCTCGGACTGATCAATGTCGAAGTCGCTCCCTTCGCCGATCCCGACGTTGTGCTCGACGATATACAGAATGCCGTCGACCGCATCGAGAACTTCCCGCCCGTCAGTGCCGAGCAGCCGGAAGTGTCGAAGTTGCTGGCGGCGCGCGAGGTGATGACGCTGGCGGTTTCTTCTGCCGTCGTTACGGAGCACCAGTTGCGGCTTGCCGCCGAGAGGTTGCGCGACGCCCTGCTGGCATTGCCGTCGATCTCTCTGGTCGAACTGCAAGGCGCGCGCGCTCGGGAGATCACCATCGAGTTGACCGAAGAGGCGTTGCGCCGCAACGGTTTGACCATCTCCGAAGTCGCACGCACGGTGCGGCAGGCCTCGATGAACCTCACCGCCGGCGAATTGCGCACCGCAGCCGGCGGCGTGGTTCTGCAGACGCTGTCGAAGCGCAGCGCCGGCGAGGAGTTTCTCGATATCCCGCTCATCACGAGGCTCGACGGTACCATCGTGACAGTTGGCGACGTTGCGGAAATCCGCGATGGGTTCGTCGATGACGAACTTGTCACGCAGATCGATGGCGTCCCCACCGTGCTGATTGAGATCGGCGCGACGGTCAATCAGTCGATTCGCGACGTTGCCGAGGTGATCAGGGGCGCTCTCGTTGACTACCCCGTTCCCCAGGACGTGTCGGTCAGTGTCTGGGAGGATCGGGCGGAACCGGTCGCCCACCTCCTGCTGACGGTGGTGCAGAATGGGCTCGCAGGCGTCGTTCTGGTGTTTGTCTGCCTGGTGCTCATGTTCGACCTGCGTGTCGCCTTCTGGATCGGGTTCGGTATCCCCCTGTCGTTTATTGGCGCGCTGCTGTTTTTCGGCTCCGCGGACCTGACGTTCAATGTGATGACGATCTTCGCCCTGTTCATGCTGGTGGGTATCGTCGTCGACGATGCGGTGGTGGTCGGTGAGAACATCGCGGCGGAACGCGAAAAGGGCAGAGGTGCCCTGGAAGCGGCGATCGAAGGTGCGCGAGGTGTGGTGAATCCCATATGCGTGGGTGTACTGACAACCGTCGTCGCCTTCATCCCGTTTCTGTTCTTCGTGGCGGGCGCCCTGCAGTTGTTGCAGGTCATTCCCTATGTCGTGTTGTTCGTGCTGCTGATCTCGCTCGTGGAGGCGTTCTTCATACTTCCGGCACACCTGTCCCACCAGCGGCAGTGGAGCCTCCCGCCGCTGAGCGATCTGCAGGCACGGGCAAGGCTATGGATGAAAAGCATGAGCGACCGTGTCGTGTTGCCCGCGGTTTCCTGGGCAGTTCGCCATACGATTGCAACCATCGCCGGTGGCGTGCTGCTGGTCCTTGCTGCGTTGCTGCTTCTGCGTTCGGACGTCGTGCGGATGGTGGCGTTCGAAAAAGCCAACTCCGCCGATTTCATACAGGCAGACCTGAGTTTGCCGGCAGGCACTCCCTTCGCGGCGACAGTGGCCGCAGCGGAACGATTCGCGGAGGCCGGTTACGCCATTAACGCTCAACTCGATGGCACATCGGTTGCCCGCGTCAGCATCATGGCGGGCAATACCGCTGCATCGCCCCGGGAGCGGCGCTGGGATACCCGGGCCTCGAATCGCAGCCACATCGCTTCCGTCAGGCTTCATCTCGCCGACAGGCCCGTGCGCAATGCCGCGCCCGACCGGGTTGAGCGGGCGTGGCGACAGAACGTCGGCAATGTGTCCGGGCTGGAGGGTGTCGTGTTCCGTCGCGGAGCCCTTGAAGAACTGCCCGGTGTCGCCTATTCCGTCGAACACGACGACCCGGGCGTATTGCTCGAGGCCACAACCCAACTGAGGACCTACCTCGAAAACCTGGGCGGGCTATACGAGGTTACGGACAGCCTTTCGCAGGGAAAGCGGCACTTCGACATCGACATGACCGAGGCCGGGTATGCGGCCGGCCTCACGCCCGCGGACATAGCCGGGCAACTGCGGGCCAGCTTTCATGGCCTGGAGGTACAGCGGATTCAACGGGACCGTGATGAAGTCAAGGTGATGGTTCGCTATCCGCCGGAGCGACGCCGGAGCTTGAGCGAATTGACCAGCGAACGCATCCAGCGTCCCGGAGGGGGCGAAGTGCCCCTGTCGCTGGTGGCACGCATTACCGAAACGCGCGATTTCGCCACGCGGACGCGAATCGACGGCAAACCGGCCGCGTTGCTGAGCGCACGTGCCGACACGACGGTCATAACGCCCATCCAGGCCAGGGCCCTGGTCGACGAGAACGTGATTCCGCAGCTTGTGGCGAAATTTCCCGGCATCCGGATCAATGCCGATCAGGGCGCCAGGGCGGAGGCGGCCATGTACGATACGCTGAGTGTACTCGTTCCGATCGTCCTGATCGTGATGTATGCGCTCATGGCGGGCTTCCTGCGCAGCTACTGGAAGCCGATCGTTGCCGTGGCCGGCATTCCCATGGCGTTCACGGGTGGGGTGTTCGCCCACTGGTTGCTGGGCTGGGACTTCTCGGCCGTGTCATTGTTCGGCGTGATCGGTGTCAGCGGAATCATCGTGAACGATGCGCTGGTGCTGCTGGACCGCTACAACAGGATTCGCGGGGAACATGCCGGATTGCCGGCAATTGCCGCAGTGGCCGCCGCATCTCAGCATCGCTTCCGGGCGGTTTTCCTTACCACGGTGACGACGCTGTTGGGGCTGTCCCCCATGCTCTACGAACGCGCCGACGAACTGGTCTTTCTGGTGCCCCTGGTAGTGAGCATGTTCGGCGGCCTTGTGTTCTCGACCCTGTTCACGCTGATTTTCCTCCCGACCCTGGTAATGGTTGTGGAGGGGCGAAGGGAGTAGCCCTGCCGTCGATGAAGATGCGCCTCGACGCCCGCGCCACCGGAGATGCCGGCTAACGCGGGGTGTTTTGAGGGGTACCCAGCAGGCGGTCGAAGATTTCGGCGGCACGCCCGGAAGCATCGGCGATCCGTGCCGGCAGCGCTTCGAACTCGTCCACTTCGCAGCCCCGGGCGATGACTTCGCGCAGTTCCGCAGACGCTGACCCGGGGTCGAAGGCGCCTGTCGAGGTCATGCGGAAATAGCCGTCGAGGCATTGCCACAATCTGGCGGCGGCGGCCAGTTCCGCTGCCGCGGACTCGTCGATCAGGCGGTGTTCGGCAGCGGCGGCGAAGGTGGGAACGAGGCCGTTGACGAGCATGGCGGGCGTTGTTGCGGCGCCGCTCAACTGCAGGTACTCGGCCAGCAGTACCAGGTCGTCGAGACCGCCGGGGCGGTTGCGTACGTCCCAGGCGTCGCCGGGCTGGGATCGCTGTGATGTCTGCTGCCTCGCTTCGAGGATGTCGGCAACCAGCGCGTCCCGGTTCGGGGTTCGCAAGAGCGCCGCTTGCCGGAATGCCGCAAAGCGGTCACCGAGAGCGCCTTGTGCCTCGACGATGCGGGCATGCGTCAGCATGCGAAGTTCCGATGGCTCGACGTCATCGTCGAAACGATTGCGCAATGCCGGCAGGGAACAGGCGGCCACGCTGCCGGACCCCCGGGGCAGGGCGTAGGGCGGAACCGGTTCGAAAAGCATGTTCTCCGGCGAGAGATTGCCCACCAGCCGCATCAGCCGTTGCAGATACTCCGCGTAAGTGTCTTCGGGTGCCGGTGACGTGCCGGCCGACCGCTCGCCGGGGAGTTCGTAGACAAACAGCAGCTTCAACGGGCTGCCGATGGCGAACTCCCGTCGCCCGGCGGAACCGAGGGCGACCAGGCAGACGTTGCCGTCAGGAGGCTGGTCCGTTTCCGCCAGCAGATCCCGCCCGGCTGCCCGCACTAACTCCACCAGGCAGGTATCCAGGATGTCGGTCAGGGGCCGCGCCGCATCGGTGGGGGCAATGACACCGCGCAACATGTGCACGCCGAGCTGGAAGGACCGCTGTTCCGCCCAGACTCTCGTTTCGCCCACCAGGTTGTCGGTCATCGGCGCTTTCGCCGCGATCGCGCCGAGTTGTGCGCGCATTTCCTCCCGGTCGAATTCGCGCTCGTAATACAGGCGCACCAGGCCTTCGCGCGCGATCCGGGCGGTCTCCGGGTCGAGGCCGATGTCTTCGGGAATCTGCAGGTCCTCGAATTCCCGGGTGCGCAGGCTTTCCTGCACGTACGGAAACCGGTCCATCCACTTTGTCAGGCGCGGTGCCGTTCCGGCGAGGTTGCCGAGAACGTCGCCCACCCGTTTTGCGCCGCCCCTGATATCGCGTAGCACGAGCAGGAACGCGGGAGCGACCAGCAGGGTGGCGACGGATGCGAACAGTACGCCGTAAGCCAGCGAGGTTGCCATGGGAATCAGGGGCTGCGCCTGCACGCTCCGGTTGAGCATCAGCGGCAGCAGCCCCGCAAAGGTGGTGACGGTGGTGATCAGGATCGGGCGGGCGCGAGTCACCGTGGCGTTGACCAGCGCGTCGTAGGTGGAGTCTCCGGCCGACAGGCAGCGATTGACCTCGTGCAGCAGCACGAGCGTTGCGTTGATCACGACGCCGGACGCCGCCACCGCACCGAAGATCGACGGCATCGAAAGGCCGGGGACATTGCCGAAACCCTTCATCAGCAGATGACCCCAGACCGCCCCCATGAAGGCGAACGGCAGCGTCGCCATGATGATCAGCGGCTGCACATAGGAATGCAGCGGAATGGCCAGAAGCGCGAATATGACGAACATGGCCAGCAAGAACATCGGTACCAGCCTCTCGCCCACTTCCCGTTGCCGTTGTGCGCTTTCCAGCGAGTACGTCATGCCTGGCCTGGCCGAGACCGTTTCCGGGAGGAGCCCGGCGTTCAATTCCGCGAGTACCGCACCGGCCGAGGTTCGGGTTGGATCGACCTTGGCCCTCACATTGACGGACCGGTTGCCCCCGGTGCGCGTGATGGCGGCAAGCCCGCGGCCGCCCGTCACTTCGGCTACGGTTCGAAACGGCGCCGCGCCGCCGTCCGCCGTGCGTATGCGCAGGGAATAGAGCGACTCCAGGGAGCGGCGCTCGTGCTCCGTGAGTCGCACCATGATGCGGACATCCTCGCGGCCTCGCTGGACACGTTGCGCTTCCTCGCCGTAAAACGCCTGGCGCACCTGGCGCCCGAGGTCGGACAGGGTGACGCCGAGGGCTTCTCCGGCGGGTGAAACCGACAGTTGCAGTTCCTCCTTGCCCGCGCGGAACGAGTCGGTGATATCGTAGACGCCCGGATATACGGCCAGCGCTGCGCGGATCGCGGCAGCGGCTGTCCTCAGGGCGTCCAGGTCCTCGCCGGAAACCCGGATGTCGATGTCGTTGCCGGTTTGAACCCTTTCGGTGTCGAAGCTCAACTCGATCGCTTCTTCGATGGGTCCGTTGGTCTCGCGCCAGAACTCGGCAATCTCTGCGGTCGTCAACTCCCGGCTTTCGCTGGGGCTCAACTGCATGACGACTTCGCCCAGATGAGTCCCTGAATCCTGGCGCACACCGCTGACGGCGGCCCCGGTCGATGGGTGGCCGCCCCGGGCCGCCATGATGTGCAAGACCGGAGAGTCGCCGGATTCGCCCACCAGTTGCCGCTGGACGCTGCGCGCCGATTCGGTGAGCCGGGCAATGGCTTCGTCGGTGACACCGGCGCCGATTCCGGGCGGCATCGTCAGCCGGGCAGCCACCCGGTCGCCCTGCACCGGCATCATGAACGTAAAGGGCAGGTGCCCGCCGGCAACGATGCCGGCCGCCGATGCCAAGGCGGCCAGTGCCAGGGCCAGCGTCAGGCGCCGGGCGCCCAGTACGCGGCGTACGAGGCGGCGGAACCGGGTGTCGATGAACGTCTGGAGGCCGGATTCGAACTTCATCTGCAGCCGGGTGAACCCGGCGCCCATTCGGCTGAGCAGGCCGTTGAGATGGGCCGCATAGACCAGGGTCACCGCGCCGAGTGCGAGAGCGGCGCCCGTTCGCCGGTCCGGCGCGACTGCAATGGCGGCGATGATCAGGGCAACCAGCAGGGTCATGCCGAAATCGCCCAGCGGCATCCGCTGCCCGCTGTGGCCGAGATGGGCCGGCAGCACCATCTGGCACTCGATCAACGAGAAGACCAGGCAGAAAGTCACGGTAGCCGCCGTGATTGCCATGATTTCGCCGACAGTGCCGACACTGAACAGCAGCGGCGCAAAGGCCGCGATCGTGGTCAGCACCCCGAAGGTGACGGGTACCAGTACCTGCTGCGCGCCTTCGATGGCGCCTGCGAGCTGTCCCGAGCCTCGCTGATGGGCGACGTAGACGCTCTCGCCGACCACGACGGCATCGTCGACCAGCATGCCAAGCGCCAGGATGAACCCGATCACGGAAATGGCATCGATGGAATAGCCGAACCAGTAGATCAGGAAGATGGCGCCGAGAAAGGCAATGGGGATGCCAGCGGCCACCCAGATCGCCAGGTGGGGCCGCAGAAACAGGGCCAGGAGAATCAGCACCAGCAACAGCCCCTGCACGCCGCTGTCGACCAGGGTGCTCAACCGGTCCCTGACCAGAACGGACTCGTCGTTCCAGAGCGTCAGTGCAACGCCTTCCGGATACCGCGACGCCGACTGCGCCACGAATTCCCTGACGGTTTCGCTGACCTGGCGGAGATCCTGGTTGCCGACACGGGCGACCTGTATCAGCGCTGCGGGCCTGCCGTCGAAACTGAGGGTCTGGCCGGTATCCTCGAAGCAGTCCACGACTCGCGCAACGTCGGCAAGGAGCACCCTTGTGCCGTCGGCGCGGGTGGTTACCTCCAGTTTTTCCAGTTCGTGACCCCAATAGGCCTGGCCCCGGGTGCGCAGCAGCACTTCACTCGAGCCGGTCCTGATGGAACCGCCGGGCAGGTCGACGGACCGTTTGCGCACCGCCGCCGCCACCTCGTCGAAGGTAAGGCCGTTGCGCAGGAGCGACAGCTCCGAGACCTCCACGGATATCTCGTAGGGCCGAACGTTTGCGAGGTCTGCGTGGGTGATGCCGGGGAGCGCGAGGATGTCGTTGCGGACCCGCTGCCCGAGCTCCTTCAGCGCCCTCTCGTCGGTCGGGCCGGTAACGGCGATTTCCACGACGATGGTCGTCAGTTCCAGGAACCTGACGATTGGTTTTTCCGTTTCCTCGGGAAAGGTGTCGATGGCATCGACCTGGTTCTGCACCTCGTCCAGTACCCGGGCGCTGTCCGCATCGAAGAACAGTTCCACGTTGGTCGTGCAGAGGCCTTCGCTGGCGATCGAGTTCAGTTCCTTGACCCCGGTTATGCCTTCGAGGCGCTCCTCGATCCGTGTGCAGACCCCGGATTCGACTTCCTCGGGCGCGGCGCCCAGGTAGGGCACGCTGACGCTGATGATCGGGATTTCGACATCGGGATACATCTTCACCGGAATCCGGGTCAGCGCGGCCAGGCCGGCAATCACCGCGAATCCCATGACCAGGTTCGCCGCCACATGGTTGGTGGCGAACCAGGCGATCATCCGCTTCATGGAAAGTCCGTAGCCGTGTCCGTACGCGTCGGACGGACAGACTGCCCCTCTACGG
>CAZWZH010000177.1:0-19588 GCA_964638775.1 uncultured Pseudomonadales bacterium
CTCCGGCGTTTTTGGTTTTCCAGTGTTTTTATTGGCAAAACAAAACCACAGGATATCGGAAACGCCGGTTTTACACCACCCTAAACGTCAAATTTTTTAACAAAATCAATCCGTTACGAATTCGCGGACAGGAACTAGCTAACCGAACATCGGGCCAGCCCGCCAACTACCCGGCGGGTACGTCGATCCCCTCCCCATCCCCATCGACCGGCCCGATCCCTCGTACCTGTTGTCGGCGCGGCTCTACAGCGGGTAGGGTGCGGGCTGCCATTCACAGACGTGACGGAAATGAAACCCTCGAATCTTGCCGAAACAACGTTCCCCAATAGTCAGGAGAAAGACGGCTCCTTTATCGAAAAAATGAAGGGCTTGGACTACTACCGAAGACGGAGGCCCTACACTCTCGTTGTGGATGACCAAGGCGGTTGGTGGGTGTACGACTCCAAAACCGCAGAAACCTTTGGGAGAGTTGCACGGGCGCACGACAATCTCGGCAGCTTCATCGAGATAGACTTAGAGCAATCCCCTGACCCAAACGACAATCTACAAGAGCATGTCATGGGGGAACAATTCCGGGACTTGTCAATTCACGACGCGGCGGATCGCGTGTGGCGGACAGTCTATCCCTCTAGGTCGAGTTCTTGGCTTGCGATGCAACGTATAGTGCTCGGCTACGACTGGGTGTTGAGCCTGCTCCAAATCGGGGGCCGCTTGGGGTTGGTGCTAATCGTGCTGGCATTCATCGTCGGGTCGATCTCATTCTTTTGGGAAGCGCGAGACCTACTACAGGCGATTGTGTTGCAGTGGCTAGAGGGATTCAGGGACTAGGGAATCTGTCGTATTGAGGGGCGGCCATTTGGCCGCCTTCCCGAAGGCCGCGCCAGCACCGGGTCATAGAAGCTTGACGGTTAAACCGTTGACTTCCAATTTCCGCCCACCCATATTCCCGCCCGCAATAACGACTGGGGGACGCCATATGAGCAAGAGGGTCAAATACATGCTGATCGGTGCCGCCATCGGCGCGTTTCTAGGGTCCAGCATGGGCATTGCCGCGTTTGGCGGAGCCATCGCCGGAACCATCCCCGTAGGCGCTTTGGGCGGCTATGTCGGTTGGCGGATTGGTGGTCGGCAGACTTCTCAATAGTCACCCTCACCGACCGATGGAGACATCTCTATGACACACAATGAGATTGCCGAATACGCATTTGACGTTCTCGCCGATGTAGCTGCTGACGGAACAACCATCACATACGGAGAGCTTGCCGAACGGATCGAAACCTTTGTCCTGACCCTTTTCCCCGCGCTTGGCGTCCTGTGGGGTTGGTGTGACGAGCGCGGATACCCACACCTGAACGCCCTGGTGGTAAACGAGAAAACTGGAATGCCAGGGGACGGCTACAAGCCCGGTGGCAGGCCGCTTGGAGAGAAGGATTGGCGGGAAACCGTGGCCGAGGTTCACCAGTTCGATTGGAGCGACGTGACACCACCCGATCTGTCCTGAATTCAATGCAGGCAGCCCGCCGTATCTAACTTCCCAAAAATCTCGAAAGCAGGGCGCGCTTTATCAGGGTGAGGGTATGAGTTAGGTACCTCTCCCAGGGACCCACCCCCCGCCCCCCCAAACCACGGTACGGCGGGGTGTGTGGCGGCGCGTCGGATGCCGGTAAAGAATCCGCCAAACTACCGCGAGGCCATGACTGACGCGGCTTTCGGGGAATCGGCCTGCAATGTGTACCGCGCCGTGTACCTGGACTAGCCGAAATCAGGGCCAATCCGGGTGGTAAACTCAACCCCGTACTGTGTTTTTATCAGGGGTATTCAGATGAGCAGAAAACCTTTTGGCCGGGGCTGGAAGCGGCGCAGCAGGCATACCCGCAGAAGCGATGCCGTCAACCCATTGCGGTTGGTAGGCGGCCGGGATGCACCCATTCAGGAAACGCCTGCATACAGGGCATTCGTAGACGCTCAGGCCAAGGTCTACACCTACCGGGGCAATGAGGACGTATCCGCCGATCCAGGCTTGCTGGAGGGCGCGTAGGATGGCTGGAGACGTTCAATTACGGGTGCTACACCTGCCACTCAAACCGGACGTATACAGCGCTGTGAACGCCTCTGCGAAGGCCGAAGGAATCTCTCCGATTGAATGGTCAAGCAAGGTCCTGGAGGCAGCGTCCAAACCCACCACCACCACCGGAGGCAAAACGAAATGGACCGCCACCTTGATACCCACGAAGGCCGTGGTCTGATCGACTACTTAGTTCACATTCAGCACCATGGCGCGGTAGACAGCTATGCCGGGCGGAACGGCGTCCCTACGCTGGACATGACCAAGCCGATAGCCGAGCAGATTGCGGAATCGGATGCCTTCAAAGCATTCGCCGATTCACTCGTCAAATCCGGCGACACCACCACGGTTACAGACGATTCCGGTAAGCGCACCTACCGGGGCGTCGATGAGACCACCCAGAAGGCGCGTGTGGCGATGTTCACGGACGCCGATCTGGACAGCATCAGTCGATTGGCGGGAAGCCTCTTTAGCGCGAGGCATGACAAGACCGCTGAGGCCGCGTTGCGAATCGCTACTGGCGAGATTCCGCTTGTGGCCGATCAGGGTGAGATTTTCGATTTGGACGTAAGCCGAGCGCGGGCGTTGATCCAGAGCGCCATGGTGGAGCGTCAAACGAACGTGACCTATCAGAGGGCCATGGGAATGGAGCGCACTACGGAGGAAGCGTCTATGGACGCCTTCGAGAAGGCCAACCTGGAAGCCATCGCATCTGCTCGAAACCGTAGTGCTCCCCGCATGGCGTAATCATGGGCACGGCGCTCCAAAAACCAAAGCCGCTAACCCCTTCACAAAAGCGGGCTGCTAAGGCCATCGGCGTCGGTTTGACGCAGAAGTCTGTAGCGCAGGCATGTGGTGTATCCGAAAGGACATTGGGCCGCTGGCGGGAGCGTGCGGACTTTAACGCGCTAGTTGAGCGGGAGGCTGACAACATGCTGGCGGAGCATCGCCGCTCTTTGCCGTTGCTGCTTCGTGCAGCCCGATCCGTAGTTGCGGGAGCGTTGAAAGCAGGCGATGTCGATGTCGCGACCAAATTGCTGACCAGCGTCGGGATTGGCCGTTTTCTGACGGACAAGGCGCAAGTGGAGGGGGCGATTGTTTCCGGGAGGGACATGCCGCTGATCAACATTTCGTTCCGTGGCAATGGTGCCGAGATTGAGACCCGTCCCGGCGATGATGCCGTGGTCATCGACGGTGAATCGCAGCCGGTGGTGAACGGCCATGAGTAGGCGCTGGTCAGCGGAGGAAGACGCCATTCTCCTGGGCGTTCCGCCCATATCGATGCAGGACCGACGCAAGGGTCAAATTAAGGCGTTGGCGTCGCGGCTTGGTCGGACTCCCCGAGCGGTGAAGCACAGGCGCGCTGCATTGTTCCATCCTGAGCGTCACGCCATCGAGCAGGCTAGGCGGAATCAGCGGAACCGGCAGCGCTACGCTACTGACCCGGAATTTGCGGCCGATGCGAAGGCGCGGTCGGTGGTGAGCCAGAAGCGCCGTTATCGCGACGACCCCGTATTCAGGCAGGCGGCGATTACCAGGGCTGTTGAGTACAACCGTGAACGGCGGAGGCGTCTTCGTGATGGGTAGACCGTTCACATACGGTGAGGATCAGGCGATCCTGTCTTTCGGCATGTCCTTCTCCCACCTGTACGGCGAGCGGGCGTTTGCTCGTGCGCCCTGGAGGGGACTAGCTGAGCGGCTTGACCGGCCAGCGTGGGAGGTTCGGCGCAGGGCCAAGGTGCTTCGGGAGTTGCATCGTGGGCGCTAGGCGGCCCTGGCTTCGGCACGAGGACCGGGCCATCCTGGAAGCGGCGGAGGCCAATCGTATGTTAGGCCAGAGACCCGGCAACGCTCGGCTGCGCGAAGTGGCGGAGCAGATCGGCCGTCCGTATTCGTCGGTAAGAAACCGGGCTGCCCGGATTAAGGCGCGCTCCAATCGCTACTAGCCGACGATTGCCGAAATCCCCCTACGGGCCGTGCGCTTTTCCAGGGTAAGGAATGCCCTTCCGTAGCTTGTCCTAGTGAAGAACACTTCCGGGCCGCTGTCAGCCATGACACGATACTGACTTATCTTGTTCCCTACGGAAGTCTCCCCGGTAACCTCCCCTGAGCCGCCGTCCGGCTCGCTGATGTCATCCTCATTCATCACCACAAGCAAGTGAGCGGTTAGGGCCAAGGTGGCGAGCCGCTTGGCACTGTGCATCCCATAAGCGGTATTGATTGCCGCCGTTACCAGGGCATCCTCCGTAGCGGAGAATTCAGGGAAGGCAGACCTGAAATCCGTAGCAGAGGGCTTGCTGGGGCGCGGTGTGGGGATGCGCCTGTCTGGGCGCATTTTAGGGTGCCGCGTCGATCCAGACGGAGCCGCTTCCCTTCGTACTCCACACGTACAGACTTTCGCCGGCCGCCAGTTCGATGGTCGATTCCGAAATCCGGGTATCGGATCGCCTCGGGATGAGGCGACCGCCATCGTGAACGTCTGGCGTAGTGGTGGCGGGGAGAGCGCGGGCCGGACAGCGGGCCGATTGGTTCTGGACTCGGTAGACGGTGCCTGCCGTCAAGCCAGGGACCATCGCGGGGGAATTTGAATAGTCGAATCTCATGCCCTAATTCTACAGCACAGCCGGGGGCTGGCCGGGCCAGCGGGAAGCGTGTCAGTGCTCGATTTGCAGTGAGCCGAAAATTTGCCTGTGTTCCTACGGTATTGATACAGTAATAACCGCTATAGGCAGTGTTAAGAAAACCAACCGGAGGATCACCATGGCCAAACTCTACCTAGTGGAACCCCCCGCATGACTAGCGGGAAATCGAACATGAACCTTCGGGTTCTAGTCAAACCAAGCAGACAAGAAGGCCTTTGGGTCGCAATTTGCTTGGAGCGCTACATCGTCGCGCAGGGCACTTCGGAAAAGGAGGCTTTGTGTAACTTCAACTCCATGCTGGTCGCTGAAACGTTGTCTGGCATCGAGGACGGCAATATCGACAATCCTCTGAAAGGCATCCCGCCGGCACCTGCCGAATATTGGGACGACTTCGAGACAGGTGGACCATGCAGGCTCCGGTTTCCAAAAATTGAATCAGAACAAACCGTTCCTGCTCTGCCCAAAGTAGAGAAGCGGTTGGCGACTGCGTGAACCATCATGGCTGCCATGATGGTTCACGGCTCAAGAGTATTACGTGACGTAATCGCCGAAGCAAAAGAAGAAGGATGTCGCTATAAAGTGCGGCGTGATGTTCGTCTGGATACCAGAGACGGTAACTTTTACGTTCCGGAGTATCTGGAGTTAGATGGAAAGAAAGCCATTCTGCCCCCCAATACTGATCACGACTCAATCATTGGGCCGGAGGTCGTTGAGTACATTTGGCGGCGACTGGGCCTAGATCACAAGATCACCTGGTAGTCCCTTAGCTTCCGCCTCTGAAATTGACGGCCAACTTGCGTCTACTGGATTCGCTGTAGATCAAGTGCAATTCGCGCAACTTTTGTAAACCCCCCCTGTTTTCAGCCATTTCCCGGTCCGGCTTCAAAACGGGATACAGGCGCTATAGACTGCGCCCGGCTTGAGCCGTCTGACGGGATGAAAACTCCCAAATCCATTTGGTACACCGGCAGGTACATGGGTTGTCCGTCTTTCGCGTAAGCGTTTGAAGTGAAAAAGTTTTTTCGGAGTCCCGGAATTTGACATGGAAGCCGTATTTCTCGCCTTTGTACTGATGCTGTCCATCTTTCTCGGCTTCGAGCTCATCTCGAAGGTGCCCTCGACGCTGCACACGCCCCTGATGTCGGGGGCCAACGCCATTTCCGGCATCACCATCGTCGGCGCGCTCATCTCCGCCGGTGCCGGCCTGGCCGAGGTGGCCACCTGGCTTGGCGCGCTGGCGGTGACGTTCGCGACCATCAACGTGGTCGGCGGCTACCTGGTCACCAACCGCATGCTCGGCATGTTCAGGAAGAAGGACGACAAGGGGCAGCCGGGAGCAATGTCGTGACGCTGGAACTCATCAACGTCTGGTATATCGTCGCGGCGGCGCTGTTCGTCTTCGGGCTGAAACAGCTCAGTTCCCCGGCCACGGCCGTGCGGGGCAACCTGCTGTCCGCCCTCGGCATGCTCATCGCCATAGTCGTCACGCTCTTTTCCCAGGAGATCATGGAGTTCCGCTGGATACTGGTGGCCGCCGCGGTGGGTGCGACCATCGGCGCCGTGGCGGCACAACGGGTGGCCATGACGGCCATGCCGGAAATGGTGGCGCTGTTCAACGGGTCCGGGGGCGTGGCGAGCCTCCTGGTGGGCTGGTCGGCCCTCTACAACACGGGCAACTCCACCTTCACCGTCATCACCATCCTGCTCTCCATCCTGATCGGCGGGGTCACCTTTTCCGGCAGCATCGTCGCCTGGGGCAAGCTCTCCGAGGTGATGACCAGCCGGGCGGTGGTGTTCGGCGCACAGCGGTTCGTCAATGGGCTGATCCTGGGGGCGCTCGTGGCCTGCGGCATCGTGTTCTGCATGGAGCCCGGCCTCCAGTCGCCGTACCTGTACGCCGTGGTGGGCCTGAGTTTCCTGTTCGGCGTGATGGCCGTCATGCCCATCGGCGGCGCAGACATGCCGGTGGTAATCTCCCTGTTGAACTCCTATTCCGGGCTCGCGGCCTGCGCGGCGGGCTTCGCCATCAACAACAACATTCTCATTGTCGCAGGGTCGCTCGTGGGGGCGGCCGGCATCATTCTTACCAACATCATGTGCAAGGCCATGAACCGCTCGCTGGCCAACGTGCTGTTCTCCGGATTCGGGGCGGTCAAGACCGCAACGAAAGTGGATGGCGAGGTGAAGCCGATCAACACCGAAGACGCCTATCTCATCCTGGAAGCGGCTTCCTCGGTGACCTTCGTGCCCGGTTACGGGATGGCCGTGGCCCAGGCCCAGCACGTCGTGCGGGAATTGGGAGACATACTCGAGAACAACGGCGCGGAGGTTTCATTCGCCATTCACCCGGTGGCCGGCCGCATGCCGGGGCACATGAACGTGCTGCTCGCGGAGGCCAACGTTTCCTACGACCAGCTCGTGGAGATGGACGACATCAACCCGCGCATCGGCAATATCGATGTGGCGGTGGTCATCGGCGCCAACGATGTGGTCAATCCCGCGGCGCGGGAGGACGAGAACAGCCCCATCTACGGCATGCCGATCATCAACGTGGACCACGCCCGCACGGTATTCGTGCTGAAACGCTCCATGGCCTCCGGGTTCTCCGGCGTGGACAACCCGCTCTTTTTCGGGGAGAACACCCGCATGCTGTTCGGCGATGCCAAGGCATCGATCTCGGGCGTGATCGGGGAGTTCAAGGGTTGAAGGGGGCTGCATTGGCCACCTCGCCCGGCAACGACGGCAAAGGGTCGCATTCCAGGCGGCTGTTGCCCCTTAAGGGCGGCCGCAACTTCCGCGATCTCGGCGGCTATCCTGCCGCGGACGGGCGTACCGTCAAGTGGGGGCAGGTCTATCGCTCCGGTGCGACGACTCACCTTACCGATGCGGACTACCGCTACCTGTCAGCCATCGGCCTTCGCGTGGTGTGCGACTTTCGGTCCAACGAAGAACGGCTTGACGAACCGGCGCGCTGGCCGGAATTCCCGGCAATCGACTACTGCATCTGGGACTACTCCCGCGAGGACGGCAGGGAAAAGGGGAAGAGCCTGACGGCATCGCTCATGCAACCGGGCATGACCGCGGAGAAAGTGCGCATCATCGCGATCGAGTCCTACGATGACATCGTCGAGCGGCACAAGGAAAAGTTTCGCGAGGTCTTCCTGCGGCTCGCCGACGGCCGCCTCCCCCTGGTTTTCAACTGCTCCGCGGGCAAGGACCGCACCGGGGTCGCCGCCGCGCTCCTGCTCACGGCTCTCGGCGTGGCGCGCGATGCCATCGTCGAGGACTATGCGCTCAGCGACAAGGTGGTGGATTTCGAGAAGGAACTGCTCAGGACCAATCTCGGCGAGACGGCCTTCAAGGACGAATTGTCCCTGTGGGTGGCCAGAACGCCGGTGGAGGTATTGCGCCCCCTGCTGCGCTCCGACCCGGAGTACATCGAGCGGGCTTTTGCCTGCCTGGATGCCCGTTACGGCGGCGCGATGGGGTACATAAAAGGAACCCTGGAGATCGATGACGATACGCTGAACCGTATGCGGGAACGATTGCTGGAATAGCTGCCCGGCAATGCCAATGAGGCCGCCTCGGCGTTCAATCGACCGCCCGCGGCCACGCGAAACGGCAGGAGGGCTTTCTGCGCTTTGTCGGCCGGCCGCGCGCGAGCCGTGTCATTGGTTTTATACTTCCGGGCGCGGCGGACTGTCTTCGATCATCCGGAGGCTCTTGTAGCAGTCTTCCGCGGGGGAAATCGATTCATGTCGATACTCACCATCAAGGTCATCGCTGCCCTGGCGATTCTCGGGGTCGGGATCGTGGGCGGCCTCATCCCGCTGCTGGCGGCGCGCCGTCAGGCCGGCCGGCGTTACCTGTCGCTCGGTAACGCGCTCGCGGGCGGCATCTTTCTCGGGGCGGGGTTCATTCACCTGCTTCCGGAAGCCGCCGAGGCTCTCGAGGAAGTGGCGGAGTACCCCCTGGCCGCGCTGCTGGCGGCGCTTGGCGTCGGTGTCCTGCTGCTGATCGACCGTGTGGTGTTCGAGAGTTCCCGCGCCCAGGGCTCGGAGCAGGCCGGCGGCGCCGGCCAACCCATCTACCCCATCGTGCTCCTGGTGGTGCTGTCGATCCACTCCGTCATCGCGGGCATTGCCCTTGGGCTGGAGCCCGAGGTCGCGGCCTCCGTGCTGGTCATGGTCGGCATTCTGTTCCACAAGGGTTCGGCGGCCTTTGCCCTGATGGTCAGCGCACATTCTTCGGGCGCCGACAAGGCCCGGCTCAGGCTGATTCTGACGGTGTTCGTGCTGATGACGCCGCTCGGCATCCTGCTCGGCACCGTTGCGGCGAACATGCTTGAAGGCCCGGCCGCCTCGTTGATCGAGGGCAGTTTCAACGCGCTTGCTGCCGGCACGTTCATTTACGTGGCTATCCTGGATGTAATCGATGCGGAGATGTCCCGGTTCGACGATCGCCTCGCGCGGTTCGTAAGCAGCGCACTGAAGGGCGAAGACGACGTGGCCATGCCGGTGCGGGACACCGACCGCATCCTCAAGTTCCTGCTGGTTCTGGCCGGCCTCGGCAGCATGGCGATACTCGGCATCTGGATGTAGGCAACCTGGAGGAATCAGGAAAAAATGGAACTCTATGACGTAATGCGCACGACCTTCGCGGCCCGGGAATTCACCGACGACCCCGTCCCGGATTCGGTGCTGCACAGGATTCTGGACAATGCGCGCTTCGCCGCGAGCGGCGGCAACCGGCAGGGCTGGCGGGTGGTGGTGGTGCGCGAAGCGTCGACCCGGGCGTTGCTGGCATCGTTGATCGAACCGACCTTCAAGCGCTATTTCACCCAGATGATGGCCGGCGAGGCGCCCTACAACACGATAACTGCATCGAAGGTGACCGAGGAACAGGTCGCCGCGGCAAGTCCGCCCATTCACTACATCGACGGCGTCGTCAATGCGCCCGTCGTCCTGCTCGTCTTCGTCGACCTCAGCGTGGTCGCATCGTTTGACAGCGGGCTGGACAGGATAGGGGTCATTTCCGGCGCATCGATCTACACGTTCGTGCAGAACATTCTGCTGGCGGCGAGAAACGAGGGATACGGCGGCACCCTGACCACGTTTGCCGGAGCCGGCGAGAACGAGTTGCAGCAGCATCTCGGCATGCCCGGGCACATGGCGTTCGCCGCCATGCTTCCGATGGGCCGTCCGGTCGAGCAGCTCACCAGGCTCAAGCGCAAGCCGGTGGAGGAAATCGCCGTCCTCGAGCGGTGGGACGGCCCGGCCCTCGGAGCCTGAAGCGCCATCGGGGCCGTTGTCCGGTTGAAACCTCCGGCTCCGGGCTGTAACTTGGCCCGGGCGACCGACAGGGGGAAGGCGTGGACCAATCCGGCGAGTACCGCATCCCGGCCGAGCGGGCCGACGTATGGCGCGCGCTCAACGATCCGGACACGCTCAAGCGGTGCATCGACGGTTGTCAATCCATGGAAAGGCGCCCCGACGGCGGCTTCGCCGCGGTGGTCAAGGCCCGGGTGGGCCCGGTGCGGGCGGTCTTCAACGCGGCCCTGGATCTCGCCGACATCAATCCCCCTGAAAGCTATACGATCAATGTCGCCGTCAAGGGCGGCCCGGCGGGCTTCGCCAGGGGGTCGGCGGCGGTGACGCTTGCCGCGCAAGGGGAAGAGACGATGCTCCGCTACGCGGCGAGCGCCAACATTGGCGGCAAGCTGGCACAGATCGGCTCCCGGCTCATCGACGGGGCCGCACGCAAGATGGCCGACGATTTCTTCAAGGCGTTTCACGCCGAAATGTCCGGCCGCACGCCGAACCCCGCCCCACGGCCGCAGGACGACGGCCGAGCGGCGGTACCGATCAACATTCAAGTGAACACCTGAGAGCTGCCCGCCGGTACCACGCGGCGGGCGCTTCGAACGTAAGGACGCGAGATGAACATGACGATAACGGTGAATGGCGCATCCCACCAACTGGATGTGCCGGAAAATGAGCTCCTGGTCGACCTGCTCCGCGAGCGGTTGCGGCTGACCGGCACCCATGTGGGCTGCGACACCAGCCAGTGCGGCGCCTGCACCGTCCAACTCGACGGGCGCGCCGTGAAGTCCTGCAGCCTGTTCGCCGCCCAGGCGGACGGGGGCTCGGTGACCACCATCGAAGGCATCGGCAAGCCGGGGGAACTGCACCCGATGCAGGAGGCGTTCCGCGAATGCCACGGCCTGCAGTGCGGCTTCTGCACGCCCGGTATGATCATGCGCGCCATCGACCTGGTGGAGCGTTCGGACGGCCTGGACGGCAGGGCGGTGCGCGACGGCCTGGAAGGCAATCTCTGCCGCTGCACGGGGTACCACAATATCGTGCAGGCGGTGCTCAGGGGGCAGGAATTGATGGGAGGCAACGATGAGTGAAGGCACCGGAATCGGCGCATCGGTAAAGCGCCGCGAAGACGTTCGTTTCCTGACCGGTTCGGGAACCTACACGGACGACTTGAACCAGCCCGGGCAGACCTACGGCGTGTTCCTGAGATCGCCGCATGCACGTGCGCGGATCGGCGCCATCGATGCGTCCGAAGCCCTGGCGCACGACGGCGTGCTGGCGGTCTACACCGGCCGGGACTCCGCTGCCGACGGGCTGGGGGACCTTCCCTGCGGCTGGCTGGTCAAGTCCAAGGACGGGTCCGACATGGTCTCGGCTCCGAGGCCCCCGCTGGCGGTCACCCAGGTGAACTACGTGGGCGAACCCTACGGCCTCGTGGTCGGGGAAACGCTGGCGGCCGCGCAACAGGGCGCCGAACTGGTGATGACCGATTTCACCGAGTTGAACCCGGTTGTCGACCCGGCGTCCGCGGCGGATTCGGAAACCATTCACGAGGGGCTCGACAGCAACGTCGTCTACGACTGGGGGCTCGGCGATGAGGAGGCGACGGATGCGGCGCTGGCCGGCGCCGCGCACGTGACGCATCTCGACCTCTCCAACAACCGGTTGATCCCCAACGCCATAGAGCCGCGCGCGGCCATCGGCGTCTACGAGGCGGCGAGCGGCGACTACACGCTGTATGCGACCACGCAGAACCCCCACCTGGAGCGCCTGGTGCTGGCGGCGTTCGTGCAGGTTGCGCCGGAGCACAAGCTGCGCGTGGTCGCCCCCGATGTGGGCGGCGGTTTCGGGTCGAAGATCTTCATCTACCCGGAAGAGACCATCGTGCTCTGGGCCGCGGGCAAACTGGGCCGGCCGGTCAAGTGGACGGCGCACCGCTACGAGTCGTTCCTCGCCGACGCGCACGGGCGGGACCACATCACTCACGCACAGCTCGGCCTGGACCGTGACGGGCGCTTCGTGGCGCTGAAGGTGAGCACCACGGCCAATATCGGCGCCTATCTCTCGACTTTCGGCTCGTCGGTGCCGACCTTCCTGTACGGCACGCTGCTGGCCGGCCAGTACAAGACGCCGAACATCTATGTCGAAACGCTCGGGGTCTACACCAACACCTGCCCGGTGGATGCCTACCGGGGCGCGGGGCGGCCGGAAGCCACCTTCGTGGTGGAAAGGATGGTGGAGACCGCCGCCCGGGAACTCGGCCGCGACCCAGCGGAACTGCGGCGGCTGAACATGATCCAGCCGGAAGATTTTCCCTACGAGACGCCGGTGGCCCTGGTATACGACACCGGGGATTACGAGGCCAGTCTCGACAAGGCGCTGGAGCTGGCCGACTACGGCGGCTTTGAGGCGCGCCGGCGCGAATCGGCGGCGGCGGGCAAGCGGCGCGGGGTGGGCTTCGCCTGCTATATCGAAGCCTGCGGCATCGCGCCGTCGCAGCTCGCCATCTCCCTCGGGGCCGGAGTGGGCCTCTACGAGAGCGGCGAGATACGGATCAACCCGACCGGTTCGGTCTCGGTGTTCACCGGAGCGCACAGCCACGGCCAGGGCCATGAGACCACCTTTGCCCAGGTGGTTTCCGACAAGCTAGGCATACCTTTCGACGACATCGAGATCGTGCACGGCGACAGCGGCCGGATGGAGTTCGGCCTGGGTACCTACGGATCCCGTTCGCTGGCGGTGGGCGGTTCCGCCCTGATCGTGGCGGCCGACAAGATCATCGCCAAGGGCAAGAAGATCGCCGCGCACATGATGGAAACCACGGACGAAAACGTCGACTTCGAGGACGGCACCTTCTCCAGCGGCAACCAGCAGGCGACGATCCAGGAGGTGGCGTTCGCGTCGTACGTGCCCGCAGACTATCCGGAAGACCTGGAACCCGGGCTGTCGGAAAAGGCCTTCTACGATCCCAAGAACTTCACCTACCCGGCGGGCACCCATATCGCCGAGGTGGAAGTCGATGAGGAGACGGGAGAGGTCGACCTGGTGAGTTTCGTGGCGGTGGATGATTTCGGCGAGATCATCAATCCCATGATCGTGGACGGCCAGGTGCACGGCGGGCTCGCCCAGGGCGCCGGCCAGGCGCTTATGGAACACGGCCGGTACGACGACTACGGCCAGTTGCAGACCGGTTCCTACATGGACTACTGCATGCCACGGGCGGACGACCTGCCTGATTTCGTCGTCGACACCACGGTGACGGCCTGCACTCACAATCCCCTGGGGGTGAAGGGGTGCGGCGAAGCCGGGGCCATCGGCTCGCCGGCGGCAATAATCAATGCCATCTCCGATGCACTGGATGGCCACAACATCGCCATGCCAGCGACCTCGGAACAGGTCTGGCGAGCGCTTGGGGGTAAATAGATGTATCAGTTCAATTACGCGAAGCCCGCCACGGTGGCGGAAGCCGCAACGCTGTACGCGAACGCGGAAGATCCGGTGTTCCTTTCGGGGGGCCAGACCCTGATACCGACGCTGCGCCAGCGGCTCGCCGCACCCACCGACGTCATCGACCTTTCCGGTATCGATGAGTTGAGCGGCATTGCCGTGGGCGACGGCAAGGTCACCGTAGGCGCCTTCACGCGGCACTCCGCGGTGGCGGAATCCGCCGAGGTACGAGCAGCCATTCCTGCTTTAGCGGACCTCGCCGGCCGCATCGGCGACGCCCAGGTGCGCAACTGCGGAACCATCGGCGGGTCGGTGGCCAACAGCGACCCTGCCGCGGATTATCCGGCCGCGGTGGTTGCCCTGGGCGCCACCGTGCGCACGGACAAGCGGAGCATTTCAGGCGATGATTTTTTCAGGGACCTATTTGAGACGGCCCTGGAACCGGGTGAGATCATCACCTCGATCGAGTTTCCGGTTCCCGACCGGGCCGCGTACCGCAAGTTCCCGAACCCCGCTTCCCGCTACGCGGTGGTGGGGGTCATGGTCGCCGACTTCGGCGGTAACGTGCGCGTCGGCGTAACGGGTGCGGGCCCCTGCGCGTTTCGCGCACGCACCATCGAGGACATGCTGAACGCGAACCTGAGCACTTCGGCACTGGATGGCGTGGAAGTGCCTGATGCGGGTTTCAACAACGACCTGCACGCATCCGCGGAATACCGCGCCCATCTCGTGAAGGTGATGGCCACAAGGGCCGTGTCCGACCTGCTCGGTTAAGCGGGTTGGTTTTCCGCCGTCTCCGCAACTGACGGCAGCACGGGTGTGAGACTATGCGTGCAGCATTGATGGAGCGGGGACACATACGGGTCGAGGGTGTTCCGGACCCGACCCCCGCCGAGGGCGAAGTGGTCGTGAAGTCGGTGGCGTGCGGCATCTGCGGGTCGGACCTGCACGCCGCCAGGCATACCGAGGAGTTCGTCGCCACGAGCATCGAAGCGGGCGGGGCGTTCAAGCTCACGACCTTCGATCCCGTCGTGCTCGGCCACGAGTTCTGCGCGGAGGTCATGGAGAGCCGCGGCGGGCTGCGCGCCGGCGACCTCGTCTGCTCGGTGCCCATGCTCGCCCGGCCCACCGCAGTTGCGGTCGGATACTCCGTCGAGGCGCCCGGCGGGTTCGGTGAATACATGCTGCTGTCGGAACGTCTGCTGATGCCGGTGCCTGCCGGAACGTCGAAAGAGCGTGCCGCACTCACCGAGCCGATGGCCGTCGGTTACCACGCCGTCAATATGGCCCGTCTCACCGGAGAGGAGGCGATCGTCGTAATTGGGGCCGGACCCGTCGGATTGGCCGTCACGGCGAACCTGATTGCCCGTGGCGCCGGGCCCGTGGCTGTCTCGGAGCTGTCGGCCAGGCGGCGCGAACTCGCCATCGAGATGGGCGCCCACCTGGTGGTGGATCCGCGGCAAGAGAGCCCCTACCGGCTGGGCGACATCGCGGGGCGGGACACCCTGGTGGTTTTCGAGTGCGTCGGCGTACCCGGCATGATCGATGACATCTTCCTCAAGGTTCCGCACGGGGCGCGAATCGTGGTGGTCGGCGTCTGCCTGCAGATGGACCGCTCCCGGCCGCTGATCGCCGTAAACAAGGAACTCAACGTGCAGTACGTGCTCGGCTACAGCGTGCGGGAGTTCCACGACACCCTGCAGCGCATCGCCGACGAAACCCTGAGTGTCGAGCCCATCGTCACCCACACCGTCGGCCTGGACGGCATTGCCGGTGCGTTCGACGACCTGGCGAGGCCCGACGCGCACGGCAAGGTGATCGTCCGGCCCTGGGACTGATTCAGGGCCGGCGCCGTATAGTTATCGCCGGCCTGGAGCGACGGCCCTGCAACTTATTCGACGGTGAACTCGATGCTACCCAGTTTGCCGTAGTCGGCCCGGTACCTGCCGGGAAGCGCCGGGTGAATACCGCCGCAGGCGCCCGTGATGAAGAGCATGCTCTCGGCGACGGGAAAGCCGCGCGAGCGCGATTCGCCCAGCATCCATTGCAGTGCGGGAACGGGCCCGCCGAGCGCTTCGGTGGCTGGAGCGGAACTCAATGTTTCGCCGTCCCGGGTCAGGGTGACCTCAATGTCGTCGTAGGAATCGAGCAGCGGCACCTGTGTGCCCACGATGTGGCGGTCGGCGCTGATGCTGCACGCGACGAAGTTGACCCCGGTCATGTCCTCGGGGTCCGCGAACGCCATGCGCGGCACCTCGATGACGGGCCCCGCGGACTTCGGGGCGCCGCCCTTGCCGAGGACCAGGCCGATCTCGCACTCGAGCATCACCCCGGGCGCGCTGGCGAAAGCGACGCCGGGAGCCATGCGGCCGGCGGCGAACAGGGTGCCGAGCAGCGGGTGATCGATGTCGAACTGCTTGCGGGCAGCCGCCGCCGTCATGCCCGCCTTGCGGCCGGCCACCGCATCGCCGGCCACCGCCGCGACCAGGGCCTTCTGAATCTCGTAAGCCTCATCGAGGGTAAGGCCGGCCGGCATCTTCGGAAGCGTTCCGCCCGCGCGAGTCGCCGCCGCCATGGCGTCAACGAGGCTGTCCATCCTGTCGATTCGCGTCATCTTTCCCGCAGGTCTCCTGTCGTGGCGTCGCGTGCCGGTAGTGTACCCGCAGGGCCGGTTCTCCCCGAAGAACCATCTGTCTGGCCGGGTTTCAGGCTGATAGTATGCGCGCCATGGCCTATGACCCCGACAACATCTTCGCCAAGATACTGCGCGGCGAGGCGAGTGCGCACACGGTCCTCGACGAAGAGCACTGCGTGGCTTTCATGGACCTGATGCCCCAGGCTCCCGGCCATACGCTGGTGATCCCCCGGGAACCGGCGGAAAACCTGTTCGAGTTGAGCGAGGAGAGCCTGGCGCATCTGATCGTCGCGACGAAGCGGATTGCCCACGCGGTAAGGGCGGCATTCAATCCGCCCGGCATGATGATCGCCCAACTCAATGGCGCCGATGCGGGACAGACCGTTTATCACATCCATTTTCACGTCATTCCGCGCAAGGGCGGCGTGGCGATGCCGCTGCATGCCCGCACGGTGGCCGATGCCTCCGAACTCGCGGACCATGCGGCAAGGATTCGCGCTGAACTCGACGCCGCCTGACGCCGGCGCACAGCTACCCTGACTCGATCGAGGACACGCCAAGCATGACCATAGAAGAAATCTGTGCCGATATGAGTGAGAAGGCCGCTTACATCGAACCGCTGGGAAAGACCCTGCTGTTCCAGCTCGACGACGAGAGCATGCTGCTCGACGGCTCGGGAGACAGCAACCTCGTTTCCATCGTTACGGGTCAGGAGGTGGAGGCGGAATGCACGGTGCGCATGTCGCTCGACACCTACGGCAAGCTCCAGAGAAAGGAGATCAAGCATTTCATGGCCGTCGCGTCCGGCAAGATCAAGGTGGTGGGTGACTTTTCAATTGCGGCCAAACTCAAGAAGCTGACCTGAGGCTTCATGTACGACTCTCCCATCGCCATCGAGCATTCCAGGAGCTTGAGGATCTTCAATGCCGTAGGCGCGCTCGCCGGGCGGTTGGGGTTCGACCTGTTCGGCCTCGACCGCGACCGAATTCTGAACCAGGCCGCGAAGGCAACGGAATTCTCCTTTGCCGACGATGCGATGACGGAAGGGCTCGACCGGCTGATCGCCTCGCTCAACGCAGATTCCGGGCTGAACCCGTTCGGCGCCTTCGCGCTCGACCGCACCCTGCAGAGGATGGCCGTGTCCCGCTTCGGAGTGGAGAAGGCCATCGCCGAACGCCCGGGGATACTCGAAGAGCGGATCGCCGAACCTGTGTTCATCATCGGCATGCCGCGTTCCGGAACGTCGATACTGCAGGCGCTGCTGTACAGGGACGCCGCGCACCGCTCCCCCCTTTCCTGGGAGTGCCTGCTGCCGAACCCCGCGCCGACTCCGGACGACTACCGGGCCAACGACCGCATCGACGCCATACGCACGGAGTTCGGCCAGATCTTCAGGCTGGTTCCGGACTTCAGGAAGAAACACTACATGGAAGCCGACTCGCCGCAAGAGTGCGTAGGGGTCACGGCGCTCAATTTCACGAGCTTCCAGTACATCGCAACGGCGTACCTGCCCGGCTACCACGAGTGGTTTGTGGATGCGGCCGATCAGTTGGCGAACCTCCGCTGGCACAAGCGGTTCCTCCAGTTCCTGCAGTCGGGCGGCGTGCGCAGAACCCGGTGGCTGCTCAAGTCTCCGGTACACCTCATGCGCCTGAAAGCGCTGTTCGAGATCTATCCTGACGCCCGCGTCATCATGCCCCATCGCCATCCATCGGAAGTCGTGCCTTCCCTCACCAGCCTGGTTTCGTCCATGCGCTCCCTGTATTCCGATACCGAAAGCGTCGAACGAACCGGTCATGAGCAACTGCGCCTCTGGGCGCGGTATTTCGATCGGTTTCTCGAGGCCCGCCGGTCATTGAACCGGGAAAACCAGATCGTCGACATCAAGTTCGACGAATTCGTGAACGACCAGATGAGCGTGGTGAACCGGATCTACGGGCGCTTCGGGTGGCGGCTGGACGAGGCGGGCGCGGCCCGCATGCGGGCCTTCCTCGACACCGAGCGCAAAGACAAGCACGGCAGGCACGAGTATTCGCTGGAGATGTTCGGACTGAAAACCGGCGACGTGGAAAAACACTACTCGGGCTATCTGGATTTCCTGGATGGCCTGGATGCGACGCCGGAGTTGCGGATCGCCTGACGGCGGTAGCGGAATAGCCGGCACAACCTGGGAAGTATCGGATCATGCAAAGCAAAGAGGCGCTGAACGAGTTTCTCGACGTAATCCGCAACGCGGATCAGACCTTCCTCGATCCGGAAAAAGGGCTGGATCACCAGGGCAAGGTCGACGGTTATCACCACATGTTCCACCTGCTGCAGACAGCGGTGGATTTCTACCTGCACAACGATCCGTTGCAACCGCAGTTCATGTTGCTTTCCGACGGCAACCGCAAGCTCTACGGCGACAACGTCGATTCCGTCTACTACTTCACCCAGGTGCGCGGCGACCAGGAATACCTGATCAGGGGCCAGCGCTTCGACAGTTGCTACCTGAGCTTCTGCGTCTACGGCGGCGACCCGCACGGCGAACTGGCCGACCGGGTGTCGCTCAACGTCAATCAGCGCGACATCGTCTTCGAGGAGGACGGCTCCTTCGAGATCAGGCTGACGCCGAACCCGAACGGCGTCAACGAGTTCAGGATCGACCCCGACTCGGTAACGCTTTTCACCCGGGAATACTTCTTCGACCGGCCGAATTCACGGGAAAGCCTGCTCAGCATCGAAAACGTCGCACGTCAACCCTCCCAGCTCCCGCTCACCGACGAGCAACTGGCCCGGCGCATCCGCACCATGGCCATGTTCTTCCAGTGCACGACCTGGGTCGCCCCCCTGCCGGTACAGTTCCCCATCAACGTCTTCCTGCCCCCCTTCGAATTCGATGCGGAACAGGGCGCCTGGGGCTGTGTCGACAATATCTACTGCTTCTGCCGTTACCGTCTGCAGGAAAACGAATACCTGAAGATCCGTTTCAAATCACCGGAAGCCTGTTACTGGGGCCTGCAGACCTGGAACTTCCTGATGCAGTCCACCAATTTCAATGACTTCCCCGTCTGCATCAACAAGCAGACCGCGGTTCCCGAGCCCGACGGCAGCCACGTCATCCACCTGAGCCACAGGCCCGTCGAGCACAACTGGATAAGCACCGCCGGCTACAGCGAAGCGATCATCTTCATCCGCTGGCTGCTCGCCGAAGAGATGCCCGAAACCCCCACCCTCGAACTCCTGAATTGGTAGGCGCGAGACCGCTGCCCGGTGCAGGCGCTTGTTGCATGAAAGTTCCCAACCCGCCCCGCCGGGACGCTGACGCGCAAGGAACGGACGACCGCTGGGAGAGAGTAGGTGTGCGGTGCGGGTATCCGGCACCTTTAAAGCACCCCTGCACCCTCGAATTCCACGACAACGCGTCCGCTTGGCGTGCCGGATACCCGTACCGCATACCTGCTCTCGGTGCCCGATCGAAGCAATCTTTTGGCACGCT
>CAZWZH010000178.1:0-3968 GCA_964638775.1 uncultured Pseudomonadales bacterium
CGTCCGGTGGGGGTGGCGGGGTGGGCTTGCGCCTTTTTATCTGGATGTCGATATCTTCTTCGACACGCACGAAGTCGACGATCTTGCCCGTGATGCTCTCATCGAAGGGGCTCTTGTCGCTCTTGATGAGCGCCTGCATGAGCAGGAAGAGAAAGAAGGTGGCTACCGCCCCCAACCCGACACCGAAAACATATCGCAATAACATGTTACGCCTCCGTCGAAATGGCCACCTGGGACAGTCCCGCGCCCCGGGCCGCCGTCAATACTGCTTTCAACAATTCATACCTGGCGCCCTTGTCCGCTTGGATCACCAGGCCTCCCTTTGGGTTCTCCGCGTGCAGCCGCTCGATGTGGGAGCGCACCGCCGCGGGATCGACGCGCCGCTTGTCGATCCAGATCTCGCCGTTTTCGCCGATGGCGACCAGCACGCTCACCGTGGGCTTCTGTTCCGCCGTCGCCGCTTCCGGACGCAGCACCTCGATGCCGGCCTGCTTGATGAAGGTGGCGGTCACGATGAAAAAGATCAACATGATGAACACCACATCGAGCATTGGGGTCAGGTTGATGTCCGACTCATCGTCGCTGCGTGAGAACCGGCTGCCTTTTCTCGCCATTTCCCGTCACTCCCTCATTGTTTCGCCGCCAACGTTCAATGGTCGGTGGTGAGGTGCTGTTCGAACGTCTCGATCTCGTAATCCACTTTCCGTTTTACCAGGGTGCTGCCCATCAGGCCCGACAGCGAAGCGATCATGCCCGACATGGTGGGTATGGTGGCCATCGAGACGCCTGCCGCCATGGACCGGGCATTGCCGCCCTGGGTCGCCATGGCGTCGAACACGCTGATCATGCCCGTCACGGTGCCCAGAAGCCCCAGCAGCGGGCAAAGCGTCACGCAGGTCTGGATGAGTGGCAGTGTGCCCGTGATCTTGCCGGAGGTCTCCGATATCATCCGGTCGCGGATCTGGTGGGCGCTCCAGGAGCGCCGTTCCGGCCTGTCTTCCCAATCGTCGGTTGCGGCCTGGATGATCCGCTTGTGTTCGGAATTGAAATACCAGAGCCGCTCGAAAATGAGCGTCCACATCAGGAACGTGAGGGCGGCAATCAGAAAGAGTACATTGCCGCCCTGTTCCATGAACTGGACGATGGCCAGCCAGGCTTCACCCACCATGGCGCCGGCCTACGCGAGCGCCTGGCCCGATTGTTCGGCGTGGTCGGCGATGATGCCCTGGGTCTGTTCCTCGAGCACATGAATGACCGACCGGCTGCGCTGCGCCACGATTGCGTGCAGCAGCGTCATGGGTATGGCGACGCAAAGCCCGAGCACCGTCGTCATGAGCGCCGTGGAGATACCGCCCGCCATCGTCTTCGGATCGCCCGTTCCGAACAGGGTGATGGCCTGGAACGTCAGGATCATGCCGATAACCGTACCCAGGAGCCCGAGCAACGGAGCCACCACGGAAATGACCTGAATCAACGTGATGTTCCTTGTTATCTTGGGCGTTTCGCCCAGAATTGCCTCGCCGAGCTTGAGTTCCAGGGTTTCAACGTCCACCGCCTTGTTTTCATGGTAGACGTTCAGCACCCGGCCGAGCGGATTGCCGTCGCTTACCGTTTCGGAACGCTTCTGCGCGTTGACCTTGGCGCTGGTGATGGACAGCGTCACCAGACGCTCGATGGCGAGCAGCACGCCAATGATGCCACCGAGAATGATAACGGCGCCCACGTAGCCGCCCTGGCCGTCGCAGAACGGCAGGTAGCATTCGCCCTTGCCGATTCCGCCGAAGAAGGAGCCGACCCGCTCGCCCACGGTCGCGGCCTGGATGAGCAGGGAAAGGAGCGAGCCCCGTGTCGGGTCGATGGCAAGCCCCACGACCTCGCCGGGCACCGCTTCTTCCACGTCTTCAACGGTATTCGTGAAGCGGGCGGCGGGTTGCCGGGCGAGTTCGACCAGCGAGCCGTCGTTCAGATCGTAACTGAGATACTCGCTGTCGCCGAGCAGCGCAAAAGAACCGACGCGAATGATATCCGCCGGCTTTTCTTCCCCGCTGAGCATGGTGATGGTGCCGGGGAACCGGCTGATGCGTCCGGATTCGGTCATCTCGCGTTGCAGTTCGAACCATAGGGTTTCCATTTCTTCGATGGTCGCAAGCTGGCTTGCGGTGCCCATTTTTGCAGCCAGGTCGCCCAGCCACTCCCCCCGGTTCGGGAATTGCGCTGAAATGAGCGAGCCCTCGAAGACCCCTCGCGTATCGCCCGCCACCTGCTGCAGTACACCGAACAGCTCGCGCAACGAGCCCAGCCGACGGTCGAGTTGCTCCTGCAGGTCGAGCAGCCTGATTTCGTTTTCTTCGAACTGGGTTTCCAGCCGGTCGGAACGCCGTTCCTCGGAGCGCCGCTCGGCCTCCGCATTGGCGAGCAACTCGGCCTGCGCCGTCCTGTCGTTCTGGAACCGGCGTTCGCGCTGAACGTGTTCACGGGATTCGACGATTCGACGCTCCTCCACGTTCTGGAGCAACTCATCGAGGGTGTTTGCCTCTACCGGCCGGGTTTCCGCCGCGCTCGATCCTTCCTGAGCCAAGGCCAGTGGCGCTGCGACCATGAGGCCGCCCAGAGCCAGAATTCGCTGAAGTCTGTTCATGATGGTTACGCCTCCGGGCCGGTAATGGGCAGGGTCAACATGTCGACGGAGAGCTGCTTGCGGGCCATGCGGATGCCGTTCCTCACAGGCGTCGTATACTCGTCGCCAAGCGGCTCCCAGGCTCCGGAGGCCGGATTCCACATGCCGGTCTCCTCGCCGTCCGGGGTCTGGTAGACGAGGCTGACGCGCCCCACCTTGAGTATGTCGACCTTCCGGTCGACCCCCTCGATCTCGATGGTATCCGCGTAGCTCTCCATCGTGCGGCCGTATTCGTTCTCGATCTGGAATGCCCGCAGGACCTGGGAGAACTTCTCGGAAACGGCCACATCGGCCCGGTCCATCATTTCGCGGAGCAGGTCGATGCGGTTGTAGCGCTCATCGAGCAGGAACGGCAGATCGAGACCGACGAACTGGTCGAGACCCTCGATCATCCGGAGCATCAGCGGCGTGATCTGCCTTTCGATGATCGTCACCTCGTCGATGGACCTGGCCAGTTGCTCCATCTCCTGCCGCTGGCCGGAGATCTGCTTTTCGAGCTGGCGGTTGTAGACCCGCAGGCCCTCGATCTGCTTGAGCACGGTCTTGTACTGGTTCAGAAGCTGGCGAGTCTCTTCCGTGAGCGCGTCGATCTTCGCCTGGGAAGTCTTGGCCTGCTGATTGATGCGCTCGGCCACCTGGTAAATGTCCGCCAGCGTGGCCGCCGACGCCGAACTGCTGAACCCGGCGGCAAGCGCCAGCGCCAGCATGGAGAGCCAGTGAATGGTTCGATTTTTCATACGAGTTCCTGCAGGAATGATTGGTTGCAGCCCGATGGGTCTGCCTTTATGACGGGACGACCCCCATTTTGACGGGACGACCCCCCGGCAGCCATGCAGCTTTCCGGCGAAATGCGCCTCCCCCGCTATAGTTGCGCGAAGCATCAACATACACGTTCAGGATGTCAAGGTTCAACAGGCCGGGCGGGCAATGCCACGGCCCCGCGGGGAAGCGGTGAACGGGTGTGAGCCGGGCTCATTTGACAACCTTGACCGCGACTGCGGTATCCGGAGGGCAAGCCCCGGTGTCAGCCGAGATTTTCAGCAAAGAAGGCCAGCGTGCGCTCCCGGGCGAGCGCTGCGCTCGGCGCATCGTAGCTTCCCCGATGGTCGCAGTTGAAACCGTGGTCGGCGTTGTAGACATGGATCGGCACGTCCGGCTGGGCCTCTCTGACCTGGTCCACATCGCTCATGGGAATGTGTGCATCGAGTTCGCCGAAGTGCATGATCACAGGGCAACCCGGTGTCCGCCCGGCCTCTCCCGCAATGCCGCCCCCGTAGTAGCAGGATGCGGC
>CAZWZH010000179.1:0-16205 GCA_964638775.1 uncultured Pseudomonadales bacterium
CCTTGCCGCTCAATCGTCCCGCCGGTTGGCCTCTTCCAGGCTTGCCGCATAGGGCCGGCGCGCCAATTGCAGCAGGACGATGCCGATGACACCGAAAATCGCAGTGACCGTCACCAGGGAGTACCGCACGCCCTCCTGTTCCGGAAAGACAAACTCGTTGAAGGCCCCGGTGATCGGCGGGCCGACCATCATGCCGATGGACAACACGAAGAGATAGACGGCCGCCACCTGGGCACGCAGGTTCGGCGGAGCAATGACCGGCAGTGCGCCCGCGGCAATGCCGAACGGTGAGTTGATGGCCATCATGGCGGGCGCGTAGAGCACGAAAGCCCAGAACGCGCTCGGCGCCGCCTGTACGAGCAGGATGATGGCGACCGCGGCGACGCCGCCGATCATGCCCGCCAGCACATTGGCATCGGCACGCCCGCGATCGCTCAACCGGCGTGCCAGCACCGCCACCGCGATGGGGCCGAGCGGCCCGGCAACGAGAAAGATCCAGCCGAAGATCTGCGAGGCTTCCGCCGCATCGTAACCGTAGACTCGCACGAAGAACGAAACGGTCCAGAAGACAAAGGCGTAGCCCGCCAGCACCAGCGACAGGTTGCCGAAATGATGCAGGGTGAGGGTCCTGGCGTGTTGCCGGTAGAAGGCAACAAGCGCACCGACACTCCCCGCGCCACCCGGTGATTCGGACGCTCCGCGCCGCACCGGTTCGCGTATCACCAGGAAAAGGAAAGCGAGCAGCAGCCCGGGCGCACCCACGTAGACGAACGTCTGCTGCCAGGGACGGAGTTCGCCGAAGTACGGCAGCGCCAGCGGTTCCGCCTCCTGCACCAGCCCCAGCACATAGCCGCCGATGATGAAGGCCATTCCCGAACCCATGATCGGGCCGGTCTGGAAGACCGATAGCGCCAACGGCACCTGTTCCCGGGGGAAGCAGTCGCCGACCAGGGAAGTCGTGGCCGGCGTCAGCGTCGCCTCCCCCACACCGACGCCGATCCTGGCCAGCAGGATGTTCCAGTAGCTGCGCGTCAGCCCGCAGGCCATGGTCATCAGCGACCAGAAGAAGATGCCCGCGGCGATGATGAGCCTGCGGCTATTCCGGTCGGCAAGCCAGGCGATCGGCAGCGCCGCAATGGCGTAGAACACCGCGAAAACGCCGTACAGCCAGCCGATTTGCGCATCGCCGACGCCGAGGTCCTCTTTCATCGGGTCGACGACGATGGCCACCACCTGCCGGTCGACGTAGGCGACCAGCGCGGCGACGATCAGTACGGCGACGACGAACCAGGCATAGGCCCGGTTCGGGAAGGGCGGACTTTGCGAACGAGCGGCGGGCATCGACAGGCGGGCCGGTATCGACGATCAACCCGCACCCGCTCTCAGCCGCAACGCGACCTACATCGTGATCATCAACTCGAACGCGTAGGTACGCGGTGCGCCCCAACCCTGGAAGCCCGTGTTGGGCCCGCCCAGGAACAGGGCCTGTTCCCGCCACTCCTCGTCGGTGAGGTTCTTGCCGAACAGCACGCCCTGTGGGCCGCGGTTGATCTCGATGCTCTCCACATCGAAGACATCGATCAACTGGCCCGTGGACGACCCCATCTGGATACCGTCGACGATCACGCCCACCTGGGGGCTCTGGGTCTTCTCGATGTCGGCGTAGCCGATGCCGCGGATATAGAGGGCGCTGGCGCTCGGCCCGGCGGTGTTCATGCCGATGTAGACGTTCGGGGCCAGCCCGTCAAAGTCCCTGAGCGTCTGCGGCTTGAGCCGCTCGATCTGTTCTCCGGCGCAGGCCGTCACCGACAGCGGCACATCCTGCTGCGATTCCTGGCGCCGCCTGGAGGTGACGACGATCTCTTCGATGAACCCGGATTCGTCGGCTTCCGCACCGACGGCAACATTGGCGGCGGTACCCGCCCCGGCGGTGAACGCCAGCATAGCGCACGCCGCCGGCGTGCCCAGATTTCGCAAAAGTTGCATGACAGCATATCCCCTTCGCCGGTCGCGCCGGCGCATTTTGATTAACCCCTATGGACGTTTTAGACCGCCGGCCGTACCGCTCGAAAGCCGAAAACCGTCGCGGCGGACTCTTTTAGAGGAAGTGGCGGGGCATGTCAACGATAGGGGGCGGCAAAGATCAGAGTTCCGCGGGGCCGATGCGGCCAAACCCCGCAACGTCCACCGCTTCCCGCGAGACGGTGCCGTAGTACTCGATTCTGCCCGCGCCGGCCAGGGCGCCGGTCAGTTCGCCGCCGTCCATGGCCAGCGAGACGTTCGTGGCGCCGGCAACCTCGATATCCGCATCGGTCACGACGATGCCTTCGAGTTTCGCGTTGCCCGCCCCTGCCAGGGACAGTTCGAGTACGTCATACCGGCAGTCCTCGCCGGTCAGGTTGGTAACGCCGGCGCCTTCGATGGTGAGGCGCTCGCCTTCGAATCCGGAGATCGTCAGGCGGTTTTCGCCCGCGGCCTCGAGCGTCGCCAGCGCCGGCATCACGATTTCCGCCGTCAACCGGTTGCCTGTACGTTTGAAAAGCGAGCCGGGCCGCGCTCCGCCAAGCCTGAGCCGTTCGCCGCGCACGGATACGTCGATGCCGTCCAGGTCGTTCTCCGGATAGGTCAGGTCCACCCGCCACTCGTCTCCACGCCGGACCGCGGCGGTCCAGCTACCCTCGATCGAGATGCCGTCGAAGCCGCTCAGTTCATGCCTCACCGTCGTCAGCTCGCCGGGTTCGCGAACCGCCGGTGCGCCCTCCCGCCCGTCCGCCCGACTTCCCTGGCCGAGGGTTACCTTCGTTGCAACCGCAGTCACCACGACCGCTCCCGCTACTACGCCGCCCAGCGCCAGCAGCGCGATTCCGCTTGGTTTCATGTCTCGTTTTCTCCTTCCTGTCCGGCCAGGTACCCGGCAATCTCGTCAGTGCCGATTCCCAGCATCTGCATGGCGCGAACAATCCTGGGAAGTTCATCCCGCAGGAATTCCTCGCGCATCGTGTTCAACGCCCGTTCCGCCGCGGATTCGCTGACGAAGTATCCGCGCCCCCGCCGATTGACGACGACGCCCCAGTCGAGGAGCGCCTGGTAACTTCGGGTGACCGTGTTCGGGTTTACACCCAACTCCACGGCCAGTTCGCGAATGGAGGGAATCCGTTCACCGTCTTTCCACTCGCCCTGCAGCACGCGGTCGCGCACCTGGTCTGCGATCTGCAGATAGATGCCTCTGGGTTCGCTAAATTCCATCGCTGACCTGGGCTTCCCGGACGCGCAACCAGGCAATGACCCAGCACGCGACGGGGAGCGTGACGGCAAGGATGTCGGTGACGGACTCGAACAACCGCAGCAGGTTCCGGTATGACTCGACCGCGCGCGCTATGGCGTTCCCCAGATCGGCGAAATCTTCCGGGGCAAAGACGACCCGCAACGTGAGCAGCACGAACAGGCCGAAGCCGATGGCGACCAGCGTGATGACCAGGGCGGTCTTGATGAAGTGCCGCCTCCTGAACCAGGCCGCACCGAGAAAGAAGAACGACTGCACGAACAGGTAGCCCGTGATCACCGGCCACAGCCGCGCGTCCAGTGGATTGAACAGCCCACCGCCACCGCCCGGGAACAGGCGGTGAATGCCTGCAACGAGCAGGGCCACCACCGTGGTGAACACCAGCAGGTAAACGCCGAGCCCGACGGTCACCGCCAGCAGGCGGGCTACCGTCTTCTCGATCGCGGAGGCGGGTATCAGCAGGTAAGCCTCGTTTCGTGCCTTGTCGTGGAGTTCTGAAAAGGCCCGGCTCGAGGCGATGGCGCCCCAGACATAGAGCATCCCGCCGTACCAGGACAGGAAAAAAACCTGGGCAGCACCGGCGTGCTCGAGCGAAATCAGCGATGCAATCAGGATGATCCCCGCCAGCGTCGCGGACACCGTCACCAGGGTCCGGTAGCCACCCGCGAAGTCCGCACGCAGCAGCCACCAGAGCCGTTCGATGGAAAAGTGCTCGTTCATTGGCGGTTCCCCGTTTCCGGCAATGCCGCGCAGGCCGCCGGGTCCGCGATGACGGCCTTGAAAAGCAGCTCCAGGTCCATTCTTCCGTCATCGGCGCCGCGCCGCCTCCACACGCTGGCGTAGCCGCCGACGGTGCGCTCGGCATAGATCAGGTCGGCGTCGGCGTCGGGGCGGTCTCCACCCACCTGAAAACGAAGGTTCGCGCTCAAGTCGGCCACGCCACGGTTCAACAGCACCCTGCCCTCGTGAAGGATCACGACCCGGTCGACAAGCGACTCCACGTCCCTGACCTGGTGGGTCGACACGACGATGGTCCGCTCCCCGGTCAGCGCCTCGGCCACCAGGCGCCTGAAAAGGCCTTTCGAAGGGATGTCAAGGCCATTGCTCGGTTCGTCCAGAAGCACAAGGGAAGCGTTGCACGCCAGGCCGAAGGACAACAGGAACTTTTTCTGCTGGCCGTGGGAAAGCGCTGGCAGCCTTTTGCCCTCGGGGATGTCGAACTCTTCGAGGTGGCGCTGCATGCGGGCCCGGTCGAATCCCGTATAGAAAGGCGAGCGGACGGTGACGAATTCCTTGCCGGTGACATTCGGAACGTTGAGTTCTTCCGGCAGCATGAACACCCTGGACAGGAACTCGGGGGTACGCTTGGCCGGTTCGTAACCCCAGGCGGCGATCCGGCCCGACCGGGGAAACAGCAGCCCGGTCATCAGCTTCAGCAACGTCGACTTGCCGGCGCCGTTGAGCCCCAGCAGGCCGTAGATGCGTCCGGGTGCGAGCGTCAGATCCGTATCGAGAAACAGCGGCTGTGCACCGTAGCCGAATCTGACGTGGCTGGCTTCAAGCATTTCCGTGGCTTTTTGACTATGTGTACTAGTAATCTAATACAGTAGATCAAAAGCGTCAACCCGCGCGTTCCCTGCGAGTCGGGAACCCGGCACGCCGGGGCGCTGACGCGCAAGGAATAGACGACCGCTGGGAGAGAGTAGGTGTGCGGTATGGGGTCGCCACCGGTCGGGCGCAGCCCGAGCCGAAGCACCGCTTCGGCAGGTGGCGACGCCCCGCAACTGGTTGCGGGGCCGGGTGTCGAACAATCTGCGCCCTCGAACTCCACGACAACGCGTCCGCTTGGCGTCCCGGATACCCGCACCGCATAGCTGCTCCCGGTGCCCGATCAAAGCAGTCTTTCGCTACACTCATTCCAAAAATGATATTTAATTCAATCGCTTGAGAACTGGTTCCATGAAAGTTCCCTGACGAGGCAGCCGACCACTTACGCATCCGCCCAGTACGGCGCCCGCAGCCTGCGCTTGTTGATCTTGCCCATGGTGTTGCGCCCGAGATCGGCCACCCAGTCGAAGCTTCTCGGACACTTGTAGTGGGACAGCCGCTCCCGGCACCAGGCGATCATTTCCTCGCCCGGCGGCGCCGCCTCCGTTTCCAGCGGAATCGCCAGGGCTTTCAGTTCCTCCCCCATTTCGCGATGCGGCACGCCGATGCAGGCGACATCCAGAACGGCCGGATGGTCGATGAGAACCTGCTCGGCTTCCGCCGGGTAGATGTTCACCCCGCCCGAGACGACCATGTCGCTGAACCGGTCGGTGATGTAGACGAACCCTTCCTCGTTCATGTAGCCGATTTCCCCGAGGGTGAACACGCCCGGCGCGATGTGCGCGGCCGCCGACTTCTCCGGGTCGTTGTGATAGATCACCCCGCGGCCCGTGGTGTCCCTGAAGAACAGCCGGCCCTCGGTATCCGGCGGCAGCGGCTTGTCGTCGTCGTCCAGGATCATCGCCTCGAAGGGCGGAATCGCCTTGCCGACGGAGCCGGGATACTTCAGCCAGTCTTCGGAATCGATCGCGCAGGTGGTGCCCACCTCGCTGGCGCCGTATGCGTCGAAGAAGACCGGCCCCCACCATTCGATCATGGCCCGTTTGACATCGACCGGGCACTTGGCCCCGGTGTGCCCGATCCGTTGCAGCGAACTCACGTCATAACGGGCTTTCACGTCTTCGGGCAGGGCAAGCAGCCGGACGAAGTGCGTGGGTACCATCACGGTGTTGCCGATACCGTACTTTTCGATGGCCTGCAGGGTTTTCTCGGCATTGAACCGGCCCAGGATCACGGCCGGCACGCCCGCCGCGAGCAGCCTCGACCCCGACAGCGGCCCGGTATGGTACATGGGCCCCACCACCAGGTGCGGACCGGCGCCCATCCGGTTCTCGGCAAGCCTGGCGAGGTGTTCCGCCACGGTGTCACCGCCCGCAAACATGGTCGGCGGCAGTTCGGTTCCCTTGGGCCGGCCCGTCGTGCCGGAGGTGTACAGGAGATTCGGTAGCGGACGCAGGTCGCCCGGCGGTTCAACGCCCGACTGGGCGGCCAGCCAGTCGTCCCAGGGGGTAACCGAGCCGTCGCATCCCCAGCCGATCACGGTATGTACACCGCTTTGGGCGGCCGCCTCGACGCCGCGTTCCAGCGTCTCCGGACCCACGAACAAAACACGCGCCCCGGAGTCTTCGAGAATGTAAGCCGCTTCCGCGCCCGTCAGGTGAAAATTGACCGGGACGACCGATGCGCCGCCGATCAGCCCTCCCAGGTTGGCCAGTGCCGTCTCGACCGCGTTCTCGGCGAATACCGCAATCCTCCTCGAGGAGCCCAGGTCCGTTGAATTCAGCCCGTTCGCGATGCGGTTCAGGCGGTCGTCAAGCTCCGCCCAGCCGAGGGCCTTGGATTCGTCCCGGACGGCGATTTCGTCCGGGCGCTCCTCCGCCAGGGCCAATGCAAAAGTAGTCACGCTGCCTTCCTTTCGATATAAAGGCGCAAATATATTCGAAAAACTCTCTGGGGGAAGCCTTGAGCAAGCAGATCTCCGACGATGTCCTGCTGGACATTCACCGGCGCATGGTGCGCATCCGCATCTTCGAGGAAACGGCCGGCAGGATGATGGAAAACGGCAAGATTCCCGGCGCCCTGCACATGTACGTGGGCGAGGAAGCGGTCGCCGCCGGCGTCATGGCGCACCTCTCCGACGAGGACTACATCACCAGCACCCACCGGGGCCACGGCCACCTGATCGCCAAGGGCGGCGACTTCAGGTACATGTTCGCGGAGCTGTTCGGCAAGGCGACGGGGTACTGCAAGGGCAAGGGCGGCAGCATGCACGTGTCGAACCTGGAGATCGGCATGCTCGGCGCCAACGGCATCGTCGGGGCAGGCACCACCATCGCCATGGGCGCCGCCTTTTCGTCCAAGTTCAAGAAACGCGACAACGTGACCATCTGCTTTTTCGGGGACGGCGCAAGCAACGAGGGCTCGTTCCACGAGGCCGCGAACATGGCCGGCCTCTACAAGCTGCCCTGTGTCTACGTGTGCGAGAACAACGGTTACGGCGAGTACACGCCCCAGGCCAACCACCAGGCCATCATCGACATCGCCGACCGGGCGCCCGGCTACGGCATGCCCGGCGTGGTGGTGGACGGCATGGACGCGGTGGCGGTCTATGAGGCGGCCGGCGAGGCCATCGACCGGGCGCGCCGGGGGGACGGCCCCACCCTGCTCGAATGCAAGACCTACCGTTACTACGACCACGTCGGTGTCCGCGGCATGGGCTTGAGCTACCGCACCGACGAAGAGGTGGAGCAGTGGCGGAAGAAAGACCCCATCGAGACCTTCGAAGCCCGGCTCGCCGAACAGGACGTACTCTCCGTAGAGGCGGCCGAGGCCATACACGAGGAAATCCGGGCCGAGGTCGATGCGGCGGTCGACTACGCCGAAGAGAGCCCGTTCCCCGATCCCGCGACCATTCTCGAAGACGTTTACGCTTAATCGTTCAAGGAGCCGTTCATGGCCGAAGCACAGGAGCAACTCCGGGAAATTCCATACGTGGCGGCAATCGCCGACGGCATCCGTTGCGTGTTGCGGGAACAGCCCGATGCATTCGTCGCCGGCGAGGACGTCGGCCAGGCCGGCGGCGTCTACGGGTATTTCCATGGGCTGCAGAAGGAGTTCGGGGCCGATCGCGTGGTGGATACGCCCATCTCCGAAGAAGGCATCGTGGGCCTCGGCGTCGGCGCCGCGGCAACGGGCTGCCGGCCGGTCATCGACGTGATGTTCATGGACTTCATGGGCGAGTGCATGGACGAGATCGCCAACCAGCTCGCCAAGATGCGCTACATGTTCGGGGGCCGCGCGACCCTGCCGGTAACCGTGCTTACCATGGCCGGCGCCGGCGCCAGCCTGGCCGCCCAGCACAGCCAGAGCCTGGAAGCCTGGATCTGCCACATACCGGGCCTGAAGGTGACCATGGCCTCCACACCGTACGATGCCAAGGGCCTGATCATCAGCGCCGCACGCGACGACAACCCGGTGTTCGTCATTCTGAACAAGATGTCGCTGGCCATGAAGGGGCACGTTCCGGAGGAGCCCTATACCATTCCGCTGGGCGAGGCGAACATCGTCCGCGAGGGTTCCAACTACACCATCATCGCCACGGGCCGCATGGTGCACGAAGCGCTTTCCGCTGCCGAGCAACTCACCGACGTCGGCATCGATGCGGAAGTGATCGACCCGCGCACGCTGCAGCCGTTCGACACCGACACGGCGGTGGCGTCCCTGAAGAAAACCCACCGGGCGATGATCGTGCACGAAGCCGTGCGTTTCGGCGGCATCGGCGGCGAAATCGCCGCCCAGCTCCAGGAACTGGCTTTCGACTGGCTCGACGCGCCCGTCGCCCGGGTCGGCGCCCCGTTCTCGCCGGTGCCGTTCAGCCCGGCGCTGGAGCCGCACTACGTGCCGAACGCCGAGCGCATCGTGGCGGAGACGCGAAAGCAGCTCGGGATTTGAAGCGGGGCCGCTCTACTCCTGGTAACCGTTCCTTGGGCGTCATCGGCATTGTCGCCAACCCGGCGTCCGGCAAGGACGTGCGCCGCCTGGTCGCCCGGGCCTCGGTGTTCGACAACCAGGAAAAACAGGCCATCGTCAGCCGCGCGCTGGTCGGCGCCCACGCCGCCGGCGCACGCGAAATCGCCTGGCTCGACGATGCGCACGGCATCGTTGCGGGGGCCGTGAAAGACCATGAGGGCCTCGAGTCCACGCCGCTGGAAGCCACCCGCACCGCCACCCCGCTCGACACGATCTCCGCCGCCCGGGCGCTGCAGGACATTGGCTGCGCGGTGGTCATCACGCTGGGGGGCGACGGCACCAACCGCGCCTTCGCCATCGGCTGGCACGACGCACCGCTGATCGCCCTGTCAACGGGCACCAACAACGTGTTCCCCTGCCTGCTCGAAGGTACGGTCGCGGGGGCGGCGGCCGGACTGATCGCCGCCGGGCGCATCCGCCTCGACGAGGTGGCCCGGCAACAGAAGCTCATACGGGTGGAAGTCGAGGGCGAGCGCGGGGATCTCGCGCTCATCGATGCCGTTCTCAGCCGCGAACGATTCGTCGGCGCCAGGGCGCTACTCGCGCCGGAATTGCTCGACACGGCCCTTCTGACCTGTGCCGATCCTGCCGCGGTGGGCGTGACTTCGATAGGCGGGCTCCTGCAAAGCGTCCGCCGCGATGACGATTGCGGCTTGCGCCTGACATTCGGGCCGGGAGGCCACAGCGTGCAGGCGCCCATCGCACCCGGGCTTTACCGGCGGGTTGCCGTTGCTGACCATGGAACCGTGCAATTCGGCAAGCGGGTCGAGATCGCCGGGCCGGGAGTGCTGGCCTTCGACGGCGAGCGGGACCGGACGCTGAAGGCGGGCCAGAAAGCCACGATGTTCGTCGAGTGCAGCGGCCCGCACGTGGTCGATGTGTGGAAAACCCTTGAGTTGGCGGCCGAGAGAGGATTGTTTAGCATGGCGCGCGAACCGCGGCCGGCCGGAGGGAGTTGAATTGCCACAGGAAATCTACCTCGTAAAGGTCGGCATGAACATGACCGAAGGGATCGTCGAGGAGTGGTGCATCGCCGACGGCGAGCAGGTGGAAAAAGGCGACCTTCTCTATCGCCTGGAGACCGAGAAGGTCAATCTCGATGTGGATGCCGAGGCGACCGGTACCGTCAGGCACATCGTCGCCGAAGGCGTCACCATGAAACCCGGGGACGTGGTCGGCTACATCTACGAACCCGGGGAAGCGATTCCCGACATCCTGCCAAAAGCCGGGGGCGCCGCGTCCCTGGCCGAAGCGGCCCCGGCCGATGCGGCATCCCCCGCAGCCACGGCTACCATGCCGCTGGGAGGCAATGGAAGGCAGTTTTCCTCTCCCGCCGCGAGGCGACTGGCCCGCGAATTGAACGTCGAGATCGCCACCGTGAACGGCACCGGGCCCGGGGGCCGTGTCGTCGAAGCCGACGTGCAGGCAGCGTCGGCGGCCAGGCCGGAACCGGCCAAGCCGCCGGCTTCCTCGCCCATGGCGCGCAAGCTGGCACGGGAACTGGGCGTCGATCTGGCGGGCATTCGGGGCACGGGCCCGGGCGGCCGCATCACCAAGGAAGACGTGGAACAGGCGGCCAGTGCCCCCGCCACACCCGAATTCGCACCCGCCGAGGACCGCACCGTGCCGGTCCGGGCCATGCGCAGGACCATCGCCAGGCGCATGTACGAGAGCCTGCAGACGTCCGCGCAGTTGACCATGGACATGGATGTCAACATGGACGACGCGGTCAAGCTTCGCACGCAGCTCATCGATGAATGGAAGGACGAGGGGCTGCGGCCGACCTATACCGACCTGGCGATCCGCGCCTGTGCCAAGGCGCTGGCGAAGCATCCCGACATGAACAGCGTTTTCGGTGAAAAGGAAATCACCCTGCGAGGCGATATCAACGTGGGCATGGCGGTGGCCCTGGAAGAAGGGCTCATCGTCCCCGTCATACGGCACGCCGACCGGCTCACCATGAAGCAACTCGTCCAGGACAGCTCGCGCCTGGCCGCCGCTGCCCGTGACGGCACCCTGACACCCGACGACCTGCACGACGGCACGTTCACCGTCTCGGCGCTCGGCATGTTCGGCGTGGACTCGTTCACGCCCATCATCAATGCGCCGCAAGCGGGTATTCTGGGCGTCAACCGGATTCGCGACGGAGTCTGGTGGGAAGGCGCGACGCCCCGCAAGACCCAGGAGATGCGCCTGTCGCTCACCTGGGATCACCGGGTGCTCGACGGCGCGCCCGCCGCGCAATTCCTGGGCGCCGTCCGCGACCTGCTGGAGGCGCCGTACCGGTTGCTTGTCTGAGGGGTGGTTTCGCTTCCCGACGCGACTCCCGGAGCACCCGCGCCTTGGCAATTCGCGCCGCGAATCAGATTTGCATGAGCGCAGCCAGCGCACCGACACCGAGGACGACCATGCCGCCGAGTCGAATCGTGAGCGTTCTGGCGAGCAACTGCATCTCCATTCCAAGACGCACTTCCAGTTGCTTCATGTCTTCCCTGGTCGCAACGTGAGACAACACATGGTCGGTTAGAAATTCTGCCTGCACCTGTGCATGGGCCTCGGCCTGGGCGAGGGGAACGCCCGCTTCCTGCAGCCGTTTGCTGAATGCCAACGTATCGAACGTCACGGTAGACATGCGCCAGACCATAACAGGGAGCACCTCATCCTCCTATGGGCCAATTCCTCATGGTGTGTGCGTGATTGCTGACAACGCTGGTCAGAGAACCGCTTGGCCACATGTAGAACACGTTGCCTCCCGCCGCCCGTGTTCCAGGCGGTGTTCACTCCGTCGCCCGGGGCCAATCAGCGGGCCAGTCGGGCTGGGGATTGCCGCTGAGAAACTTCACGAGGTTGGCCGGCCGGTAGCCCGGCACACTCCCGCAGCGTTCGCGTACGGAATCGTGTACGGTCTCCAACCCCGGCAGCAACTTGCCGATGGGCCGCACATGACGGCCCTTGACCCGGTACATGCCCGTCCAGGATCGATGCAGCTTGCCCAGGGGGTCGGGTCGCACCTTCGCGTTCCGATAGCCATCGTCGAACGCGAGACCATGCGCCGCCGCCCGGGACCACATCCATTGCAGCGCCACGTGGGCCAGGCCCGGATCGGCGTTGCCGCCGCCCACGTCGCCGTGCACGCCGGCGAACCATTGCTGTTCGATGGTCTGGCCGTCTTTCGGCAACCGTTTCCAGAGCGTCGGTTCGAAGTCGATGCGCTTCTCGTCGATCGCGACGGCGTGGCAGGCGTTCTCAATGATCCCGCTCAGCGACGTATCGTGGAACGCATATTTGCGGTTGCCCCCCATCGCCTCGAAGATCTGGCTTGGAACCCCGAGAGCGCCGACCGTATCCCAGACGCCGATGAACCGGATGCGCACCTCGTTCGAGAAGTCGCGGCGGAACTCGAGCGCCGTCGGCGCGTCCGGCCCGGCACGACGCCGGTACATTCCGTAGGCAGCGGGTATCCGGTCGGCGTGGGTTTTCTTCAGCAGGCCGGCGTTGCGAATCAGGCCGGCGAGGCTGCGCGCGGTATAGGCGCCACGGCTGAAACCGAAGAGAAAGATCTCATCGCCGTGCGAGTAGTTGTGCACCAGGAACCGGTAGGCGTCCTGAATGTTCTTGTCGATGCCGGCACCGAGCATGCCGCCGCTGATCTTGTTGCCGTAGGAGCCGATTCCCCAGTCGTAACACACGACCTGGGGGACGCCCTCATCGTCGAAGGGCCGCAGCGCGCGGGCGGTGCGAACCACGTTGGTCACATGGTGCTGCTCCGGGCTGTTCCAGGTGCCGTCGCAGCAGATCACCAGGCGTTTGTTCGTTTCGGGCATGGCGTATTTCCTTGACTGCTCGCCGGTGCGAAACGCAGAAAGTTGTAATCGAATTCATCGTTCGACGCAGAAAGACTTATCCGTACTACAACTCCATCTCGAACTCAACGCCCCAGCTTCTGCCAGGCGTCACGGTGCTGACCCCGAACAGGTGAAACTCCGGGCTGCCACCGCCGATGTGGCCATAGGTCTCATAGATCTCATTGTTCAGGTTGCGGCCGTACACGGTCACCGTCATGTTCCGCCAGTTGTAGCTGGCATTGGCGTTGACATACTTGCGTGATGGCAGATGGCCGAACTCGGCGTTCACCAGGCTGGTTTCGATGGCATCCACGAAATTGTACTTGGCGTACAGTTCGAAGTACCCCGGACCGGCGGGTACCGTCACGGTCCCGCCGAAACCGTAGGTGTTGTCAGGGGCATTCCTGGGAATGAGGTGGCTGGCATCTTCGATGTTCTGGCCAAGCCCGTCGTCATTCGGATTGATGTCGGTGAAGAAATCCTTGTAATCCGCATCCAGATAGCCGTAGGAGGCAAACAGGCTCACGTTCTCGTTGACCACGAACTGCGCCTCGAGCTCGACACCCCAGTAGACCGCCTTGGCGACATTGCTGAACACGGTAGCGACCGTCTTGGTGTCCGGGTCGAGCTGAACGGCCTACTCCTGCTTGTCGTCGAAGTCGTTGTAGAAGAAGGCGCCGTTGAGTTGCAGCCTGTTGTCGAGGAGCTGACTCTTGATACCGGCCTCCCAGGAATTGGCGAATTCCGGGTCGTACTGGTCGCGCTCGAAATCCCGTGTGTTCTGGTTGACGCCGAAGAAACCGCCGGAGTGGAATCCCTCGGAATAGGAAGCGTAAAACAGGATATCGTCCCATTGATAGGAAAGGCCGAACTTGGGCGAGATCTCGTCCCATTTCTGGCTCAGGTCGGCAAAGGCCGGGTGGTTGTGCACGTAGGCGCGGGACACAGGTGCCAGATAGGACTGGGCGCCGACGAAGTCCTTTTTCTCCTCGGTCCAGCGCAATCCGACCGTAAGATTGAGGGTAACTACTCGCCCCCTTCTCCGTGATCGGCCGGCGCTTGCGGCGGCGGCTCGATCAGGTTCGCCGCGTTGCCGTTGAGGGCGATCTGGATGGCGGCGAGGGGATTGTAGCCTTGGTTGGCCATGGACTGGAGGTAGCTGGAGATTCGGCAGTAGGCGGCGGCGTATTGGGGGGTTCGGAAGCAGCCGGAGATTTTCTGCTTGACCTTGGCCATTCGGATGTCGCGCTCGGCGCGGTTGTTGGTAAACGGGGTGTCGGGGTCGCGGGCGAAGCGGAGCACCTCGGATTCATAGTTGACGAGGGCTTGGTGGAGGTTTTCGGCGTCGGATTTGGCGACGCGCCCGCGTTGCCCGTCGAGTCGGACGGGTGTCGGGGGGAGTTCCCGTTTGGCCTGGGTCAGGATGGTTCGGTAGCGTTTGCGCACGGCCTTGTAGGCGGGATCGTCGAGCGCCTTGTCGTCCTTTTCGCGGACCTTGCGGCCGGTCTCCAGCAGGAGTTTGCCCATGCGTTTGGCCCAGGCGTGGCCGTGGGCGTCCTCGACGAAGGCGAGGTCGCGCAGCAGGTGGGCGCCGCACAGGGCGTGCGCGCAGTTCTGGTAGGCGAGGTAGCTGGCCCAGCGGTCGTGGACGAGGACGCCGCCGTAGCGGGGGATGACGTTGAGGTCGTCGATGGCGGCCCGGCCGCGCTTGCGGTGGACGAACTTCACCGTCAGGTCGCCGGCGCCGACGGTGTGCAGCCAGTGGTTTTTCCGGTCGATGCGCAGGCCCGTCTCGTCGGCGTGCAAGGCGGGCATGGCGAGCAGGCGTTGGATCGCGGCGGCCTCCCAGTCGGCCAGCGCGCGGTGCAGTCGAGTCAGCCAAGCCAGCAAGGTCGCCTCGGCGATCGCGCGTCCGGTCAGGACCTTGAGGGTCTGGGCGGTGCGCTTGAGCGGCACCATCTGGGCAGCCAGCAGGTGTGTGGCGAAGGCGACGATGCCGTGGCCGTATTGCAGCGGCCCCGGCATGTCGTCGGGAAAGGCGCCCTTGTTCTCGGTCCGGCAGCGCGGACAGGTCTTGAGCTCGGCCTCGACCGTCAACTCGCGTGTCTCGAACACGATGTCGACCAGCACGCGCCGCTCGTGGCCGGTTGGGGCGGTTTGAGCGAGGTCGCGACCGCAGGCGCGGCACTCGGTCACCGGCGCGGTCCGCTGCTCCACGACCAGGCGGTTGGGTCCGTCCCCGGCGGCGTCGGCCTTCGGCCCCTTGCCCTTGGCGCCGGGGCGCCTACGAGCGGTCTCGTCGGCCTCGGCCCGGGAACTCGGCAGGCCGGAGTTCTGCGAACCCTTCGGGGTGTTCTTCTCCATGAACACCGCCATCAGCAGTTGGAAGAGCATCAGCAGGGCCTCGAACAGGGCGCGGCTCTCGGCGCTCATCTTGCCGTGCGCGCACAGCTCCTCGAAGCGCCCCTTGAGCGCATCGAATTCCGAGCGCAGCGACGCCTTGTTCACCGTCGCCACCGGCTACTCGGCCTCCACCGCCATGATCGCCGCCAGCACCGCCAGGCGCTCCGCCGGCGGCATCGCCCGATAGCGCCGGCCCCAGCCCTGCGCCTTGCGCTTGACCGACTGGCGGTGCGTGAAGTTCCGGCCCGCCAGGCTCGCCCAGTGCACCCGGTCCGGCTCGAAGTTGAACCACACCCTCTCCGTCACCGCCCCGGCCTGGTTCATCACCTGCACCGACGCGCTGCGCCAGCCCGCCAGCCGCTCGTCGTAGAACGACGACGGATACCCCGACACCATCGCCGCGCACGGCAGCGCGCGCAGCAGGCCGAGCAGCGCCGCGTGATCCGCGTCCTCGTAGTCATACCGGTAGCGCCGCGCCGACTTGCGCGTGCGCTGCAGGTACGGCGGGTCGCTGTACACCAACTCCGTCCCGTCGAAGGGATACTCCGCCAGAAACCGGTGGCAGCAACCGTGCACCAACTCCACCGGATAATCGCACCGGAACCCGGCCAAGGCCCGCTCGTCCAGATCGATCCCAATGTTGCGCAAGGCGCCGGGCTTGCGCTTCATGATCGCCCCGCCCCCCAGGTGCGTCTCGATGTACACCGAGTGCGGCGGCATCAAGGCGATCAGCGCCTGGCACAAGCCCGCCGTCGCCTTGGAACCGAAATAAGCGTTGCCCATGCCGGTGCGCGTCTCCCGGAAAGACCTCACCATAGAACCGACGGGCTATGATGTCAACTCATGCGAAACTCGCCTTCAAGCGGCAACCAAGGGCGTGGGGGGCGAGTAGTTACAAAAATTCTTTAGAGGATATTCTATGAATTCATCAGGTGGAGACCTATTCATTGTTGATAACAGTGTCTCAGGATGGACTGGGCTAAGATATCTTGAACAGTGGACAGAGATTTCGACTGGATTCGATATAGCGACAGGGT
>CAZWZH010000180.1:0-19521 GCA_964638775.1 uncultured Pseudomonadales bacterium
GGCCTGGGCCTCGACAACGTCGGCCGCCCGCCCTGGCAGGACGAGATCGACGAGATGATGCGCCGCGAGGGTTTCGGGCCGCACCGGGCGGGCGACAACTTCAACGTCGACCCGCCCCTGCACGCGCGCCGCCGCGGCCTGGTCAACCAGGCGTTCGGCGCGCACCGCGTCTCGGCGATGGAAGAGCAGATCACCACGATCGTCCGCGATCTCGTGGACGCCTTCATCGGCCGGGGCGAGGCGGACCTGGTGAGGGAGTTCTCGGTTCCCACCGCCATCTACGTCATCTCCGACATGCTCGGCGTGCCGCGGGAGCGCCGGGACGACGTGGAGCGCTGGTCGGACGCCTCGGTTGCGCCCATCGGCCGCGGCATTACCAAAGAGGAGGCGTACGGCTACGCGCGGGACATGATGGACATGCACCGCTTCCTGCACGAACAGTTCGAGGAGCGCCGCCGCAACCGCAGGGACGACATGCTCTCCGACCTGGTGCATGCGCAGATCGACGACGGGGAGAACCCCACCCTCAGCCAGACGGAACTGCTTTCCTGCGGGGTTGCCCTGATCGCGGCCGGCAACGAGACAACCAGGAACGGGATTTCCTGGGGGAGCCTGATTCTCGCCAACAACCCCGACCTGATGCAAAGGCTACGGAACTCAGAGGACCAGGAGCGGGCGCTGAAGCGATTCGTGGAGGAGACCCTGCGCATCCAGCCGCCGGTTCCCCAGTTGCCGAGGGTCGCCGTGGCGGACTGCGAGATCGGCGGCACCAAAATCCCCCGGGGCAGTTTCATCTACCTGTGCTGGGCATCGGCCAACCGCGACGCGGCGACCTTCGCGAACGCCGACGACTTCGACCTCGAACGCGCCAACGTGGGCCAGCACCTGACCTTCGGCACCGGCGTGCACCGGTGCCTCGGGGCCATGCTGGCGCGCATGGAGATGAAGTGCGCCTTCCGTGAGATCGTGAACCGGATGGACGATCTAAGGTTGGGCATCGCGGAGGAAGACCTGGACATCTGGGGTACTTTCGTATTCAGGGGCCCGCGCTCCCTGCCCGTTACCTTCACGCGGCGGGCAATGTAGCCGCTACTCACCATTGCAGTTCGAGGTGTTCGATCGCCCTTGTCGCCACGGAGGGCGCCATATCGATAGGCTGACCCGGGGCCAGGCGAACGCCGGGCAGGCGCGCCGCGAACTCCTCGAGGGCAACCCGCACTTCCAGCCTCGCCAACGGCGCGCCCAGGCAGAAGTGCCGCCCGCGGCTGAAGGTCAGCGGCCGTTCCCGGTTCGGCCGCACCGGGCAGTAGCTTTCGGGTTCGTCGAATTTGCACTCGTCATGGTTGCCAGAACCGAACATCATGACGACGAATTCCCCCTTTTTCATGGAAAAGCCACGGAATTCGGTGTCTTCGGCGACACGGCGGTACCAGGCGACCACCGAGGCGTCGTAGCGGATGGTCTCCTCCACCACGTCGTCCACGATCCGCGGGTCGTCCAGCAGCGCTTGCCAGCGCTCGCGCTCGAGCAGCAATTGGTACATCGTGTTCCCCAACTGCGCCATCGTGGTTTCGTGGCCGGCGCCGATGAAGGTGAAGATGTACATCAACACCAGTTCGTCTTCGCTCAGGTCGATCTCGCCGCGGTCCATCGCCAGGACCATTTCGGTCATCAGGTCGTCCCTCGGGTTCCGCCTCCGGTCGTTCAGCTTGTCGCGGATGTAGCGCTGGTACGCCACGGCCTGCAGCGCGCATTCCTTCTGCTCGGCGGGCTGCATGGGCGTCAGCCACATGGCGAAGGTACTGCCGCTCCACCTGGCGAGCTGTTCCAGGTCGTCTTCCCGCTTGTTGAAGCCGATGAACTGGAACATGGTCAGGATGGGCAGAAGATAAGCGAATTCCTTCATGAACTCGCAATGTCCCCGGTCCTTGAACGCTTCGATCAGCTCGACCGCGATCGCGCGGACCGCGGCCTCCTGGGCACGCAGCCGGACGGGTGACAGTATTGGCACCAGGACTTTCTTGAAGCGCTGGTGCTCCGGGCCCTCGACGCCATTGATGTGCGAGGTGGCGTTCCAGTTGATGCCGCTCGAGAGGATCGCCTCTGTTTCCGGTTCGTAGTTGAAGCCGGAGAGGGTTCCCTCGTTGGTGAAGACGGGGTCCGCAAGCATGTCCATGATGTCGTCGTAACGGGTGACCACCCAGCATTGCAGTTCCTTTGAAAAAAAAACCGGCTCTTCTTCGCGCGACCGCCGATACAGGGAATAGACCTCATCAAAGGGCGCGCCCACAGGCTGAAAGCTGTCGGCGATACTCATGGCAACTCCCCCCGGTTCGGTGACTTGCAAGCCAAGCCATATTGACACCCCGTCTCAAGACATGCAATCGTTGAAACAACAGATGTCTAGCGTTTTGTTCGGCCCGACTCGGCTCACACTCGCAGGGACCTTCGATGGATTACTCGGAATACTCAGACATTGAAATCGACCGCCACGACGACGGCGTGCTGCTGGCGACCCTGAACCGCCCGAAGCGCCTCAATGCGCTCGATGAACGGCTGCTGGGCGAGATCAACCGGCTATGGCTGCAACTGGCGGACGATTCGAACGTGCGGGTCGTGGTCGTCACCGGTGCGGGCCAGGCGTTTTCGGTGGGCGCCGATATCGACCTGGTCGGGACATTCAACGAAGACGTGGAACGGTCCATCGACTCGAGCGTTCAATACACGTCGGCACTGCGGCGGCTGATGGACCTGCACAAGCCGGTGATCGCCGCCGTGAACGGGGACATCCTCGGGGGCGGCCTGGGGCTTGCGCTCCTGTGCGACGTGATCTTCATGGCGCGCGGGGCCAGGATGCTGACCGCCTCCCAACTCAGGATAAACGCCCTCCCGGCGCCCGATGCGTTCCTGTGGCCGGCGCGCGGGGTCAGTTCGGCGAAGGCGAAGTACCACCTGTTCAAGTCCAGTACGATCGATGCCGCCGAGGCGGAGCGCATCGGGTTGATCAGCGTGGTCACCGACGGCGCCACGCTGTTGGACGAAGCACTCGCCTATGCACGGGAACTCGCCCGGCGCGACCCCAGGATGCTGAGCTGGACGAAGCGCGCTCTCAGCTACAACCTGCGCGCGGCCTCTCCCCTGCTGGATGAATGGCTGTCGCTCGAGTCCCTTTCGTTCGCCCGCGACCCCGTAAGGGAAGGTTTGGAAGGAATGCGCAAGGTGATCGGCAAGGAACGGTAGGCTCTGAGTTTCTTTCCGACGCCGAACTTCGAAATCGCGGACATGGTTGACGAATGGATGAATTTCGCGCTTGGACATCGTGCTCGGGTCGGTCTGGGGCATCGCCCCCCAAACTATCAGGTTACGACCGACTCAATGAACTTCGCCACGTCGCCGATGGCCGTTCGCGCCTCCTTGAGCGCGCTGGCATAGATCTGCCAGGTATGAAACAGACCCGGCCATATCTTGAGTTCCACCCTGACGCCGGCCTGCTCGGCATGGCGGGCAAGCGTGCGGGAATCGTCCAGGAACACTTCGTTTTCGCAAGCCTGGATCAACAGCGGCGGTAGCCCGCTCAGGTCGGCATGGATGGGTGATGCGTGCGGATGCCCGGTGTCGCCGTCCTCTCCTAGGTACAGTTGCGCCATCATGAGGCCCATCTCCCTGTTGCCCACAGGGCTGTGTTCGGCCCTTGAGACATAGCTCTCGCCCGCACAGGCGAGATCGGCCCAGGGACAGAGCAGGGCCGCCCCGGCGGGCAGTTCCGCGCCCGCGTCGCGCAGTTTGACCAGCAACGCCGCTGCCAGGCCACCGCCCGCCGAGTCGCCCGCGAGCACGATGCGACCAGGGCTGCATCCGTCTTCCAGCAGCGAACGGTAAACGGCCTCCGCATCCTCCAGCGCGGCCGGAAACGGATGTTCGGGCGCCAGCCGATAGCCGACGTTCACTACCCGGGCGCCGGTTGCCTTCGCGAGGTGCGACGCAATGTCCCGATGGGTTTGCGGCGAAGCAACCACGTAGCCTCCACCATGGAAATAGACGATCACGAGGCCGTTGTCGACCGGCCCGAATGTTGTCGATTCGCAGGGCACGCCCATCACCGATACCGCTTCGACCCGTGCGCCGATGTCCTGTGCAAGGGAGTCGTAGAACGAGTCGAGGTCACGCCGCATGTCGACGAACGTGGTTTCCTCGTTCCACCCGGATTGCAGCGCGTTGAACTGCTCCAATACGGCGTTTACCTGGTTTTCAGACATTTCGATTGATTCCGTTTGCTCCTGGTCATCCGCTCGAGGCTCCGGGATGTCCAGTATTCACCCATCCTCCCCGAGTTCCTGCCGATACGCTCTGATCCGCTCATCCACCATCTTGTGAAAGTGCCGGATGTTGTGCTCTTCGTCGATCAGCGGGTAGGCGTCGTAGACACGGGATTCCAGGCCCCGCTGGGTCGCTTCCAGCAGGCCAAGGTCCTGCAGCACGTTGTCGAGCACCATGGCGATGCCGGTGGTGCGGGCGAACAGTTCCGAAAAGTCGCGTGCCGGCTGGAAGTACTGGTTGATCTCGAAGCGCATGCGGTTGTGGGCCAGGGGCCAGTAGTTGTATGTGTTGATCCAGCCCGGCGCGTAGACCTGCACCTGGAAGTTGGGGAAGACGGTGAACGTCACAGCCACCCAGTCCTGCTGGTCGGGCCCGAAAGCCGCCTTTGGAGCCTCGATTTCCCGGGCCGGTCGAATCTGGCTGCCCGTCACGGAAGCGCGGGATATCCGCTCGATATCGAACGTGTAGGCGCCTTCGGGCACCGTGCCGCAGGCGATAGCGGTGCGGTGCGGCCCGTCGAAACGCGACGGCGGCGCCCGGAACGTGATGTTGCGCATGGTCACCATGGCCTGGCTGTGCAGCACGGAGCCGTGCCATGCCTCTGAAAAGGCGTCGTGCAGGGTCTTCCAGTTGCTGTCGATCTCGCCCTGTCCACGCACCTGGTCCGTATAGAGATCGACCGGGATGTCATCCAGCGCCGACCAGATATGCTCGCCCATGTACGCGCGCAGCGACTCACCCGGACCGCCGGGCCGGAAGTTTGCGAAAACGAAGCCGTTCCACAATTCGACGGGCACCTCGGCCAGATGCAGGTCGCAGCCCTGGGATCCGAACCAGTTGTCCGGGTCCCTCAGCACCTCCATCTTGCCGTCCAGGGCGTATCCGAGCCCGTGGTACTTGCAGAAGAATGCCATGGCCCGGCCCGAGGTCTCCTGTGCCGGGTGGCCCTCCCACACCAGCTTGTTGCCCCGGTGCGGGCATACATTGTGAAAAGCGCGGATTTTCCGGTCTTTTCCCCGGACCACGATGATGGAGGTATTCAGAACCTCCAGCTCGCGCGTGAAATAGCTCCCGACCTTGGGCAGGCGCAGTTCGTGGCCGAGGTTGATCCAGGAGCGCCTGAACAGGGCTTCCCGTTCGAGCTCGAAACTGCGGGGCGAAATGGCGTGCTCGTAGCTGATGAGGCCCGTGCCCAGTTCGGGATGGTCTTCGTAATGCCGCTGATCGTAGGCGCCGCCGCCGGCGATGATGCGGTTCTCCGGTTGGGTCCTGATCTTTCCGTCCATGGTTCGGCGATCAACTCCCAATGGCTCGTCGGCAAAACAAGGGCATGCCGTTCCTGTCAGGAGCGGTCCAGCCGCATGGTGGAGTCGGCCCTGCCCCGCTCCTCCCTGTACCGGGCCACGTGGTCGTAGATCTGACGGTGAAAGCCCCGGATCATGAGTTCCTGGTCGGTCAGCGGCCAGTCCTGGAATACGCCCATTTCAAGGCCTTTCTGCGTTGCCTCCAGGTTGTTGATGTCCTGCAGCGCCGCATCCCAGAAGGTTGCCACATGGCCGTAGTGCGACATCAGCTCGGAGAAGTTTTTCGACGGCTGATAGTGGCAGTCGATCTCGAAGCGCATCCTGTTGTAGGCCAACGGCCAATACTGATACACGAGATACCAGTTGGGATAGTAGAACTGGATCTGGATGTTGGGAAAGATGAAGTGGCTGCTCGTTCCCCAATCGTCGGTATGGATCGGGTTTGCGGCGGGCGGCAGTTGCGTGAGGTCCTCGGTGGCCGGGTATTGCGGGCCGGTGCCCGTGCATTGTGAAATCCGTTCGATATCGGTGACGAACAGGCCCTGGGGATTGCGCGGTGACATGTAGAAGCCGTGCTTCCCGACCAGGGCCATCGTCTTGACGTGCATGGCCTGCAGTGCATCGAAACTCATCTTCTGCAGATAGGGAAAGGCTTCCTTGTGAACGTAGACACCGTGATAGATCTCGTTGAACGCATCCATGAGGCCTTTCCAGTTGCACTGTGTCACGCCCCGCGCCACAAAGCGCTCGGTGAGTCTGTCGAAAGGCCAGTCGAAACCCTCCCAGTAGTAGTCGCCCAGAAACTCCCGCAACGTCTGTTCCGGCCCGGCCCGGTTCATGTTGACGAACAGGAAGCCGTTCCAGGACTCGAGCGGCACTTCCGCCAGCGCGAGGTCCCTGCCCTGGTCGCCGAACCAGGATTCCCGGTCGGTCAGAACCTCGAGTTTCCCGTCGGTGCCGTACCCGAGGCCGTGATACTTGCAGTGGAAGCGCTTGCAGACCCCCTCGACGGGTTCCCCGGGTTCGTCCTTCCACACCAGCTTGTTGCCCCGGTGCGGGCAGACGTTATAGAAAGCCCTGATCTTGCCGTCGTGGCCGTGCACGACGATGATCGAGTTCCTGAGCACCTCGTATTCCTTGGTGAAGTACTGGCCGGGCCGGGCAACCCATTCAGCGCGTCCCGCGTACAGCCAGTTGCGCCGGAAAACCGCTTCCCGTTCGAGTTCGTGGAACTCCGGGGAAGTCATGCTCTCGTAGCTGACCCGGGACTTGTCGATGTCCGGGTACTTGTCGGTCCATTTCTCATCCGGTTCTTTCGCGAGCACCGACGGGTCGATGCCGACCGAATAGTTCTCAGACATATCCACTCCTTCCGCCGGCCCATGTCATGCGCCGGAACTTCACCCGCGGGCACCCGGCCCGGTTACGGCCACACTTTCGGTTCGAGAACGACATCGAACATGCGGTTGCCCGCATCCGGCACGGCGGGCTGCCTGTAGATCTCGACGGACTGCGCCACCACCGCATAGGCGAACATGAGGCGTGCCAGGCACCGGTCCGCATCCGTGTAGTGGTCGAAACTGCGGCCGTCTAGCCAGGACTTGATGTCTTCGGCGCGAACGACCATGGCGTCGTTGAACGCCTGCATGTCGTCCATGGAACTCGAGAGCCGCGCGGAATAGCGGCTGTTGATATCGGGCAGGTCCCATTTTTCGACGAAGGGTTCAAGATCCGCGAACCGTTCCGGCAATCGAGTGGCAGGCATATCCATATCCCTGAAACCGGTATCCAATCCCGTAATCGACACCGGCGTTGCTCAACAGACTATCGTCTATTGAAAGGATAATTGTAGATGAAGTAGCATTCAACCGGATTGCCCGGAAATCAATATGGAACCCACAGGATCGGGCAAACCCGACCTCGACCCCCTTCATCTCAACGTGCCCGATCACACGAACTGGTCGCGCAACAACATTGCCGAGGCCATCCCGGGAGTCTGTACCGCGCTGGGGTTCACGTTCTGGTTCGCGCCCAACAACTTGGGCGTACTCCGGGGTTTCCGGGCCGTGGGCGCCTGTGACCGGTCTGAAGTGAAAATGCCGGAGCAGCCGGAAGACTTCTTCTTCGGTGCGTTCTTCGGCCAGGCGGCAATCAACCTTGGCGCGCAACAGCCGTTCTTCGACCGGGTGCCGCTGTACTCCAGGAGCACGATGGAAGAAGTCATGATGAGCAAGGGCGGCGACGGCCCTGCCATTCGCGGGCGCCGGCCCGCTTTCCAGTTCCCGGTCTCGCGCGTTGCACGACTGCTATGGACGGCGCTGTGGCTCTCCCGCAGGCAGGCGGCACTGCGCCTCGAGACCGATCGCTGGTGGACGGGCGCGGTGGGTGCGGGCAAGCCCCGGACGATCGAAGGCGCCGTGGATACCATCGTCGAAGCCCACGATCGCTTCGTACACATCATGGAAATCCACATGGCAACGGGCGTGATCATGGGATTGCTCTACGCCCGCCTGGCGAGGCTTGCGGCATCGGCCGGACATCCCGGCCTCGAAACGGAGCTGGTAACCGGCGCCCGCGGCATCGACGAAACCGAAGTGCTCGATGCCCTCTGGGAGGTCGCGCACGAGCGGGCGGGCCTGGACGATTTCATCCGGCGGTACGGCTTCCACGGAACCGCGGAAGGGCAGCTCTCCGAGCCTTCGTGGCGCGAAGACCCCGCCCTGCTCGCGAGCCTGATCGAGGAGATGCGGCAGAGACCGGAGAAACAGTCGCCGAGCAGCCTGCAGCGCGCGCGGGAACTCACCCGCGCCGAAGCACAACGGTCCTTCCTGGGGCAGCTACCCGTAGCGCAACGCCCGCAGGCGAGGCTCCTCCTTGGTCTGACCCGCCGCTTCGTGCAATTGCGCGAGACCAGCAAAGCCAGTTTCCTGCGCGTTATCGATGCGGCGCGATGCGCCGCCCGCGGGTTGGGGGATCAGCTTGCTAATGCCGCCGTACTCGAATCCGCCCAGGACATCTTCCACCTGACCTTGTCGGAGATTGCAGACACCTGGTTTCGCGATGACCCGGCGGCCTTGCGCGAAACGATCGCCCGGCGCATCGCGCAACGGGAAACCTACCTGAAAATCGAATTGCCGTTCAATTTCAGCGGGGTCCCGAAACCGCTCGACAGGCAACCGCAGAAGACGAAGCCGGAGGACGCGGAAACGGGCGAAACCGGAATCCCGGAAACCATCGCCGGCTTGGGTGTGAGTCGGGGCGTCGCTGAAGGGCGCGTCCGCGTGCTGACCGGCCCTGACGGCGACGTGCGCATCGAATCAGGGGAAATCCTGGTGTGCCCGACAACGGATCCGAGTTGGGCGGGATTGCTCATGCTTGCATCCGGCGCGGTCATCGACATGGGCGGCTCGCTCAGTCACGGCGCCGTCGTGGCTCGTGAACTGGGCATCCCCTGCGTCATGAATACCGGCAACGGCAGCAAGATCCTGCGCACCGGCGACCGGGTCCGCATGGACGGATCGATCGGCATCGTCGAAATCCTCCAGGCAAGCCCGGCAGGCGGCCCGGCACCGTCATAAGGGACACGCTGGCGACTCTTGCAAAGTCTGAATTTGGGGTCAGAGTCAAATCGGATTTCGGGTCTGGGGCGCTACTCCCATACGGTTCGCTCGAACGTCAACTTCCGTTACCGGACCGATTGGCATGCGCGCGATCGTCGGCTGAGGTCTGGCGACGAAGCGCAAGTCACGGACAATCGGCTTGCCGTTGAATACGTCGGTCCGGACCGTTATGCGGTCAAGCTGTTCGATCCCTTGAGTCAGGGCTTTTTTCAATTGGGCTCGTTGAGCCGTAACGCGGCCCGCGCGGCGCGGCGCCCGGAGAAGACCGTATCGGCAATCGACAGCCCGCTGAAGTTGCTCTCCGAGCAGACGCCCAGGGCGGTGCGGCCGGCAGCGTACAGGCCGCCGACCACCGTGCCGTCCGCCCGGGTGACGGCGCCGGTGTCTTCGTCGACGGTCAGGCCCCCGTAGGGCATGGTGCCGGAAAACGCCCATTTGTTGCGCATCGACATGTTGAGCGCAACGTATGGCGGGGAGTCGAGGGGCTCGAGGTGCACCGGCAGCTTGCCGTGCTCGGGGTCTTCGCCCCGCGCCGCGTATCGATTGTAATCGTCGATGGTCCGGCGCAGCCCCGCCGCATCCACATCACAGCGCTCCGCCAGCGCCTCGATGGTGCGGGCACGCCTGGTTCCGCCCGCGAAAATGTTGATGAGCGCCGGCATGCCGTACCAGGAAAGCGCGTTCTTCGGCGGCCAGAGCAATTCCTTCAGGCCCTTGCGAAACACGCGGCTGTCGAGAATCAGCCAGGCCATGCCCAGGCGGCTCTGTTCGGAGGTGATGCAGCCGACGTTGCCCAAGTAGGCATCCTCCGTGATGTATCGTTTCCCTTCGGCGTTGACGAGGACACCGAAAACGAAGGATTCCGGCGGCGAGACCGGCTTGGTGACAAACAGGCGGTCCATATGGCTGAGCGCGCCGCCAACGGTGGTGCCGAGTTCGATGCCGCTGCCGTCGCAGCCCATCGAGCCGCCGCGCACGATCTCGCGATAGACGTCCCGGACGATCGGCCGGTAGCGGCTGAAGAGCTCCAGGTTGTAGTTGTAACCGCCCGCAGCGAGTACCACGCCTCGGCGGGCGCGGATTGACTGCCGGTTCCCGTCCAGGCGCTGCTCGAAATCCCGGCACTCGGCGATGGCCCGTTCCGCGGTTGCTCCGTTTCCCATCTTGTAGGGGTTGACGCGGCGGCACAGGGCCTCGTGTTCTGCCTGCTTCTCCTGGGGTATGGCCTGGACTTCCACACCCACTACACGTTCGTTCCCGTCCACGATCAGGCGGCGTACCGGCGCATGGGGCATCAGGCGAACCCCGCTGCCGAGCGCCGCCTCCTTCAGGGGGGCGAAGTACCGGTGTCCGGTAGGCCCCTTGCCGACGGTGCGGTGGCCTCTCGGAGCGACCCGGGCGGCTTCGGCGCGGAACTTTTCCATGCCCGTGTAGTAGAGGAAGAAGCCATCCGGCGGATAGGCGATGCGCTCCCCGTAGAAGCTTGAGCCGAAGCGGACGCCGAACTGTTCCAGCCATTCGATGTTGTCGTTGCTCGATTCACAGAAGCGCCGCAGGGTGTCGTCCCGGACCGGAACGCCTTCGAACGACAGGTACTTGAACATCTCCTCCGCGGAGTCGTTGAAGCCCGCTTCCCGCTGGTGGCGGGTGCCGCCGGCATAGACCACGCCGCCGCTCAGCGCCGTGGCGCCGCCGCCCATGAACCGGTCCACCGCCAGCACGCTCGCTCCCGCCTGCACCGCTTCGAGCGCCGCCACGACACCGGCGCCGCCAAAGCCCACGACCACGAGATCCGCCTCGTCCGCCCAGGGCACCGAGTCGGGGTCTTCGACCACCCTGGGCATTTCCACGTTGGCGGTCAGGGCTTCAGGCGTTTCGGTCATCTGCATTGCTTGTCCCTTGCTGTATCCAACCGATTCTAGCCGTACCTGTTCACGAATGAACGTAGCGGGGCCGGCAGGAGCAGTGAAAACGTTGAATGTCGCGGAGTAAGAGCGCGCTTACTGTGCTTGCAGCATGTAGACCACGCGGCATTAGCACGCTTACGTGTTTCGCTGCTATTGCCGGCCGCCGCAGTGTTTTCATAATTGGGGACGGCTGCGGCCCGCCGGTTGTCGTCGTCGCCGCCCGACCGAGCCGAGCAGATTTGGGGTCGAAGTCGAAATGTGATTGGAGGCCGGGACGATAACCGAGGCTGGTTCACTATGGGCGCACTGCCATTGCCGACCTGATCCTCACGCGTTTTCCGGTAACCACGATAATTGCGCCCTCCCGCAGGGCGCTGCCGTGGTGCTCGATCAGGTCCCGCATGGCTTTGGCCTGCTCAACAACAGTCAGTCCCGCCAACCGCACGATGCATGGGTGTGGGAGACGACGCACAAAGACGAGCGCGCCAAAATCCTTGTCCATTGTTATGAGTACGCGTCCTTGCTCGTGTGCAAGCGCAAGCAGGAGTTCGTCGGACGCGCCAGCGTATCCATCCGCAGCAGAGAGAACGTCATGGCCAGCGTCGGCAAGCTCCCTGTGGAGAGTCTGCGATGCGGCGCAAACATCGAGAAGGAATTTCACGAAGCCTGTTGAACGGGAATGCGGTCATGGATTTCCTCTCCGGCCACTAAGCAATGGGCGAAGAGGAGACACGCCTGAATGTCTTCCGCTTGCAGCAGGGGGTGCTCTGACAGTATGTTTTCGGCCGTATCCCCCGCAGCCAGCATCTCCAGTACATGTTCGACTGCGAATCGCTTGTCGCGGATTATCGGCTTGCCATTGAATACGTCGGTCCGGACGGTGATACGGTCAAGCAGTTCGGTCTTTTGAGTCATGGCTTTCTCCGATTAGCCTCTTTGCCCCCATATCGAACAATCGTTTCTGGAGGCCCGAATCCGGAACCGATTTTTCACCTCGTCCTCTGGAAAACGGACCGTCATGAACGCTACGACCTGACAGGCGTTGTAAAAACGCTGCACAGATTATCTGCCGACCGCCTTGCCAACAAGCCGGGGCAGCACCTCATCGACCAGGTCGCCGCGAGGAAGATGACAGCGACGGGCCGCAAGTCGACTGCCCGTCACCACCTACAAGGCTCGTTAAGGCGCAATGCGGCCCGTGTCCCTCCCGGTCAATTTCCTGCACTTCGTGGTGCCGCATGGGGGAACGTGACAGGAAACGGCACGCGAGAAGTTCATTCGAGACCCTCGTCGATTGACTCGGATGTATCATTGAGGTCCGTGCCCCAGAGGCTGCGGTGCGTGGTCGGTACGCCTCGGTCTGCCGGCGACAGTTGCGACCGGCCGCCGTCCACGGGCAGGGTGACGCCGGTGACGTAGGAGCCGGCGGCGGAAGCCAGGTAGATCACCGCGCCGGCGATGTCGTCCGGTTCGCCGACCCGTTGCAGCGGGACGGCTGCGGCCCGCCGGTTGTCGTCGTCCACGCCCGACCGGGCCGAGGAGGCGGTGCGGATCGATCCCGGCGAAACGCAGTTGACGGTGATGCCGTCCGGGGCAAACTCGTCCGCCAGGCAGCGCGCCAGGTGAGCCAGCCCGGCTTTGGCGACGGAATACGCCATCAGCGTGGGGAAGGGAACGAGCCCGGCCAGCGAGCCGACCAGCACGATGCTGCCGCCGCCGCGCCCTGCCATGTGTGAGTGGACCGCCTGGCAGAGACGGAAATTGTTGTGTAGGTTTTTGGTCAGAATGCGCTCGAAGAGTTCCGGGGGCGTGTCCCTCGAGGCGCCCACGAAGGGCAGTACGGCGGCATTGGCCACGAGAATGTCGATGCCATCGAAGTGTTCGGCCGAGCGCTCGGCGAGCCGCTCGATCTGCTCCAGGCGCTCGATATCGCAGGCGACCCCGTGCGCTATCCGCATGCCGTTGTTCCCATGGTCTTCATCGAGTTCCGCCGCCACTTCGTCGCAAGCGGCCTGACTGCGGCTCGACACCACCACCCTTGCACCGTGCTCGGCAAGTCGTTCGACAATCCCGCGGCCGATGCCCTTTGTGGCCCCGGTCACCACGGCAACCTTGTTCGAAAGGTCAAAAAGAGACATGGTCAACTCCTCCCGTGGCGCAACCCCCCAAGGGCCGCCCGATCTGCAAGCCGGCCGCAGGGCGCTGGCTTTCCCACCATATCCCCGCTAACTTGGTTCAGGGCGGCGGGCAACCGAGGCGACGTACAGACGACGCGCGCTTCGGGCCGGCAATGCGCGCCGTCCGAGCACATGGTTCCAACTATTGTTCCGGTTCGAAGACGATGATTGCAGGCAAACCTGTTCGCGAACGGTTGCTGACGGACGAACCCACTGTCGTGCACCGCTTCGACGCCTGGGCGCGGGCGCAGCCCGAACGGCCGTTCTTTTTCTACGGCGAAGACGAGCGGCGGTTCACCTACCGGGAGTTCGATCTCCTCACCAACCGGGTCGCCAACTCGCTCGCCGGCCTCGGCATCGGCCGGGGGGACCGGTTGGCCGTGCTTTCCACGAACGGCCTCGTCTGTGCGCTCAGCATGTTCGCGGCCTGGAAGACCGGCGCGGTGTACTGCCCGATCAATTACCGCTTTGTGGGCGACCTGCTCGCCTACGTGATCGACGATCTCGCACCGCCGGTGCTGATCGCGGACCGGCACCTCGTGCCCGCGCTGAACGACTGCCGGGGCAGGCTGGCGGCCGGCATCCCCCGGGTAATCGTCCACGCTCCGGCCAGGGACGAGGCCGACTTCGACCCTCAATACGAACAGGCCCTGCCCCACCCGGACTTCCGGTCGACGCTTTATTCGGAATTGACCGCCGCCGGTGGGACACGGCCGCCGGCGGCAATCGAGACCGACGATCTCTGCAGCGTCGTCTATACCTCCGGCACCACGGGAAATCCCAAGGGCGTCATCCACCCGCACGGGTGGTTGCGGGCTTTCGGCACGGCGCTTGCGGCCATGACCCACCGCGACGATGTGCTGTACTGCGACCTGCCGCTCTACCACATCGGCGGCGCCTACGCGAACCTGGTGCGGGCCGCCTGGGCGGGCGCCTCCATCGCCGTCTGGAACCGCTTCAGCCCCGCCGATTTCTGGCGCCGCATTCAGTTGAGCGGCGCCAGCATCACGTTGCTGCTCGATGTGATGAACGACTGGCTGATGCAGCAGCCGGAGCATCCCGGCGACCGGGAGAACCCGATCATTCGTGCCCACGTGCAGCCATTGCCCGCCAATCACAATACGCTGGCCCGCCGCTTCGGCTTCGACTTCATCGCCGTCGGCTACGGTTCCACGGAACTCGGGCTCGGGGCCACGGGCCTGATCGATGAACTCGGCGATGCCGACGGCACCCCGGCACATCTCTGGAAGGGCTACCGGAAACAGGCGATCCGCGACATCGTTCGGGCGATGGCGGGCGAGCACGCCATCCTCGACGGTTCGAAGCCGGTGCCGGACGGATTCATGGGCAGGACGGCGGGCGTCTACGAACCGGTCGTAACAGACCGGGACGGCAAGCCAGCGCCGGCCGGTACGCCGGGCAGGCTCACCATGCGGCCGGTGCAGCCCGGCATCCTGTTCAGGGGATACCTGAACAAGCCCGACGCCACCGCGGAGTCGCTGCGGGACGGCTGTTTTCATTCTTCGGACATCGTCGCCGCCGACGACAATGGCGCCCTGTACTTCATGGACCGCGAACAGGGTTTTATCCGGGTGCGGGGCGAGAACGTCGCCGCCACCCAGGTGGAAACGCTGCTCAACGGCCACCCGGGGGTGAGCCACTGCGCCGTGGTGGCCGTTCCCGCGGGAGAGGGCTCCGAGGACGACATCGGCGCCTTCATCGTGCCGGAGCGCACCGCGTCCCTGAGCGCGCGGGAAATCAGTGAATGGGCACGGACCGCGCTGCCGAAATTCATGCGCCCGAGACATGTGCGCATCGTCGAGGCACTGCCGGTCACCCAGACCATGAAGGTCGAAAAATACAAGCTCCGGGAGCAGCTTGTAACCGAGCTGGAGTCGGGCCGGCTCAACCGTCGAGCATGAACAGCATGCCCGCGTTCATGATCTCCGGATTGTAGAACTCGCGCCACAGCACGATCTGCCCGTCCCGGAATCCGAACACCATGATGTAACGGTTCTGATAGGTCGCGCCGTTGCCGGCGAATACGCCCATGCTGGTCTGTTCGAAGACCACCACGTCCTGTTCCGGGCAGTCGTAGAGTTCGTGGATGTTCAGCTTGAACGCCTTGAACACGTTCGGGACGAACGACATGCCCTCCATGAACTTTGCCCGGCCCCGCCGCATGGGGCCGGCGTGGAAGGCCTGGTACGGGGCTTCCATGACGATGTCTTCGTGTATGTACGGTTCCAGTTCCTCGAACCGGAAGGCCGACACCAGTTCGATTACCCGGCGTGTCACGTCAGCATTGGTCATGGATTCGGTCATTGGCCGTCGAGTTCCAGGCCGCGCAGATTCCCCTCCGCCCGCCAGGCTCGCAGTTGGTCGTAGAAAACCACCGTGCCCGCCGGGTGCAGGTTGGCGAAAAAGCCGTTGGGGTCGTCGTGGTCTCCCTCGCCGTTGAAATAGCCCGGCGTGCAATCGACCCAGAATTCCAGTTGGCTGATGGCCAGGGGGCTGACTTCCTCCACATAGGCATCCACCGCGCCGGGCGTCGGCTCGACCCGGCGCGCGCCGCGGCGGCGCATCTCGGCCAGCACGTAGGCCACGTGCTGCGACTGCTCATCGAGAATGAAGCAGAAATTGGTCGCGTTGGCGTTCTGGCCGAAACCGATATAGAAGCAGTTGGGGAAGTCGCGGATGTGCAGGCCCTTGAAGGTGCGCATGCCGCTGGCCCAATGCTCGCTCAGCCTGCGGCCGTCGCGTCCGACCGGGTCGTATCCCGCCCGGCGCCGGTAGGCGGTGCCCACCTCGAAGCCGCTCGCGAAGATGAGGCAGTCCACTTCGTATTCCACACCGCCCGCAACGACGCCGGTTTCCGTGATCTTCTCGACGCCCACCCCGTCCGTATCCACCAGCGTGACGTTGGGCCGGTTGAAGGTGGCGTAGTAGTCGTCGTGAAACAGCGGCCGCTTGCACCAGCGCCGGTGCCAGGGCTTGAGCTTCGCCGCCGTTTCGGGGTCGTCCACCACATCGTCGATCCACTGCCGCAGGGCGTTCATCTGCTTGTCGTCCAGGATGTCGCTGATGTACTTGCCCTCTTCCGGCGTCAGCGCCCGGCCGACCAGCGGGGCGGCCCAGGTGGCCGTGGGGTCGAGCAGGCGGCCGATGGCCGTCCAGCCGTCGTCCACCATGTCTTCGCCGGACGGATCGCCCGTCACCCAGCGATTGAAATTCTCCTTGCGCGCTTCCTGCCAGCCGGGGGCCAGCGCCGCCCGCCATTTCGGATCCGTCGGGCGGTTGTTCCGGGGTTCCACGGCGGCGGGGGTGCGCTGAATCACGTACAGATGCTGCGCCGTCGCCGCGATCAGCGGCACGCATTGCACCGCGGACGCGCCGGTTCCGAGAACGGCAACCTTCTTGTCCTCGAGCCCGGTGAGATTGCCGTCGAAGTCGCCGCCGGTGTAGTCGTAGTCCCAGCGGGAGGTATGGAACATGTGGCCCTTGAACCGCTCGATTCCGGGGATGCCCGGCAGCTTCGCCCGGTCCAGGGGGCCGTTGGCCATCAGCACGAAGCGGGCGCGCATGCGGTCGCCCCGGTCGGTGGTCACCTGCCAGGCGCCTTCCGCATCGTCCCAGCGCATGCCGGTCACCCGGGTCTGGAAACAGGCGTCGTCGTAGAGCCCGTAGCGCCGGGCGATGCGCACGATGTAGTCGTGGATCTCCGATCCCCTGGCGTACTTCTCCGTCGGCACACAGCCCATCTTCTCGAGCAGCGGCATGTAGACATAGGCTTCCGTATCGCAACGTATGCCGGGATAGCGGTTCCAGTACCAGCAGCCGCCGAAGTCGCCGGCCTTCTCGACGATGCGGATATCCTCGAACCCCTGTTCGCGCAGGTACACCGCGCCGAGCACGCCTCCGAAGCCGCCGCCGATCACCAGCACCTCCACCGAATCGAGCAGCGGTTCCCGTTCGGTGACGGGTTCGGCATAGGGATCGTCCAGGAACTTCGAGTACTCGCCGGTGACCTCCAGGTACTGATCGTTCTTGTCGGGGCGCAGCCTCTTGTCGCGCTCCCGCGCATAGATCGCCACCAGTTCGGCGGGATCGAAGTCGTACTCGCCTACCAGTTCCTCGATGGCCGGATCCATGGGCTCAGTCCTCCTTGAGCGTCGCCATCAGGCCGATCGGATCCGACATGAACACTTCCATGCCCGCCAGCTTGCCGTCCCGGAACCGGTTGAGTTCCACCACCGGCTGGGTCAGGGCCTTGCCCGTCGCCTTGCTCGTCCACGTCATGACGTACCGGGAAAAGACCAGGTCGGTATCCCGGGCCGCCCAGAGCGACTGCTCGCCGATCTCCACATCCCAGATGCCGCGGTAGATGTTGCTCACATCGATCGATGCACGTTGTCCCCTGTGCACACCGCTCTGGGGCAGGCCGGGCGGTTCATGGATCTCGAAATCCGGGTGGCAGAAGTCGGTGCAGGCGCCCTCCCAGTCGCCCGACTGGAACCTGTCCAGAAAGGCCCGCATCCGGGCAAGGTTGTCGTGCATGTTTCTTTATTCCTGCCGATCTCTGCATGGCCGGAGTGAAATCGACGACGATTCCAACCTCGTCGCCAGGCGACAGAGTCAGTCCAATAGACACTTGTCCACTTTATAGTTGGGTGCGTGGTTGCGCAAGAGAGTCCGACGTTGGCGCGGGCGTGCGGTAACGGCAGAGTGCCCGCCTGAGGGGTCGCGAATCCGGCGCAGGAAGAAGCGCCTCCGGTAGACGAGCGTCGACTTTTCCGATATAGGCGTTTGGCGCTCCCATCAATTCCGGCGCCACACGGTGCGCAACCACCAGGAGGAACCGCAAGTGTCTGCTCAGGTCAATTTCGGGCTCTGGTACGACTTTCGAAATCCCGCGCCACGGCGTCTTCAGTTCGAGGACTTCTACCGCGCATCGCTTGAGCAGATCGCCTGGGCCGAGCAACTCGGTTTCGATTCGGTGTGGCTCACCGAACACCACTTCTGCGACGACGGCTACAGCCCCTCGCCCCTGGTGGTCGCCAGCGCCATCGGCGCCCGCACCCGGACCATGCGTATCGGCACCAACCTGATCCTGCTGCCGCTCTACCATCCGGTACGGGTGGCCGAGGATGCGGCCACCCTCTCCCTGCTCAGCGGCGGCCGGTTCGATCTGGGCGTGGGCGCGGGCTACGTGGAAGCGGAGTACCGCACCTTCGGCCGCTCGCTCAGAAACCGTCCCAGCCTGATGGAGGAATCCATTGCCATCATTCGCCGGGCCTGGTCGGGCGAGCCCGTCAACTTCCAGGGCAAGCGCTTCCAGGTCGGAAACGTTCCGGTGCTGCCCGCTCCGGAACAGCCAATCAGGATACTCATGGGCGCGACCTCACCCCCCGCGATCGAACGGGCCGCCCGCATCAGCGACGGTTTTCTCTCCTCGGGCGGCATCGGGCAGCAGCACTTCGTCGATGCGCTGGCAGCCCTGGACATGCCCGGCGGGAGCGGCAACATTTTTGCGGGATGCTGGGGAGTCGTGTCGGAAGATCCGGAGCGGGAAGCCGAAACGCTGGGCCCGTACCTGCAATACCAGATGCAGGGTTATCTCGAGATGGGTGCGTTCGGCGGCGGCGACGGCGCGCCCAGGTTCGACACCCCCGAGGATGCGGTGTCCCAGGGGTTTTATCAGTTCTGGACCCCGGACCAGGCCGTGGATCAGATCCTGTCGGAACTGAAGGCGTTTCCACAGATCCGGGACATGCACTTCTGGGCACAGTTTCCCGGCGAGCCCATCGAATCCGGTTCCCGGCGCATCGAACTCATCGCCCGGCAGGTACTTCCCAGGGTAAGAGAGGCGCTGCAGCAATAGCAGGATTCGCCCGGCCGGCAGGTGCACTGGTGCGCAGGGAACCGACTCCCGTTGCAGGACAGTTTCAGGATACGAGTCGGGTACCCGGCGCACCGGGACGAGGACATGGGAGGAATAACGTCGAATCTCGGGGAAGGGGGCGAGTAGTTACAAACACCGAAGTAAAAATCTGGGCAGATTTCATTTTTATGCGCATAAAAATGAATAGATTTACTTTTTTATGCGCATAAAAGTGGAAAAAGGCGGCTGCTCATGGCATCGTAAGCCGCATTGACCTCCGGCTGAAAGAAACGGCTCATGCTCAACCGACTCGCC
>CAZWZH010000181.1:0-7073 GCA_964638775.1 uncultured Pseudomonadales bacterium
GTCGGGAGCAGTGCCTGCCGATTACTTCGGGACGAACTTGCGCCTCAGGTTGCAAAGAACGCCAGCACTGCGTCGATCAACTTGTCCAGGTCGTCTGACGGCAGGTCGGCAACTTTGCAATTGGGAATGCCCAACGCCGCAGCGCGCCGGCTGGCCCGCGACGACGGGCTTCCCAGCAGGATCGGGCACCAGACGCCGGGCAGCGTCTGCTCCACCGGGTACTCGAAGTGTGCAGCGAAGATGGCGCTATAACGATCCTTGCATCTGAGCAGGTCGAGCGTGCGCTGATGGATGACTTCGGGCTCGATGTCCGGCTCACGGGACCGGATGATGTTCCCCATCTTCTTCTCGAACCAGGGTTCGTAGAGTTCCTGGTCGCGAACGAAATCCCAGGCTTGGATCAGATGACCTCCAAATTCGTCGACACCGATCTCGGGTGCAAATCGCTCCAGGTAAACCCGCCTGGTCGCATCATCCAGGTAGATCAGGTTCGGGATCGCCAGATGCTTGACCAGTTCGGGTTGCCGAAAGGCGAGTTCGACCCCCACCGTGCCTCCGCCCGCCTCGCCGAAGAAATCGACTTTCGAATAGCCCAGTTGCCGAATCGCCTGGGCCAGGAATTCCGCCTGGCGCTCCACAAGCGGCTCGTCGTTTTCGATCAGGGCTTCGGACTCGCCGTTGCCGGGCAGATCGATTGCGACGACCGGACGGCGGCCGATGCAGCGCCGCATCAGGCGTTCGCACTGAAAGCTCGAGTCTGTCGATGCGTGCTGGAACACGATCGGCCGTCCGCTCGCATCGGTATTGCGGCGTGCGTACAGATACCCGCCATCCACCGGGATCATCTCGGCCCGGATGCGCCCCTTGATCGCGCGGGTCGCTGCGACCGGCGGTGCCCTTTGCCCCGGGTTGTCCCGCAGCAACCGCTCCAACAGGTCTTCGCTGTCCGCGTGGGTTTCGGGCTCGTGCACCTGCACGGACGGCGCGGGCGTCGGCATCCGCGCCATGCCCGCATAAAGCAAGTCTTCCTTCGATGTCATCACCACCGCCGGCGCCCTGGCCTGTTGCACGGCTTCGCCCGCGTTGAACGCGAAAGCGGCACGATAGGGAGCGCGGTAGTGATCGCCCGCCCTGAGGAGTTCCATCACGCGCCCGTGCAGATACTCAGGATCGGGCATGTCGCATTCCAGGCGCGAGGCAAGGTCGGTGCGAAACCACGGAAAGAACAGGTACTGGGCACGCATGCGCGACCAGATCCAGGTGAGATGGCTGCCGCTCCAGTCCACCGGCAGTTTCGCGAAATAGTTCGCGAGAATGTCATCGATATCGGCCGGTTCCATGTGCAGGTAACCGTTGGTAATCGTCATGACCACCCGGTCCGGGTGACGCCGCGCCAGCTCCAGCGCGCAAAGGCCGCCGGTGTGATATCCATAGACCGGCGCCCGCTCGATGCCCAACTCGTCGAACAGGGCCACGAGAGCGTCGGCGAAGTCGGCCATTGCCGGCTCCTCGATCGGCAACGGGTCGGACAGGCCGTTGCCCGGCGTATCCGGCGCGAACACCCTGTGATTCTTCGCCAGGCGCCGGATCAGCGGCACGTATTCGGTAGACGAGTTCGGCGATTGATGCAGCAGGAACACCGCAGGGCCATCGCCGGCCCGGCGGTAGTGAACCTGGCGTTGGCCGACGGTGGCGAAGTGACGTGAGATCGGGAAGTTCATCGACGACCGACTCGCGTTACGCGACGTTCATGGTAGTGGTCAGAGTAGATCCGATTCTTCCCAATCCGGAACCGCTGGCCATCCGCGCAGGAATCCGCTTGGCGGACAAGCGGTGACCATTCAGATGATGCCCGCATCGCGCAGGGCGTTTACCTTCTCCCCGCTGTAGTTCAGCAACCCGCGATAGATGTCCTCGTTGTGCTCGCCCAACTCGGCGCCGCACCAGCGCACCGAGCCGGGCGTGGAGGAGAGCTTCGGGCAGACATTCTGCATCGCCAGCTCCCCGAAGCTCGGATGTGCGACCTTGATGATCGCCTCGCGCGCCTTGAAGTGGGCGTCTTCGAGCATGTCCGGCGCGGTGTAGATTTTTCCGTTCGGCACCCCGTGCCGGTTGAGCAGCTCGCCGAGTGCATCGGACGAGAGCGTGGCCGTCCAGCCCGCGATCAGCTCATCGAGCTCCGTCTGGCGTTCGCCCCTGGAGTTGTGATCTTTGTAGCGTGCATCCGCCGCAAGTTCGGGGCGTCCCATGGCCTCGGCCAGGCGAGCGAAGACGGTATCCTGGTTGGCGGCGATGAGATGCTCGCCGTCGCTGGTGGGATAGACATTGGAAGGCGCGACATTGGGCAGAATCGCCCCCGTCCGCTCGCGGATGAAACCCGTTTGATCGAACTCCGTAATCAACGATTCCATGACGTTGAGCACGGCTTCATAGAGGGCGGAGTCAACCACCTGTCCCCGGCCCGTCGATTGCCGTGCATGCAACGCGCACAGTGCGCCCACGCAGGCGAAACTCGCGGTGAGGGTGTCGCCGATGCTGATGCCCATGCGGCTCGGCGGCCGGTCGGGGCTGCCGACGACATAGCGCAGCCCGCCCATGGCTTCGCCGATCGCTCCGTAGCCGGCCCGGTACGCATACGGGCCGGTCTGGCCAAAGCCCGTTGCCCTTATGAGAATCAGGCCGGGATTGACGTCCTTCAGCACCTCGTAGCCGAGGTTCCATTTCTCAAGCGTTCCGGGGCGGAAGTTCTCGATGAGGAAGTCGGATTGTGCAACCAGGTCCTTGATGATCTGCTGGCCAGCCGTCTCACGCGCATTGACGGTTATGCATTTCTTGTTGCGCGCCACCACCGGCCACCAGAGCGACTCACCGCCCGATTTCTCGCGCCCCCACTCGCGCATCGGGTCGCCGCGTCCGGGCTGTTCGATCTTGATAACCTCGGCGCCGAAGTCGCCGAGAAGCTGGCCGCAGAAAGGGCCCGCGATCAACTGACCCATCTCGAGGGCGCGCAACCCGTCGAGCGGGCCGGTATTGTCGGGTGGAGGCGCCATGGTCCTGATCCTGCTCCTGAGCAGCGTGATTCGGGATTCCGATTGTATACAACTAGCGGGTTGGTAGGGACAGGGGCTAGAAGCGTTCGCGACAGATTCGATGTGCGGCGCGCAGGTGCGATGCCATGACGTTGCGTGCCCACTCCGGATCGCTCGCGCGGCAAGCCGCGACGAGTTCCTCGTGATGGCGATTGCTTCGCTTCAGATCCTCATCGTCGTAGTGCTTGAGCGTCTGCACCATTATCGGCGTGTAGAGCAGCGCGGGCACCAGGATGAGCAGCCTTTCGCTCTGTGCCGCATCCAGCAACGTACGGTGAAAGCGATTGTTTGCCTCGAGGACGGCATCGTAGTCCATGGGCGCCTGCAGGCTCCGGTCGATGTCGCTCACACATTGTTCGAGGCAGGCGATCTGTTCTTCGTCAATGCGTACCGCGGCCCGCTCTGCCGCATACCCCTCGAGAAGCACGCGCAGGTTGAAGATGTCATCCACGGCGTCTGCGGACCAGTTGGCGACGTAGGCGCCCCGGTTGGGCAGGAACGTCACCATGTGCTCCGACTCGAGCCGGCGCAGGGCCTCGCGGACCGGCGTGCGGCTTACCCCCGTCACTTCGGCGATCTTCTGCTCCGGGAGGTGATCGCCCGAGGCGAAACGCCCGGTCAGGATTTCGTCCCGGATGAGCTCATAGGCTCTCTCGTTAGCTTTGCTCATGAGCTTTTTCGCCTGATACAAGCCCGCTGTTGTATACAAACCTGCCGAATCCCTGGCCGGGTCGGATGGAACATCCAGAGACACTCCGAAATGGTAAACCAAATTGATTCATCATTGCGGCGCTCAAACTTTCAGCCGCGGATGCCGGGAAGGGTGCACCGCTACTTCCACCGCCACATCGGGCGCGGGGTCGGAAGCAACGATTGCCGACTATTTCGGGATGAACTTCTGCACCTGACCGGTCAGTTGCGCCTGGAATACACCTCCGGACCGGGAAACGGTAACCCCGTGGCCTCCGGTTTCCACAGCCAGCCTTGTAACGACCGCGCCGTCGAGATCGCGCAGAACGCCGCCGGTCCAGATTTTCTGTTCACGGGTCATGAACAGGGCAGAGACGGGACCCACCTCCGGCCACTGGGCCAGAAACGCGCCATTGGCATCGAATACCTGGATCCTCCGGTTATCCCGGTCTGTCACGTACACGCGCTCCCGGGCATCGGTCACCAGGTTGTGAGGGAGCCCGAACTCTCCCGGACCCGTTCCCCGGGAACCCCACTCCAGCAGGTAGTCCCCATCGCCCGAAAACTTGACAATCCGGGCATTCCCGTAGCCGTCGCTGACGTAAATCTCGCCGCCGGGCGCAAAGGCGACGTCGGTAGGAAGATTGAATCGGGCCCGTCCCGTTCCCGAAACGCCCTTTTCGCCGAGCCGCATGAGCACGCGGCCCTCTTCGTTCATTTTGTAGACGACATGACCGCCCGCATCCACCACCCAGATGTGACCCCCCGGACCAACCCGAATCGAGTGGGCGCCGCACGAATGGCAGCCGGCCGGCCCGTATACGGCCGCGTAACCGGACGCCCCGGAAGCACGATGTTCCGGCGCGACCAGCGTCACCTTGCCCTCGCTGATCAGGCCATTGCCCCAGGCTCGCTGAAAGTTGCCCGCGGGATCGAATTCCATGATGGGGTCGGCGCCCCGGTGCAGCAGGAGAATGCTGCCGCCGGCGGTGGTCGCAACGCCAACGACTTCACCCCAGTGCCAGCGTGAGGGCGAGCCGACCGCGGTCCACGCCGGTTCCGGCCAGGCCACCTCGTCGTACGCCTGCCGACAATGCCCGGATACAGCGCCACCCAGCAGAAGTGCAGGTAGAACCAGGCGGGCAAACGCCGCTGTTCCGCAGCGCCGGAGGGCGTCCGGGAAGCGACGCCACTCCAATGGCTCAATCCTCGAACAACTGCACCCAACGCCCATCGAACCCCCCCTTTTCGTGCGCATACCATTCCAGCGCCAGCCACCGCCCGTACTGAAACTCCTCCGGCCCCCGCTGCCCGATATGCGCAAAGTAATCGTGCTGCCACCAGTAAGACCGATGCGAGTCCAGCCGCCCGCTGGCGCTCCCCCGCGTGCCGCCCTGGTACGCCAGCGTGTTCCCCGTATACGCCTTCAGCTTCATGCTCCGGTGCCCGCCCCAGTCGTAGGCCCCCCAGAACCACCCCTTGTACGGATACCCCTCCCGGTTTTCCCCCGGATCTTCGTCATCGATGGCGAAGTAGTAAAAGTCGTGCCACCCCGCCTCCTGTTCCACGGCGCCGCTTTCATCCCGAATGGGCGATTCCAGGAGTATCGTATGGAAGGGCGGTTTCCAGTGCTTCTCGTATCCCCCGGCGACGGTATGGGTCGGAAGGATGTCGGCAAGGTCCTGCAGCTCGTAGGTCACCCGCGGCACCTCATCCCAACGAACCTTCTCCCGCACGCCGGCGGTAAGCGCGCGCGCGTTGTCCCCGCCGATCGCCTCTGCCCCCCAATAGTCCACCGCCGAAGACGAACAGTCGCACACGAACACGTAGTTCACGTTCTTCTTCTCGCTGATGTCGATCACTTCAACCTCGGCATCCTCCGACGCCTCCACGTTCGAGGACAGGGTCGGCCACCCGTCCTCGACGAACCGCAACTCCGCCCGATTGGTCTCGAACACGCTGCCCGACCATTGCGCCTGCCACACCAGCACGTGCCTGCCGGTCCGGGTCTCCATGAAGTTGAGGTCCGGGTCCGGGTGCCTTCTCGCCTTGTGGGTGCCGTGGTTGGTGACGACGACGTAGGTGAGGCGTTCGCCGCCCTGCCCCGGCGCCCCGTAGACATCGTCGATCCGCACCTCCACCCGTTCCCAGTCGTGAATCGAGCCGATCTGCTTCGCGTGGTACACGTGATACAGCATGATGATCGACTTGGACTCGTCCGGTTCCATGAACTCGATGAGGGCGGTGTAGAGCGTGGGCCGAATCCGCCAGTGTTCCACGTCCCGGTGCCCTTCGACAAACCGGTAGATCTGTTCCCAGTGCCTCTTGTTGTTCGAGAACACGTAGTCCCGGTCGAAGTCGAAGTTGGTGACGAGGTCGAGGCCGCGCTGGTCGTGGCCGTCCTCGTTGGAGCGCTTGAGGATGATCGGCGAGTAGTATCTCAGGTATGCCCGGCGCTCGTCGTTCGAGAGCGTCCAGTTGGCCGGCCGCTCCACCGTCAGGGTGGCGGACGCGCTCGCCTCGCCGCCCGGGCCTTGGCAGGTCACGGTTACCGTCCAGTCGCCGAATTCGTCCCTTGCGTACGATCGCGAACCGCTGGTGTCGGTGGTGTCGCTCTCGGGAATGCCGCTGCAGCTATCGGTGTGACCGGAGTTCCAGGTCAGCGTCACGGTGTCTCCCTGTACGATCGACGGCGGGTCGAACGCCACTGCCACCCAGGGCGCATTGATGCCGGTGACATCCACCGAAGCGAGCGTTTGGCCGTCGAAGCTGTCACCGTCCTTGAGTACGAACGTGTTCCTGCCCGCCGCTATGTCGACAGATGCGCTGGAACCGATGCCGCACGCAAGACGCTCGCCCGCCTCCGTGAACACGCAGGCGCTGTCCGTGTCGCTGCTCGACCAGGTGAGGGTCGAACTGCAGTGCGAGTCGCCCACCGCGATCACGCATGACTCGGGGGAGGCGGAAAGGGTGCCGGTCGGGTCTGGTGACGATGAACCCCCGCAGGCGGCGAGCAGCAGGCAGGCGGCGAACGCAAACGCCAGTTCGAGTTGCCTTTGCACTATCGGCGAGTTCCGGACAAAGAGGATTCCACCCTGCCGCGTGTCGGTGAGAAGAGCGGCGACCCTGGCCAGCCTTGGCCTCGGCACACGAACAAAACTGCTACCGTTGCTCCCTTCCGGGCCTGGCGGGGTTCACAACCTGTCGTTGCGAGGGGACCGGGCAGGGTCACCATCGTTCCCGGTAGTCGGGACGCAAATGGTACCGTCAATCGGTTCGCCGGGGCTACTTGCG
>CAZWZH010000182.1:0-12914 GCA_964638775.1 uncultured Pseudomonadales bacterium
GGAATCACGCGCTGGACGTGGTCTGCATAGATCGGGCGCTTGTCCGGCGGGAACGCGATCAGCGCGCCCCGGTCGTAGGTGCCCTGGGTCGCGCCGATCTGGGGTGCGCTGATCTCCAGGTAATCGCCGCAGTAGATCCGGTAGCCGCCGCCGCTGAACCGGGGCAGGCCCTCGCGGTTCTCGGCCACCTCGAAGCGAATGCCGTTCTCGTCGAAGAAGCCACGCACCGCCGCCTCGGCGATCTCCACACCGTACACCGGGTGACCGCGCCGGCGCAGCCAGATCATGTCCAGGGTCTTGCCGCACAGCGGCACGAACACCGGGCAGTCTTCCGGCAGCTCGAGTTCTTGCCAGTGCTTGACAAGCAACGGGTTGACCTCGGCCTGGTGCCAGCCGGTCTGCCCGGTGCGCCAACGTTCCAGCCAGAACTCGTTTTTCACGCGGAGCGCCACCGGCTTGCGGCCAATCTGGCCTCACACAGCATTGCAACCGCGTGGGTTCCGGATCGAATGCGCGTTTCCCTTCTCATCGGTCACTGTTCCTCCGCCGCCAGGCTAACCCCTACCGCGCCGCCGGTATTGCGGGGATCTGCCATGGCGAATATACCCCGGTCGTTGCGGGAGACTGAATTGGCATCGCCGATCCCCCGCCCGTAAGTCCAGGCAACCAGCCCCTCGTGCCCCATTGCCCGCAACAGCGACAGCGTATCGGGCGACAGTGCAAAGGGTTCGTGAATCACACGGTCCGGCAGCCACTGGTGGTGAAAGCGGGGCGCGCCGACGGCGTCGGAGACCGCCATGCGGTGGTCGACGGTATTCACCACCACCTGCAGCACCGTGGTGATGATGGTGCTGCCGCCAGGCGACCCGGTAGCGAGCACGGTTCGGCCGTCCTTGATCACCAGCGTCGGCGTCATGGAACTCAGCATGCGCTTGCCGGGTGCGATGGCGTTGGCTTCGCGGCCGATCAGGCCGAAGGCGTTGGGGGTATCCGGCTTCGCCGAGAAGTCGTCCATTTCGTTGTTGAGCAGGATGCCGGTGCCCTCGGCGACGATTTTCGAGCCGTAAGACAGGTTCAGCGTCGTCGTGTACGCCACGGCATTGCCCTCCCCGTCGATGACCGACAGGTGCGTGGTGTCCGGGCTCTCGGCCGGTGGTGCGGCGCCCGCGCCGATGTTCGCGGAGCGGCTCGCCTTTTCCGGGTTGAAATCCGCGAACCGCTCCCGCGCATAGCCCTTGGCCGTCAGGCGGACGAGGGGCACAGGATAGAAGTCGGGATCGCCGAGGTATTCAGCCCGGTCGGCGTAGGCCCGGCGCTCCGCCTCGATGAGGTGATGGGCCGCGGCGGCGCTGCCGAAACCCATCTCCCCGATGTCGTACGGTTCGAGCATGTTGAGCATCTGCACAAGCAGAGCTCCCCCGGAAGACGGCGGCGGCATGGAAACGATCTCGTGCCCGCGGTAGGAACCCGTCACGGGTTGCCGCCAGACGCTTTTGTAGGCGGCCAGGTCCTCGTGCGTGATCAGCCCGCCTCCCCGCAGCATTTCGGCGACAATCAGGTCGGCAGTCGTACCCGCGTAGAAACCGGCCCGTCCCTTGTCGCGGATGCGCTCCAGGCTTGCGGCGAGATCTGGCTGGCGAAACGTCTCACCGGCCTCGTACGGGCTGCCGTCCGCCCGCGCGAACTTGGCCGCACTGCCGGGATACTGCGCGAATTGATCGCGGCGCCGGGCAAAGGCCTGCGCCATGTCCCTGGGCAGCGCGAACCCGTCCCGGGCCAGGCCCATGGCCGGTTGCAGAACCTGCCGCCGGCTCATAGTGCCGAACTTTTCGAGGGCGGCGAGCAGGCCGTCCACGCTCCCCGGCACGCCGGACGCCAGGTGGGAATCGGTTGAGAGCCCGGCAATGACATCGCCGTTTCCGTCCAGGTACATGTTGCGCGTGGCGGCGCCGGGCGCTTTCTCCCGGTGATCGTTCGTCGCCGTGGTGCCGTCGGCCATGCGGATGACCATGAAGCCGCCACCGCCGAGATTGCCCGCAGACGGCCAGGTCACCGCCAGTGCGAAGCCGCCGGCAACCGCGGCATCCACCGCGTTGCCGCCCTTGCGCAGCATGTCGGCCGCGACTTCCGAAGCCAGCAACGAACGGCTCGCGACGCCGCCGTCCGTGCCGAAGACGGCCGGCGGGCTTGCGGGGTGCGCCATCTGGCCGCCAATCGCGAGCCAGGCCAGCGCTCCCGCCGCCAGCGGGCGCGACAAGGCGGAAACGAGGGGGCGAAAACCGCCGGTCAACGTATGGCAACCGGGTTGATGATCATCTGTACCGCGCCCCGCACCTTGGCCTGACCGAGCACGAAGAGGAACTCGAGGGCCCCGTCACGCACCAGGGGGCCGGTGTTCATGGTCTCGAGGATGTAGATGCCGTTCTCCTTCAACAGCGTGATATGGCCCTGGAACGGCCGATCCGGATGCTGCGAAGGAACCACGTCGAGACCCCAGGTATCCGCCCCGGCGGCGACTACGTTGCTGGCCGCCAGATATGTCGCAACCTCTTCGGATATGCCGGGCCCACCCGCTGCCCAGGCCCCTGGGTCCGCCTGCAGCTTGGCGTCGGTCCAGCCGGTGTGGAAGAGCACGACATCGCCTTCCCGGACGGGTGTCGCCTGGCTCTCCTCCACCGCCTTCACGTCCTCTACGCTGAAATGCCTGCCGGCTTCCAGGAAGTCCACGCCGAAATGCCCGGCCATGTCCAGCACGATGCCGCGCGCGACGATCGGCGGCACTTTCTCGATGCCCAGTTTCGTAAGTCCGGTTACCACGGAGAAGTCCCGCGCCTGGTTGCAGTTGTAGTACTCCCCGTCATCTCCGAGATGGCCGAGCCCGTCGAGTTGCGGCCCGATCCCCAGCCAGCCCGTGAATATGTCGTCGTTGTAGGTCATCGCACCGAACGGGCGGGCGCCTTCCTGCTGGTTCGGCTGCACCACCGTGATCGACAGCCCCCGCGGCGGGAATGCGGGTGTGTCGGCGCCGATGGTGATGCCCAGGCTGTAGACCTTGCCCGTCTTGATGAGTTCCGCGGCCTTGAGCACCGATTCGCCCGTGATCAGGTTGGCATTGCCGATCTCGTCGTCGGCGCCCCAGCGGGACGGCTCGCACGCCTCGTCCGCCAGTGCCGGCATCGCTGCAAAAGCAGCAGCCATCCAGATGCAGCACAGTGACTTCATCCTTTCCTCCGAAAGCGTTGGAATCGGTGCGGGAGTTTAGCAAAGCGCACGCCGGGCGAGTGACCGGGCATGTCAGCGATACAGTGGCGATGCAAGTTCTCAGCTTGTCGGGGATTCTGCCGGCGCGACCGGCCGCCCGCCCAGCCTGCCGACAAAGTCGAGGTGGGCGGCACTGCCCTGACCGGCCTGCGCCGCAGCCACCGCCCTGGCCTCGTCTTCCGCGATCATCGCTCCCGGCGCCAGCCGCAACCCGGGAAAAACGCGGCTGCAGACGACACCGGCGCTGTTTGCCGGCAACGGCCGGAACGCCCCCTCGTCCCGTTCAAACCAGTCGATACGGCGGGCCAGGGTCTGCCAGACGATGTATTCGCGCACGCCGTTCCTGAGGTACGCTTCGAGCTTCTCGTGCAGATCGAAACGCGCGCTGGAGGCAGAGACTTCGGCCACCAGTTCCGGCGCACCGGCGATATATCCGTCGGAATCGATGACCGATTGCCCCAATTCAGCCGTTTCGATGCGCAGTAACGCGTCCGGCTGCACCTCGGTTCTGGAATCGAGCCGCACCGAAGCATTGGACACCATGCCGACTCCCGGCGTGCTTTCGGCATAAGCCATCAGGCGACCGAGCAGCACCGAGTGCGGCCTGGCGTGCTGTACGTAACGCACCGGGGAAGGCATGCGGACGATGCCATCGACCAGCTCGGCTTTCTTGAGGTTCGGGTGCGCCCAATACCGGCGTTCGAATTCGGACCGCGTCAGCATCGCGCCGGCTTTCAACTCGATGGAGGCCGACCGTTGCCCACCCCCTTTTTCGGCAGCCTCCAGAATCTCTCTCTCACCCACGAAATCAGACATCTCACACTTCCTATGTCAACATGGAGAAGGTCGCCAGTATCGCATGTTGCCATCGAGGGAACACAGGAACGCGTTCATGGCCTGCGTGCGAACGGTCTCACAAATGGATGGAAACTCATGATTTCCGGCTCATTGACATCCGGCGTCGAGGAAGCCCGCCTGCATCGCCCCAAGGTGGATGAGCTGCTCGCCCGGGCGCGGCGCGAGGTGGACCAGGGGCTGCTGTCCGGCGTCCAGGTAGCACTGGCCCGTGACGGCAAGGTGGCGCTGCTGGCGAGCTACGGGGACCTGAGCGACGACAGCTTGGTTTGCGTGTTTTCCGCCACCAAGGCCCTGACATCGGCAGCCGCATGGATCCTCATGCAGGAGGGCAAGCTGCGGGAGGACGAAATCGTCGCCGACATCATCCCGGAGTTCGCAAGCCACGGTAAGGACGCCGTGCGGGTGCAGCAGCTTTTCACGCATACGGCCGGTTTCCCGTCGGCGCCTTTCCGGGCCCTTGACTGGCAGGACCCGGCACGGCGTCTCGAACGGTTCGACCAGTGGACCCTCAACTGGCCGCCGGGGAGCCGCTTCGAATACCACCCGACATCGAGCATGTGGGTGATCGCCGAGATCATCGAACGCCGCGCCGGACAGGATTTCCGCGCGTTCGTGCGCGAGCGCATCGCCATGCCCCTGGGCCTCTACGACCTGCATCTCGGCCTGCCGGCCGGCGAGCAGCACCGCGCGGCCCCCTGCGAGCACGCCGGCGAAGCGATGACCGACCAGGACTGGCGCGATCTCGGCCTGCCGCCACCGCCGGTCACCGAGGTCACCGAAGAAGCCATCCTGAGTTTCAACCGCCCGGAGGTGCGCGCGGTGGGCGTACCCGGCGGCGGCGCCTTCATGAGCGCCGCGGAACTGGCGCTGTTCTACCAGGGCCTGCTGCACGGCGGAATCGGGGGCGTGCGCATCTGGGAGGATGCCATCCTGCGCCGCGCAAGAACCGTGTTGAGCGGCGACTTCACGGACCTTATCGGCACCGTCGCCAACCGGGGGCTCGGGATCATCGTCGCCGGTGACGAGAAACGCAGCTTCCGCGGTTTCGGCAAAACCAATTCACCGCAGGCCTTCGGGCACAACGGCGCCGGCGGACAGCTCGCCTGGGCAGACCCGGCCACCGGGCTTTCCCTCGGCTATTGCACCCGCACCCACGACCGGCACGCCATCCGGCAAGGCCGCCGCGGCGTCGCCATCTCAAGCATTGCCGCGGATTGCGCCTGCTAGGAGTGTTCCCTTCGCCGCGCCGGGGCGCTGACGCGCAAGGAACAGATTACCGCTGGGAGAGAGTAGGTGTGCGGTACGGGTATCCGGCACGCCAAGCGGACGCGTTGTATTGGAATTCAAGGGCGCAGATCGTTCGACACCCGGCCCCGCAACCAGTTGCGGGGCGTCGCCACCTGCCGAAGCGGTGCTTCGGCTCGGGCTGCGCCCGACCGGTGGCGACCCCGTACCGCATACCTGCTCTCGGAGCCGAATCGAAGGAACTGTTAAAATCCGGTAAAAAAATATCCATGAAAAACAATGAGTTGAAGATTTTTTCCATGCGAGCCGGGTCAGTCACCTGCAGCGTGATAGCGCAGGTATTCGTTTTCGAAAACAAGCGACGCAGGGTCCTTCAGCCGGTCGATGTAGAGCCTGCCGTCGAGATGGTCGAATTCGTGCTGGAAGACGGTTGCGAGGAATCCCTCGAGTTCCAGGTCCTGGCGGGCGCCTGATTCGTTCAGTGCGGTGACGCGGATCTGCTGGGGGCGTTCGACGAAGCCGCGCAGTCCGGGCACCGACAGGCAGCCCTCCCAGTTGCCGGCGGTTTCGGGGTCGATGATCGTAACTTCCGGGTTGATGAACACGGTCAGCGGCATGGCGGGAATGTCGCCATAGCGGGTGGCGCCGCCGGCGATCTCGACGATCGCCAGGCGCAGTGACTCTCCCACCTGGGGCGCCGCGAGGCCGATGCCGCCGTAGTCGTGCAGCGTGTCGACCATGTCGTCGATCAGGCGCCCGAGCGGGGCGGTGCCGATTGCCTTGCGCGGCACCGGACGGGCAACCTGGCGAAGGGTCGGATGCCCCATGCGGATGATTCTTCGTATGGCCATCGGGCTCGCCCCGGCAGTGGTTTGCTAGAACCCTAGCCGCTTGCTGAACGCGTGCCAACCGGCCTCGCTCAGCACCGCGTCCAGGGGTACGTCCCAGGGTGCGGCGGGCAGGGCCGGTGCGTGCTGCACCTCGTGGGCGACGCCGATCAGGAGCGGACGGAGTGCGATCGGCGCGGCGCCGAAATGCCGGTCGTAGAATCCGCCGCCCATGCCGAGCCGGTTGCCGTTGTCGTCGAAGGCGACTAGCGGGGTGAGCACGACATCGAGGGAAAGCGTGGGCACATGGCACGCGCCCGGCGCGGGTTCCTCGATGCCGAACCTGTTGGCGAGCAGCGGCGCCGCGGCATCGTAGGCAAAGAAGTCCATGCCGCCGTCCCGCCTGATTACCGGCAGTGCGAGGCGTTTACCCATGAGGCGCAGCCGCGTGAGCAAAAAGTCGAGATCGGTTTCGCCGTCGATGGCCAGGAAGGCGGCGATGCGTGAGGCCCGCCAGGCGAGGGGGGAACGCAGGAAGTGCCGGCAGATGCGTAGCGAGTGGCGCTGTTGGTCGGCTGCAGAAAGCGACCGACGGGCCTTGCGGTATTGCCGTCTCAGGGCTGTCCGGTTCATGGCCGCGCTGCTTTGGTTCACGAATGGTCCCGGCCTGGCCGGATGGCCTGAATCGCCGGCAATAGCCGCGTGCCGGGCCGGCGGATCGAAGTCTCCCGATAATGCCGCTGATGGATGGCCCTGAACCGTTGTGGTTCAAGGCGGTGACCCGGGCGGCGCCTAAGGCTTCCCGAGTGAGAGTTCTCTCACGACGGGCTGGCACACGGGCAGCAGCGCCGAAGCCTCCTTTGGTTTCTATAACGGCTCAAGGACGACACCAACTGGCGCGCATTCCAGGAGACTGCCGTCGAGTATATCGAAACCCGGGCGAATTGCAGGGCTTGACATTCGCGCGATTCTGGCGCGATATAGCTCGGTTTGATGCCGCTCCGGCGAGGCCTCGGCCAACGGCCCGATCGTTCAGACGGCTTCGGGCGAACCCTGTTCCTCAATCACCTGCTTCAGCTTTTCGGCCAAGAGGTCGATCCGCTCTTCGGTCTGTTTGAGCCGGGACTCCGCGCCGAGGTACTCGTTGGCGATGTTGAGGGCCGCCATGACGGCCACCCGGTCGAGCCCGATCACTTTCCCGGAGTTCCGGATGGACTGCATCTGGCGGTCGACGTAGCGGGCGGAAGCCTTGAGGGCGTCAACCTCGCCCGGCGCGCAGGCGACTTCATAGTCCTTCTCCAGAATGTTCACGATGACGTTCGTTGTGGTATCGCCCATGACTTTTCTCAGTCCTCCTCCAATCCCTTCAACCGGCCGATCATGGCCTCGACCCTGGACTTGGCCAGTTCGTTCTTCTCGATCAGGGCGGCCCGCTCGGCTGTCCAGTTCTTCTGCTGCAGCTTGAGGGCCCGGTTTTCCCGCGCCAGTTTGAGATTGAGTTCGATCAATTCCTCGACGCGACTCTCGAGCGCGCCCCATCCCGATTCTGTAGTGCCGGCCATCGAGTGCATCCCATGCTTCATGCAATAGTGTGGCTGGAAATCGAAACCTTGTGAAGCGAAACCCCGCCCAGTGCCGGAACCGACCGATCCCGAATTGACGGTTGGTTCCGGCATTGGTTGCAGGCGATGCGAGCCTTGTTAGCATACCCGCAGGCAACCGGTGCCCCGGACGTGACGGAGCGATGAACCCTGAAGCAATTGGCCGCGACGAGTATCGGCACCGTCGCCGCCGGCTCATGGAGAGGATGCCGGCGGGTGCCGTGGCCCTGGTTCCGGCGGCCGACACCAAGGCACGCAGCCGCGATGTCGACTACCTTTTCCGCCAGGACAGCGACTTCTGGTACCTGACCGGATTTTCCGAGCCCGGCGCCCTGCTCGCGCTGGTGCCGGGCCGGGACGACGGCGAAGCCATCCTCTTCTGCCGGGAACGTGACGAGCGATTCGAACTCTACAACGGCGAACGGCTCGGTCCGGAGCGGGCAGCGGACGTGCTGTCCGTGGATCGGGGCTTTCCGGTGAGCGAGATCGCATCGGTTGTGCCGGGATTGCTCGAAGGCGCCGCGAGGGTCTGCGTGACACTGGGGGACTATCCGGACTTTGACCGGGATTTGCTGAAGTGGGTGTCCGGCATACGCGCACGGGAGTCCGGCGGCGTTGTCTCCCCCGGGGAGTTCATCGGCCTGAAATCCCTGCTGCACGAGGAGCGGCTGATCAAGTCCCCGAATGAGCAGCGCCTGCTCTCCCGGGCCGCCGAAATCAGCGCCGACGCCCATCTGCGCGCCATGCGCACCTGCCGGCCGGGCCTGAGCGAGATGCAACTGGAAGCGGAACTGGTGCACGAGTTCATGCAGGGCGGCGCCCGCACGCCGGCCTATCCACCCATCGTCGGCGGCGGCGCCAACGCCTGCGTATTGCATTACACCGCCAACGACGCGGAACTGTGCGACGGCGACCTGGTGCTGATCGACGCCGGTTGCGAACTCGAGCACTATGCCGCGGACCTGACCCGCACCTTTCCCGTGAGCGGGCGGTTCTCGGGTGTGCAGCGCGCCCTCTACGAGGTGGTGCTTGAAGCCCAGGAGAAAGCGATCGGCGAGTGCGTGTCGGGCGCGGACTTCAATCGGCCGCACGAAGTGGGCCTGCACGCCATGATCGAGGGCCTGGTGTCGCTGGGGCTGCTCGACGGCAGCCTGGAAGAGATCCTCGAATCCGGGAGCTACACCGCTTTCTGTCCGCATAAGAGCTGTCACTGGCTGGGGCTCGACGTTCACGATGTGGGCGGCTACCAGGTCGACGGCCGGTGGCGGAAGTTCCGGGAAGGGATGGTGCTTACGGTGGAACCGGGCCTGTATATTCGCCCGGACATGGAAGGAGTGGATGCCGGCTGGAGGGGCGTGGGCGTGCGTATCGAGGACGATGTGCTGATCGCCGCGGACGGTCCGGTGGTCCTCACGGCGGGGGCGCCGAAGCAGGTGGCGCAAATCGAAGCGGCGATGAACGATGCCTGACGGGCCCGGAACCATGCTGCGTGCGTCGCCGGGCCGGTTGACCGATGCCCCTTGATCCGGTGGATGTCCTCATCGTCGGCGGTGGGCCGGTGGGCGCCGCCGCCGCTCTGGGGGCGGCCGGTCTCGGTTTGAGCGTTGCCGTCGTCGAACGGCGCCGCCCGCAACGCGGCAATGGCAGGCTGGGCATGGATCTGCGTACCGTCGCCCTGGCCCCGGCCACCCGGGCGCTGCTCGAGGAACTGGGCATCTGGGGAGACCTCGCTCCCGCCCCCTACCGGTCGATGCGGGTCTGGGAGGAACGGGGCGCGGCGGAAATCCGGTTCGAAGCGGAGGAAGTGGGGCGCACGGAACTCGGCTGGATTCTGGAGGTCAGTAGAGTGACGGCGGCGCTCTGGCGCCGGCTTGAGGATAATTCCAGGGTCACCTGCCTGATCGGCGAACCGCTTGCCGGTTTCGAACCCCGGGTTGACCGGGTAGAGGTTGGCCTGGGCGGCGAAACGCTGGGCGCCCGCCTGGTCGTCGGGGCGGACGGCGCCAACTCGGCGGTCCGCGAAAGATCGGGTGTCGGTGTCCGGGAACTGGAAACGGATCAGGAGGCAATCGCGACGATTGCAGTCACGGCGGAACCCCACGACGGGGTCGCCCGCCAGCGTTTCCTGCTGGACGGGCCGCTGGCGCTGCTGCCCGGCAACGACCCGCACATCGTGTCGGTAATCTGGTCGCAGCCGGCGGAAAGCGCGCACAGGCGGGTTCGGCTAGACGATGCCGGATTCGGTGCTGAACTGGAGCGTGCCGCGGGTTTCGGTCGCGGCGAAGTGGTCGAGGTCGATGAGCGGGTGTCCTTCCCCGTGTCCCAGATAATCGCGAACCGGGTCAATCCCCATCCGCGCGTGCTGCTTGTCGGGGATGCGGCCCGGGTCATCCATCCGCTGGCCGGGCTCGGAGTGAATCTCGGTTTCGAGGATGTGGCCGGCTTGCTGAAGGTGTTGGAGCGGCAGACGAACGGAGATCCGGGCGTGGACGGGCTCTGGCGCGCCTTCGCCCGGCGGCGCAAGGCGCGCAGTGTGGCCATGATGGGGTTCCTGGCGGCCTTGCGGGCTTTCTACGGCATGCGGCAACCGCTTGTGCACTGGATAAGAAACATGGGGGTGCGGCTGGTGCATCGAACCGGGCCGGTCAAGCGGCAACTGATCCGGGAAGCGATGGGCTTCGGCCCGGTTGCGGAGAAGCTGCGATGAACAGGAAGACGGCGCTCCATGCAGAGCATGTCGCCGCGGGCGCCAAAATGGTCACGTTCGCGGGCTGGGACATGCCGCTCAACTACGGCTCCCAGGTCGAGGAGCATCACGCGGTTCGCAACGGCGCCGGTGTTTTCGATGTTTCGCACATGACCGTCGTCGACATCGCCGGCCGGGACGCCCGGGGCTTCCTCCGGCGTCTGCTGGCCGGGGACGTCGAACGCCTGGCCGAGGTGGGCCGCGCCCTGTACACGACCCTGCTGAACGAAACCGGGGGCATCGTCGACGACCTGATCGCATACCGCATGCGGCTGGGCTACCGGCTGGTGGTCAACGCGGCCACCAGGGACAAGGTGCTCGACTGGCTGCGAACGCGCGTCACCGGCGGGGTGACCGTCGCGGAGCGGGACATGGCGATCCTGGCGGTGCAGGGGCCGGAGGCCATCGCCTGTTGCGAATCCGTCGGTGTCCTGCGGGCCGCGGTTTTGCCTGCGCGATTCAATGCCGTGACCGCGGGGAACCGGACGATCGCCCGAACCGGCTACACGGGCGAGGACGGGCTGGAGATCATGCTGCCCAACGAGGAAGCTCCCGCGCTCTGGCGGGGGCTGCTCGGCGCCGGTGTCCACGCGGCGGGCCTGGCGGCGCGCGACACCTTGCGGCTGGAGGCGGGGCTGAACCTGTACGGGCAGGACATGGACGAATCCGTCAGCCCGCTGGCCGCCAATCTCGGGTGGACAGTCCACTGGAATCCGCAAGAACGGGACTTCATCGGCCGGCGCGCCCTGGAGCGGGAGCGCTCGGCCGGCGTCGCCACGAAACTGACCGGCCTGGCGCTCACCGTCAGGGGCGTGATGCGTCCGGGCCAGCGGGTGGTTACCGAAGCCGGTGAAGGGGCGGTTACCAGCGGCCTCTTTTCGCCCACCTTGGGTTACAGTATCGCCCTGGCCCGGCTGCCCGCGGCGGCCTCTCAAGCGGCGGATGTGCTGATCCGCGACAAGCCGCTTCCCGCGCGCATCGTCCGCCCGCCGTTCGTCAGACGCGGCCACGCGGAATGAATGCCGCCAACCTCTTGAATTGCGATCGATCGAGGAGCCCATGAGCGAAACACCGAACGAACTCAGGTATGCCGAAACCCACGAGTGGGCCCGTGAGGAGGACGGCATCGTCACCGTGGGCATCACCGACCACGCGCAGGATGCGCTGGGGGATGTGGTCTATGTGGAACTGCCGGAACCCGGGCAGCCACCCACTGCCCGGGAAGAGGCGGGGGTGGTCGAATCCGTGAAGGCGGCATCGGACATCTACGCCCCGGTCACCGGCACGGTGGTCGCTGTCAATGAGCAACTGGAGGACGCCCCGGAGCTGGTCAATCAGGATCCCTACGGAGACGGCTGGTTTTTCACGATCGAGCCGGACGATGCCGCCGAACTGGGCGAACTGCTGGATGCCGATACCTATGCCGAAACCTGCGCGGCGGAAGACGAGTAGGCTGACAGGGCGATGCCCGAAGCCCGGCCGGGCAACCGTGCCCGGGTGCCGGCTTGACTCGTTTGACAGCCTGATCCGCGAACGACGGGTCCGCTAACGAGAGGAATAGACGAAGACATGCCATTTATCCCGCACACACCGGAGGAAGCCGGCGCCATGCTGCGCGAGATCGGCGTGGCGGACATGGAAGCGTTGTTCGACGAGATTCCCACCGGGCTGCGTTCCGATGCACTCGAACGCGTGCCCCCGGGCATGAGCGAGATGGCCATGCTGCGCTGGATGGCGGAACGGGCCGGCAACGGCTCCGGCCTCCTCTGTTTCGCGGGAGCCGGAAGCTACGATCACCACATTCCCGCGGCCGTCTGGGACCTGGCGCAACGGGGTGAGTTCATGACCGCCTATACGCCTTACCAGGCCGAGGCGAGCCAGGGCACCCTGCAGGTCATCTTCGAGTACCAGTCGATGATGAGCGAGCTGACGGCCATGGAGGTTTCCAACGCCAGCGTCTACGACGGCGCTTCCGGGCTCGGGGAAGCGGTGCTCATGGCGGTGCGCGCCAACCGGCGGGCCAGGGGGGGAACCGTGCTGTTCGCGGAATCTGTGCACCCGCACTACCGGGAGGTTGTCGCCAACATCGTCGGCAACCAGGGGGTCAAAACCCGGACACTGCCGATGCGCAACGGCGCCGTGGCCGTCGCGGCGCTCGGGGAACCGAACCCGGTGGCCGCCGTGGTCGTGCAGCAGCCGAATTTCTTCGGCCTGCTGGAACAGGTGGACGCCATAACGGACTGGGCCCACGAGCGCGGCGCCCTGGTGATCGCGCTGGTCAACCCGATGGCCCTCGCGGTGCTGAAACCGCCGGGCCGATGGGGTTCGCAAGGGGCCGACATCGCCTGCGGAGACGGTCAGCCGCTGGGCGTGCCC
>CAZWZH010000183.1:0-44033 GCA_964638775.1 uncultured Pseudomonadales bacterium
GTGCTCGCCGGCGCGGGCAGCGGCAAGACCCGGGTGCTGGTGCACCGCATCGCCTGGCTGATCGAGGCGGAGGGGGTCTCGCCCTTCGGGGTGCTGGCCGTCACCTTCACCAACAAGGCGGCGGCCGAGATGCGCCAGCGCATCGAGGCGCTGCTGGACATCCCGGTACGCGGCCTCTGGGTCGGCACCTTCCATGGAATTTCCCACCGGCTGCTGCGCATGCACTGGCAGGAAGCGAAGCTGCCGCAGAACTTCCAGGTGCTCGATGCGGACGATCAGCTCCGCCTGGTCAAGCGGGTCATGCGCGCCCTCGATATCGACGAGCACCGCTGGCCGGCGCGGCAGGCCACCTGGTTCATCAACGGCCACAAGGACGAGGGCCGGCGCGCGAATTCGCTGCCCGACGACAACGACCTTTTCCAGATGACCCACAAGCGCATCTACGAGAATTACGAGGAACTCTGCAACCAGGGCGGGCTCGTCGACTTCGCCGAATTGCTGCTGCGCAGCCACGAACTGTGGCTGGAAAAGCCGGAACTGCTCGCCCATTACCAGCACCGCCTCGGGCACCTGCTGGTGGATGAGTTCCAGGACACCAACACCATCCAGTACGCCTGGCTGCGGGTGCTGGCCGGTTCCGACGGCTGCGTAATGGCGGTGGGCGACGACGACCAGTCCATCTACGGCTGGCGCGGGGCGCGCATCGAGAACATCCAGCGCTATTCCGATGATTTCAAGGATGTCGCCACCATCCGCCTGGAGCAGAACTACCGCTCGACGGGCAACATCCTCAAGGCGGCGAACTCGCTCATTCGCAGAAACGCCGGCCGGCTCGGCAAGGAGTTGTGGACCGCCGGCGGCGACGGCGAGCCGATCCGGCTGTACGCCGCCTACAACGACCTCGACGAAGCCCGGTTCATCACGGAGCGGGCGCAGGGGGTCATCGATACCGGCGGCAGCCCGGACGATGTGGCCGTGCTGTACCGCTCCAACGCCCAGTCCCGGGTGATCGAAGAGGCGCTGATGCTGGCCGGCATCCCTTACCGCATTCACGGGGGATTCCGTTTCTTCGAGCGGGCGGAGGTCAAGAACGCCCTCTCCTACATGCGGCTGATCCACGATCGGCACGCCGACCCCGCCTTCGAGCGGGTGGTCAACACGCCGACCCGCGGCATCGGCGAGAAGACGGTGGAGGTCGTCCGCCGGGAGGCCCGGGAGCGTTCCGTGTCCCTGTGGCAGGCATGCAAGGACGCCATCGTCGACGGCCGTTTGTCCGGCCGGGCGGCCGGTTCGGTGGGAGCCTTCCTGAAGCTCGTCGACGATCTGGCCGAAGCCTGCGAAAAACTGGAACTGCACGAGCTGACCGGGTTCGTGATACGGGAGAGCGGCCTGCTGGAGTTTCATGGCCGGGAGCCGGGCGAGCGGGGTCTCGCGCGCAAGGAGAACCTCGAGGAACTTGTCAACGCCACGCGCCAGTTCACCGGCGAACTGGTGTTCCCGCTGCAGGACGACGATGCGGCGGAAGTGTCGATGCTGCAGGAGTTCCTCGACCAGGCGGCACTCGATGCCGGGGAAGCCCAGGCGGGTTCCGGGCCGGCGGTGCAGCTCATGACGCTGCACTCGGCCAAGGGCCTGGAATTCCCGACCGTATTCCTTTCCGGCCTGGAGGAGGGCCTGTTCCCGCACCGGATGTCCGCCGAGGAGCACGGGCGCCTCGAGGAGGAACGGCGGTTGTGCTACGTGGGCATGACCCGGGCCATGCAGCAACTCTACCTGACCTATGCGGAGACCCGGCGCCTGCACGGCAGCGACTCCTACAACCGGCGCTCACGCTTCGTCGATGAACTGCCGCAGGAGCTGATCCACGAGGTGCGCATGAAGACTGGGGTAGAGGTGCCGTTCGGCATACCCCGGCGCCCGAAGAGCGAGCCGTTGCAGGAAGACGGCGCCCTGCGCATCGGCCAGCGCGTGCACCACGCCAAGTTCGGCGAAGGCTTCGTGCTGCATTGCGAAGGCTCAGGCGAACGCGCCCGCGTACAGGTGAACTTTTCCGGCATTGGCGAGAAGTGGCTGATGCTCGGCTATGCGAATCTCAAGCCGATGGACTAACAGAGCTAGCCTATGCAACCGGTGTGCAGACGTGCGGGAAACGTTGGCCGCCCACTCTCGGAGCCGGAACGAAGAAACTGTTCCGCGCTGCGATACGCTCATATCACCGAAGCGGCGAATCGGGTCATGCTCGTTTCGCCCCGAACGGGCTCCGCGTATGATGATTGCTTCCCTGGATTTCGAGCAGTTCCATGGTACCCACAGTTTCAATGCCGTCGCCGGACCGGGAAGCTCCGGCTCGATATGCCAAGCGAATAACGGGGCAATCCGAATCGCAACCCAAGAAACCCGACCATCCGACCCGCATCGAAATCGCGATGCCCAGGTTTCTTTTCGATCGCCTGACGAGCCACAACAAGGCGCCTCGCTGCCGCTACGAAACGGCGCGAGGCGTCGCTGAATTCGTTGCCGCACCGGCGCTTGCCCATGACTCCCAATCCCTGTTGATTACCCGCCTGTTCAACCACATCGAAGTCGCTCTGGCGGATGCGGGGCGCTTTCCAACCCACCACGTGGCCTTGTCAACGCGCCTCCTGAGCCCCGACGGAGCGTTCGAACCTGACACCTCCATCTTCGTCGACCCGGTGGGCGCGATCCGGGCCGGGGAACTCGGGCTGGGCCCCAACGCGCAGGACATCTATCTCGATGTGGAGAAGGGGCACCCCATACCGGACCTGGTGGCGGAAGTCGACCGGAGTGCGGATTCCTCCCACAAGCTTCTCCCCTACTTCCGGATGGGCGTGCGCGAAGTCTGGACCTGGAATGCCGGGGACGGGGCGGTTATCTGGATTGCCGGCGACGATGCGCAGGGAGAACTCGCGCATGCGGCACGGAGCCGGGTGTTCCCGGGATTGGACCGGGAGGGACTCGATCGCCTGTTGGCCATCGGGCTCGGCGCCGAAGAACGGTTTTACCTGTCCCGCGAATTGGCCAGGCTGGTTGTGGCGGAACTGCTTGGAGAGGCAAGCTCCGGATGAGCGGCGGCCACCAGCACCCGCCCTCCGAGATGGCGCTCCGGGTCAAGGCGCTGGAGACGCTCCTGACCGACCGGGGCATCGTCGATGCCGGCGCCATGGATGCCATTCTCGATTACTACGAACACAAGGTCGGGCCACGCAACGGGGCAAGGGTAGTCGCGCGGGCCTGGGTCGATCCGGCGTACAGGGCCCGGTTGCTGGACGATGCCACCGCCGCCGTCGGGGAACTTGGCTTTCTCGGCTTGCAGGGCGAGTGCATGGTTGCCGTCGAGAATACCGACGACGTGCATAACGTGGTGGTCTGCACGCTGTGCTCCTGCTATCCCTGGTCGGTGCTCGGGTTGCCGCCGGCCTGGTACAAGTCGCACGCCTATCGCAGCCGCGTGGTTCTGGAACCCAGGGCGGTCTTGCAGGAGTTTGGCGTGAACCTGCCGGACGAAACCGAGGTCCGCGTCTGGGACAGCACCGCGGAAATTCGCTACCTGGTTCTGCCGCGCCGTCCCAAGGGGACCGAAAGCCTCGATGAGGAGCAGCTTGCCGGCCTGGTGACCCGGGACGCCATGATCGGAACCGCCATTCTTGACGGCTCGCCCGGGGAGAGTGCCGGCCAGGGTGCGACGGCGGCGTCGCCCGCCGCCAGCACGCCCGCCCCCAAGGTCGAACTCGCCCCGAAAGTCGAATGAACGGTGTCCATGACATGGGCGGCATGCACGGCTTCGGGCCGGTGGACCCGACCGCTGCTGACTCCTGGCACAGCGATTGGGAAGGCCGGGTTTTCGCGCTGACCCTGGCGGCGTCCGGAATCCTGCACGGCAGCATCGACCGAAGGCGCTTCGAACTCGAGACACTGCCCCCGGCGGACTATCTGCAAGGCTATTTTCAACGCTGGTACACCAGGCTGGTCAATGCGGGCGTCGCGTCCGGCATTGTTGGCGAGGCGGAACACGCAGCCATCGAGCGCGGCGAATCCGTGGCGGCAACCCGTGACCATGAGCCGCTGTCCGCCGATGTGTTGCTGGGGCTGTTCGAATCCGGAGCTCCTTCCAGGAGGGAGATCGCATCCGAGCCGGCGTTCGCCCCGGGTGACGCGGTTCGCGCCAGGAACATCAATTCCCCGACGCATACCCGGCTGCCGCGGTACGTGCGCGGCAGGGCCGGCACCGTTGTCGCCCACCGGGGCGCTCATGTGTTTCCGGACTCCAATGCCCAGCACAAGGGAGAGGACCCGCGGCATCTGTACGCGGTGCGTTTCGCAGCGAAGACGCTCTGGGGTCCCGAGGCCCCGGCGGGCGACAGCGTCACCCTCGATCTGTGGGAACCCTATCTGGAAACGCCCGGATGAAATCAAGGCCGACGAATCCGGGCGCCGGCCCATTCGAACAGGCCCTTGCCTGCGATCAGCGCGATTTCGACGAACCCTGGCAGGCGGAGGCGTTTGCGCTTGCGGTTCAACTGCATCACCAGGGCCTGTTCTCCTGGCCGGAATGGTCGGAGACGCTCGCCGCCGAGATCGCGAAGCTCGCCGAGCGGGGCGAGGAAAACTACTTCCTGTGCTGGCTGAACGCGCTGGAGGGGCTGGTGGAGCGTAAAGCCGTTGTTTCCCGTTCCGAGCTGGCGTTCGTTGCCGATGCGTGGCGCGAGGCTTACCGAAACACTCCGCACGGCAAGCCCGTGCACCTTGCGGACTGAGGTAGCGCGCGAGTTTCCTCCGTTGTGGCGTGAGATGCGTGGCCGGGCCGTCTCCGCTCTGTTTCGCTCAGGCTGCCGACAAGGCAGGCCAGACGGACAATTCGATTGTCACTGCGGCAAACAGGCTGAAACCAACCCAGGTGTTGTTCCGGAATGCCTTGAAGCAGGCTGCCGGTTCCCGCCTGCGTATGAGTCGCTGCTGGTAGCCGAATAGGCTCAGAATCGCGGTGAGGCCGGCCGCGTACCACCATCCGAAGGAATAGATGAAGCCCAGGGCGGCGAATCCGGCCAAGGTTCCGGCCTGCAGGATGCCCACCGCCGCCCGGTCGTGGCGGCCGAGGAGAATGGCCGTGCTCTTTATGCCGATTCTCAGGTCGTCGTCCCGGTCGGTCATGGCGTAAAGGGTGTCGTAGGCGACGATCCAGGCGGCGCTCGCGGCGAACAGCATCCAGCCGGCGGGCGGAACGGTCTCCGTCACCGCTGCGAACGCCATGAGGATGCCCCAACTGAACGCGACGCCCAGGGCGAGCTGGGGCAGGTGCGTCCAGCGTTTCAGAAACGGGTAAACGACGGCTACGCCCAATCCGGCGGCGGCCAGCAGGCGGGCCGCATCGTTGAGGAACAGCAGCAGCGAAGCGGCCGCTGCGCACAGCGCCGCGAACAGGCCCAGCGCCTCGCCGAGGCCGACTTCGCCCGTGGCGAGCGGCCGGTTTCGGGTGCGTTCCACGTAGGGGTCCACCTTGCGGTCGGCGATGTCATTGATCACGCAACCGGCCGACCGCATGAGGAAGGTGCCGAGCACGAACACCGCCAGCAGCACGGCGGATGGAACGCCTTCGGCTGCGAGCCAGAGTGCGGCCAGGGTCGGCCAGAGCAGCAGCAGCGTGCCGACCGGCCGGTCTAAGCGCATGAGGCGGAGATAAGGGCCGGGACGCATGACTCAATCGGGTTGCGCTTTCATTCCGGTCCCTTACCGGGACCAAAACACAACCCATTGATGTTAAAGAAAAATACACTCAACATAATGTCGTAAGTCTCAACAGCGAGTTCGCATACGGCGCTTCCATTTCGGCGCACGGCCCTGGCGCCTTGCCGCAAGCAAGGCTTTCGGACGAGCTTAACGCGCCGAAATGGAAGCGCCGCATGCGAACTCTTTCCCGAGATTCGGCGTTGTTCCTTTCACGTCCCGTTCCCGGCGCGCTCGGTTCCCGACTCGCGTCGAACCATGGCTCTCGTCCTACAACGAACCGTCATTCCCTGGGTGTCGGCGCGCCTCCACACGGGGGATCCTTCCATTGATTTTTTCGGACCGCCCAAGTAGGTTAGCGCCCCCTTCCTGAACAGGACACCCCGGGCCTCCAATGAAAAAGTGGCAATGCATCGTGTGCGGATGGATCTACGACGAGGCCGAGGGGTTCGATGAGGAAGACATTGCGCCGGGGACTCGCTGGGAGGACATTCCGGAAGATTTCGTGTGTCCGGAGTGCGGCGTCAGCAAGGAAGACTTCGAGATGATCGAAGTCGGCTGAGCAAGGAAGTACCTGCACCGCCAAACTGAATGTTCGATTGGGCCCGGAGCGTTCATACCGCGATGTGGCCGGTATCCGCGGGCGCCCAGGCCCGTAACAGCGCCTCGGCATCTTCCGGGGCCTCCTTGAGCAACCTCTTTCCTTCCCGGACTACATCGTCGATCAGGTGAGCGTGCCGGGCGAGGTCCGCGACGCGGAACTGGGTATCTCCCGTCTGCCGGGTACCCATGATCTCTCCCGGGCCGCGCAGCTTCAGATCCTGTTCGGCGATGTGGAAGCCGTCGCGGCTTTCCCGGATGACCTTCAGCCGTGCCCTGCCCGTCTCGCTCAACTCATCGGCGCACAGGAGGATGCAGTGGCTCTTGCCGCCTCCCCGGCCGATCCTGCCGCGTAGCTGGTGAATCTGGGCGAGCCCCAGCCGCTCCGGGTTCTCGATGACCATCAGGGTCGCGTTCGGCACATCGAGCCCGACCTCAATGACCGTTGTGGCGACCAGCAATCGGTAGTCGTTGTTATGGAAGCGGGCCATCACCTCCGCCTTTTCGTCGCTCTTCATGCGCCCGTGGATCAGCCCGACGCCCGTGCGGGGCAGCTTCGCTTTCAGGGTCTGCCAGGTAGCTTCCGCCGACTGCGCCTCCAGTTGGTCGGAATCTTCGATGAGGGTGCATACCCAGTAAGCCTGCCTGCCGGTGCCGAGAACCCGGGCGATGCGGTCGAGCACCTCGTCGCGCCGGGATGCGCTGATCAGCCACGTCTCGATGGGCTGGCGCCCGGCGGGCAATTCGTCGATGGTGGAGACGTCCATGTCTGCATACAGGGCCATGGTCAGCGTCCGGGGGATGGGCGTGGCTGTCATCACCAGTTGGTGCGGCGTTCTCCCCTTGGCGCGGAGCGCCATGCGCTGGTGTACGCCGAAACGATGCTGCTCGTCGACGATGGTCAGCCCCAGGTTGTTGAAGGTCACGTCGTGCTGGAAGAGCGCGTGAGTGCCGACGGCGACCAGCGCCTCCCCGTCGGCCAGAGCCTGGAGCCTGGCCTCGCGCTCCTTCTTTTTCAGGCCGCTGGTCAGCAGCACCACCTGGATGCCCAGGGGGGTCAGCCACTCGGAGAAATTCAGGTAGTGCTGCTCGGCGAGAATCTCGGTGGGCGCCATCAGCGCCGTCTGCGCCCGGTGTTCGGCGGCGCGAATGGCGGCGAAGGCGGCCACCACCGTCTTGCCGCTGCCCACATCGCCCTGCAGCAGGCGCAGCATGGGCGTGTTCAGCGTCAGGTTGTTCAGCACTTCGGTGACCACGCGGCGCTGCGCGCCGGTCAGTTCGAAGCTCAGGTTCTTGAGCAGAGTTTTGCCAAGCTGTTGCGAGCGGGGCAGCGGTATCGCGCTCTGCCGTGCCCGCCGGCTTTGCCGGTAGCGCATCACCAGGTAGTAGGCGGTCAGTTCGTCCCGGGCGATGCGTTCCTGGGCTGCTGCGATGTCCTCGTCGGTTGCCTCGGCCGGCGGCTGGTGCAGGTACAGAAGGGTTGCATACGGGGCGACGTCGTCCTCGGGCCAGTCCATGTCCTGCAACTGCCGCGTGAGCCCGCGCAGCCGGCCCTGGGTCAGCCCCTTGGTGACGGGATACACCGGGGTGAGCCCGCCTTCCGGCGGCGGCGGTGTGTCGACGAAGACCCGGTACTCCGGGTGCGCCATTTCCAATCCCCTGGGCCCGAACCGCACCTCGCCGAAGCCGCGCACGCGGTGCCCGGTTTTCAGGCTGTCGAACTGGCGCTTGGCGAAATGAAAGAAGCGCAGCGTCAGGTAGCCCGAATCGTCCTGCAGCGTGACCAGCCAGCTCCGCCGGCGCCCGTAGTTTATGCGGCTTTCGACCACCTGCCCCTCCACCAGGCATTGCCTGCCCGGTTGCAGCCGGTTCAGGGGAACCGTGCGGGTCCGGTCCTGGTACCGGTAAGGAAGATGCAGAAGCAGGTCGATCAGGCGGTGCACGCCCAGCCGGGCGAGGGTATCGGCAAGAGCGGGGCCGACACCCCTCAACACGGTGACGGGGTCGTCGCCGGCCGGGTTTCTGTCCTTTGCGTTACTCAAGGCTTTTCGCTGGCCTTGTGACGTTTTGGGCGAGACGTGCGAACTGAGGGTTCGGGGAACGCAATCCCGGAGCCGTCAGCCTTCCAGCACCAGGATGCCGTCGACCTCCACCTGCGCCCCGCGTGGCAAGGCGGCGACGCCGATGGCTGCCCGTGCCGGGAACGGTTCGTCGAAGAACTCCGCCATCACGGCGTTCACCGCCGGAAAGTTGCCCATGTCGGTGAGAAAGACCGTGAGCTTTACCGCATCCGCGGGCGTGCCGCCGGCCGCGGCGATAACGGCGGCGAGATTGCGGAACACCTGGCGGGCCTCCGTCGCGAAGTCCGGGGCCACGAGCTCCATCGTTTCGGGGTCGAGGGCGATCTGGCCGGACAGGTAGACGGTGTTGCCGGAGCGCACGGCCTGGGAGTACGCGCCGATCGCGGCGGGAGCGTTGGCGGTGGTTACGGGCCGGCTCACTGGTGCGTGCGGCGCATGGTGATGACGCTGGGAATGGCGCGCAGGCGCCGCATCACGCGGGCCAGGTGAATGCGGTCGGAGACGGTTATCACCACCACCACGGAACTTACCCGGGCGTCCCGCTCTTCGACGTTGATGCGGTCGACGCCGGCATTGACGGCGGCGATGGTGGCGGCCAGTTCGGCGATGACGCCCTGTTTCCGGTTGACCTCGATGCGCAACGCCGTGGTGAATTCCTGGTCCGTCATTGCCGCCCAGCGGGCCGGAATGGTCTGCTCGGGATTGCGCCGGCCGATCTCGCGCATGTTCTTGCAGGTTTCCATGTGCACCACGAGGCCCTTGCCCTGGGTCATGTGCCCGACGATCGAGTCACCCGGAACCGGACCGCAGCAACGGCCGTAGGTGACCACGAGGCCCTCGCCTTCGTGCACCGCCATGGGCCCCTCGTGCTCGACGGGAACCGCCTCGTAATTCGAGTCGTCCGCGGCGAGCAGCCGCTGCGCCACGGCGTAGGCCATGACCTCGCCGTGGCCGATGGCCTGCAGCACCTCGTCGAGCTTGCGCACGCCGAATTCCTTGAAAACCCTGCGCAGGCGCCGGAAATCCAGCTCCTTGATGCTGGTGCCGGCGTTGGTGAGGGAGCGGTTCAGCAGCCGGCGCCCCAGCATGATCGACTCGGCCCGCTCCTGGTTCTTCAGCGACTGCCGGATTCCGGCCCGCGCCTTGCCCGACACGGCGAAGCTCAGCCAGTCCGGGCTCGGCTTCGCGCCCTTGGCCGTGATGATCTCGACGCTCTGGCCGCTCTCCAGTTGTTGGGACAACGGCGCCAGCGCCCGGTCGATGCGGCAGGCGATGCAGTGATTGCCGATGTCGGTGTGCACGGCGTAGGCGAAATCCACCGGGCAGGCGCCGCGGGGCAGTTCCATGATGTCGCCCCTCGGGGTGAACACGTAGACATCGTCGGGGAACAGGTCGATCTTGAGGCTGTCGATGAACTCCAGCGGGTTGCCGGCCCGCTGCTGCAGTTCCATGAGGTCGCGCACCCAGCGCCGGGCGCGCTGCCCGCCCCGGGTTTTCTCCTCCCGCGCCTTGTACAGCCAGTGCCCGGCGATGCCGTGGTCGGCGACTTCCGCCATGTGGGTGGTGCGGATCTGCACTTCGATGGGCACCCCGTGCATGCCGAACAGCGTCGTGTGCAGCGACTGGTAGCCGTTGATCTTCGGGATGGCGATGTAGTCCTTGAAGCGCCCCACCACCGGCTTGTAGAGGTTGTGCACGATGCCGAGCGCGCGGTAACAGGCATCTTCGTCGTTGACGACGATGCGGAACCCGAATACGTCCATGATGTCTTCGAACGACTTCTGCTGGGTCTTCATCTTGCTGTAGATGGAATAGATGTGTTTTTCGCGGCTGGTGACGGTTGCCTCGATGCCTTCCGCCTCAAGCGATGCCTGGATGGACTGGTGCAGTTTCGAAAGCAGCGCCTTGCGGTGCCCCCGGGCTTTCTCCACCCTGCGGCGAATGCTTTCGGCGCGCAACGGATGGAGCGCGGCGAAGCCGAGGTCTTCGAACTCCACCATGATGTTGTGCATGCCGAGGCGGTTGGCAATGGGCGCGTAGTAGTCCAGGGTTTCCCGGGCGGTGCGCTGGCGCTGCTCCCTGGACATGACGCCGATGGTGCGCATGTTGTGCAGCCGGTCGGCGATCTTGACCATGATGACCCGAATGTCCTTGGCCATGGCCAGGGCCATCTTCTGGAAGTTCTCGGCCTGGGCCTCGGCGCGGCTCTCGAACATGATGGCGAGTTTCGAGACCCCGTCGACCAGTTCCGCCACCTGCTTGCCGAACCGGTTGCCGAGGGTCGACTTGGCCACCGCCGTATCCTCGATCACGTCGTGCAAGAGGGCGGCCATGATGGTCTGGTGATCCATGCGCATCCCGGCGAGGATCATGGCGACGGCCAGGGGGTGGGAGATATAGGGATGGCCCGTGCGGCGGTACTGGCCCTCGTGGGCATTGGCGGCGTAGTCGTGAGCCCGGCGAACCTGGGCCACCTGTTTTTCGGGCAGGTAGGAGCCGAGAGCCTTGGTGAGTGAATCTATCGTGCAGGGGGCAGCGATCTCGTCGCGCCGGGCGGTCTCCGCGAGTCGCGAAACGAAGTAGGACTCAGAGCTCGCCTTCTCCGCTGTCGTCATCTCCAATGCCGAAAGTCACTTGCAGTTCGTCATCCTGAGTGGCGGCTTCCTGCTCGTCAAGAATCTCATGGTTCACGAGCCCCTCGGCGATCTCCCGCAACGCGATGACGGTGGGTTTGTCGTTTTCCTCGGGCACCATGGGCTCCGCACCGAACTCGCGCATCTGCCGTGCGCGCCGGGTGGCCAGCATGACCAGTTCGAAGCGGTTGTCTACGTTTTCGAGGCAATCTTCAACGGTGACTCGTGCCATTGGTACTCTCTGGAGTTCGAGCGAACAGGCAAGTTTAAAGTCGCCTATAAATTATGACAAGAGATCGTCGATCAGGTTCCGGCGGCGGTCGCTCTGCACAAGGCGTTTCAGGCGTTCGGCGCGAATGATGGCCCGCAGGTCGTCGAGGGTGGTTTCGAAGTCGTCGTTGACGACGAAGTAATTGTAGTCGCGGTAGTGGGAAATCTCCGCGCGGGCTTCCCGCAGGCGGTGTTCGATGGTCTCGATGCTGTCTTCGTCCCTGGCGACCAGGCGCTTTCTGAGCGTCTCCACGGAGGGCGGCGCAATGAAGATGCTGATCGTTTCCGGGGCGCTGCGGCGTACCTGGTCGGCGCCCTGCCAGTCGATTTCCAGGATCACGTCGCGTCCGGCGGCGCGTTCGCGCTGCACGTTCTCGAGGGCCGTGCCGTAGTGGTGCCCGAAAACGATGGCGTGCTCGAGAAATCCTCCTTTCCCGACCATGTCGCGAAACAGGTCCTTGCTGATGAAGTGGTAGTTGATACCTTCCTTTTCGGTGGGGCGGCGGGGCCGGGTGGTGTGCGAGACGGAGACGCTCAAGCGCGGGTCCCGCTCCGCCAGTGCCCGTACCAGGCTCGTTTTGCCAGCGCCGGACGGCGCGGAGACGGCGAGCAGAAGGCCTTTGGCCGCCCCGCTCATTCGACGTTCTGCACCTGCTCGCGGATCTGCTCGATGATCACTTTCAGGTCGACGGCGCGCGTGGACATCTCCGGCATCAGGGCCTTGGCGGCCAGGGTGTTGGCTTCGCGCATCAGTTCCTGGCAGAGGAAGTCGAGCCGGCGGCCGTGAGGGCCCGGCCCGTCCTGCTGCGCCTTTGCCTCCTCCACATGGATACACAGCCGGTCGAGCTCCTCGGCCACATCGGCCTTCTGCGCAAGAATTGCGACCTCCTGTTCCAGGCGGCCCGGGTCAACGTCGACGGCAAGCTCGCGCAGGCGCTCGTTGAGGCGATGCTGCACGTCCTGTGCGATTCCGGCGGCCTGGCCCTGAAGTTCGGCCACGATCTTCCCGACGGCGTCAAGGCGCGTGGCGATCGCCTCCTGCAGTTCACCACCCTCCCGCCGGCGTTCCTCGATCAGTGCGTCCAGGGCTTTACCGAACAGTTCGATGACGTTGGAACCGCATTGCTCCGGATCCATGGCGGCCGGCTCGCCCAGCATGCCGGGCCAGCGCAGCAGGTCCATGGGGTTGGGCGAGTGGATCTCCGGCGCATCCCGGCGCACCTGTTCCAGTACGGCGAGAAGCTTGAGCATGAGAGGGCGGTTGAGTTCGGTGACATCGGCTTCCGCCTTGCTCTCGGCCCGCAGCGAGCAGTCGAGCTTGCCGCGCTGGAGGCGGCGGCGAGCCTGGTCGCGCAAAGGAGCCTCCAGCGAGCGGAGTTGCTCCGGCATCCGGAACTGCATTTCGAGGTACCGGTGATTGACCGACCTCAACTCGCAAACCAACTGCAGTTCGGGTGTATCGGCCTGGCGTCGGGCGAATGCGGTCATGCTGTTCAACATGACGGGAGTTTAACCCGGATGATCGGGCGAGGTACCGGGACAGCGCGCGGCGCGACGGAGTGACGCGGCGGAAGAACGGCAACAGCTTCCGGCCTGGCCCGTTCACTAACAGGCCGGGCCGGGCGCGCCGCCGGCGCCTGGCCGTATAATGGCCGGTGGCGGGCTGGAGAAGCGGATGAGCAATGCGCCCTAGCGGCCGGGCGGCGGACGAGTTGCGCCCGGTACGGATCACCCGAAGCTACATCAGGCACGCGGACGGTTCCGTTCTGGTCGAGTTCGGCGACACGAAAGTGATCTGCACAGCGAACGCGGAAGACTCGGTGCCGTACTTCATTCGTGGCCAGGGCCGGGGTTGGGTGACCGCGGAGTACGGCATGCTGCCGGGGGCCACCCACACCCGGGGCGACCGGGAAGCGGCGCGCGGCCGGCAGGGGGGCCGCACGCTGGAGATCCAGCGCCTGATCGGCCGTTCGTTGCGCGCCGCCGTGGACAGCCTGCGGCTCGGCGAGAAGACGGTGCGCATCGACTGCGATGTCATCCAGGCCGACGGCGGTACGCGCACGGCAGCCATCACCGGCGGCGCCGTGGCGCTCCGGGACGCCCTGATCGGGATCGGGCGGGGAGCGGCGTTCAGGCAGTTCGTGTCGGCGGTGTCCGTGGGCATCTGGCGCGGCGAGCCGGTACTCGATCTCGACTATGCGGAGGACTCCGCCGCAGACACGGACATGAACGTGGTGCGCCTGGCTTCGGGGGGGATCGTGGAGGTCCAGGGTACGGGCGAAGGCGCGCCGTTCAGCGATGCGGACCTCGTCCGGCTTCTGGAGTTGTCCCGCAAGGGAACCGCCGAATTGCTGGCGATCCAGAAAAACGGGTAGGCGGGTGACGGACTACTCAGACAAGCAGGCCTTCATCGGATTGATGGTCGAACAGAAGGTGCTGCGATTTGGTGATTTCAAGCTCAAATCGGGCCGGCGCAGCCCGTATTTTTTCAATTTGGGCGCGATCAGCGACGGTACCGCCCTGGCGGCGCTCGGTGAATTCTACACGCAGGCCATGGTCGACAACGGCCTGGAATGCGACGTGCTGTTCGGGCCGGCGTACAAGGGCATACCCATTGCGGTCGCCATGGGGGTGGCGCTGGCGCGGCGCGGCATCGATGTGGGCGTGGCGTTCGATCGCAAGGAAGCCAAGGGCCACGGCGAAGGCGGCGTGCTGGTCGGCGCCGGCCTTGCCGGGCGCCGGGTGCTGCTGGTGGACGACGTGGTGACGGACGCCGCGACAAAGCGGCGAGGCGCCCGGTTGATTGCCGCCCAAGGCGGTGAACTTACTGGCGTGCTGATCGCGCTCGACCGCCAGGAGAAGCTCGATGGGGACGAGACGGCTTTCGCGGCGCTGCAATCCCGGCTTGGAGTTCCCGTACGAAGTATCGCGGCATTGAGGGACGTGATCGCCTGGCTGGACAGTTCCGCAGGCCGGGTCGAAGAGCGCGCTGGCCTGGCCGCGTCGATCAAGGCTTATCGGGACCGGTACTGCTTGATGGGCTAGTGACTACACGTTTGCTTGTGGCACCGGGGTTCGCAGCGTGGAGTGGCGATGGACTTGCATGGAACATAACCTAATTCTTTGATTTTAAGCCACAAGTCATTTGGCATAGTATCGTCAGTCTCAGCAGCGAGTTCGCATACGGCGCTTCCCTTTCGGCGCACGGCCACATCATCCAGCGGAACTCAAGGCTTTCGGACGAGCTTAACGCGCCGAAAGGGAAGCGCCGCATACGAACTCTTTCCCGAGATTCGGCGTTGTTGCCTGCGCGTTAGTGATCGACCCGCCGGGGTTAGGAGGTGATCTTCGTGCCGACCCCGGCATTGGTGAAGATTTCCAGCAACAGCGCATGCGGCACCGTGCCGTCGATGATCTGAACGCTCTCCACGCCGCCGGCCACGGCATTCAGCGCACACTGCACCTTGGGCAGCATGCCGCCGCTGATGGCGCCTCTCTCGATCAGTGACTGAGCCTCGGTGGCCGTCAGGCTGGCCAGCGTGTCGCCGTTGTCCAGAATTCCGGCCGTGTTCGTCAGCAGCACGAACTTCTTGGCGTTGAGCGCCCTGGCGATGGCGTCGGCCACCAGGTCGGCGTTGATGTTGTAGGACTCGCCTTCGGGGCCGACGCCGATGGGCGCGATCACGGGGATGAAGCCGGAGTGGGTGAGCGTGTCGAGTACGCGGGCGTTCACGTTGCGCACCTCGCCGACATGGCCGATGTCGATGATCTCGGAGGGTTTGGGGTCGGCGCGGGACAGCTTGAGCTTGGTGGCCTCGATGAGGCTGCCGTCCTTGCCGGTGATGCCTACGGCGCGGCCGCCCTGCCGGTTCAGTTGGGAGACGATTTCCTGGTTGACCCGTCCGCCGAGCACCATTTCCACCACGTCCATGGTGGCGGCGTCGGTCACCCGCATGCCGTCGACGAAGCGGGTGGGGATGTTGAGCTTCTCGAGCAGTGCACCGATCTGCGGGCCGCCGCCGTGCACGACCACCGGGTTCATGCCGACCAGCTTCATGAGCGCCACATCGCGGGCGAAGGTGGTCTTCAGGTGCTCGTCCACCATGGCGTTGCCGCCGTACTTGATGACGATGGTCCATCCCTGGAACTCGCGGATGTACGGCAGCGCCTCGGTCAGGACGGAGGCGACGTTCTTTGCCTGGTTTTCAGAAACGGGCATGGCCGGTCACCGGAAACTGAGCGACGGGTCCACGGCGTGGAGTTGCGCCTGGAAGGTCTGCTGGATCCTCTCCAGCGCCGGCTCGCCGTCGGCCTCGAAACGGAGCGTCAGCATGGGGCTGGTGTTGGAGGCGCGGATCAGGCCCCAGCCGTCGGCATAGTCGACGCGCAGGCCGTCTATGTCCGTAAGTGCGCCGTCGCCGAAGTCGGCCCGGCGGGCGAGCGCCTCGACGATCTCGAACTTGCGGGTCTCGGTGGTTCCGATCTTCAGTTCGGGCGTGGAACTGGTTTCCGGAAACCGGTCGAACATCGCGTCGATGCTGCCGTTGTGCGCCTCCCGGGCGCCGAGAATCTCGAGCAGGCGTGCCGCGGAGTAGAGCGCGTCGTCGAAGTCGTACCAGCGCTCGCTGAAGCAGATGTGGCCGCTGAACTCGCCGCCGAGCAGGGCGCCGGTCTCGGCAAGCTTTGCCTTTATGTGGGAGTGGCCGGTGCGGCTCATGATGGGCTCGCCGCCGAGCCGGCGCACCAGGGCGCCGAGGTGGTGGCTGCACTTGACGTCGTAGACGATGCCGGCCCCCGGGTGGCGCGCCAGGATGTCCTGGGCGAGCAGCATCATCAGCACGTCGGGCCAGACGATTCGCCCGCCCCGGGTGACGAGGCCGATGCGGTCGCCGTCGCCGTCGAAGGCGAGGCCGCAGTCGGCGCCTTGCGACTGCACGGCGGCGAGCAGGTCGACCAGGTTGGCCGGGTCGGCCGGGTCTGGGTGGTGATTGGGGAAATCGCCGTCGATGTCGCAGTAAAGCTCGATCACCTCGCAGCCCAGTTCGCGCAGAAGCAGCGGTGCGATGTCACCGGCCACGCCGTTGCCGCAGTCGACCACCACCTTCAGGGGGTGGGCCACCTCGACATCGCCAAGTATGCGGTCGATGTAGCGGCGGGTAACGTCCGTCCGGCTGAGGCTGCCTTCGCCCCGGCTCAGGGCGCCCTCGTCGATGCGCGTCTTCAGCTTGGCGATGGCGTTCCCGGCAAGCGCCCTGCCGCCGAGCATCATCTTCAGGCCGTTGTACTCCGAGGGGTTGTGGCTGCCGGTAACCATGACGCCGGCGCCGGTGTCCAGCTCGTGCGTGGCGAAGTACAGGAGCGGCGTCGGCACCTGGCCGATGTCGATGACATCGAGGTCCCCGGCGGTGAGGCCGTTTGCGAGCGCCTCCTTCAGGCCCGGGCTCGAGTGACGGCCGTCACAGCCGACGGCGACCCGGGACTGGCCGTTGTCCCTGGCTTCGGCGGCATAAGCCCGGCCGATGACCCGAACGATGTCTTCGGTGAGATTACGGCCGACGATGCCGCGGATGTCGTAGGCGCGGAAGATGGTGGGATCGATACCTTTTATTCGCGCGTCAAGATCTGCTGGAGGACTGGATTCGCGGGCGACGACCGCTCTCTCGCCGGGGTAAGGTGTCGCCTCGTTCGTTGCATCTTTCAACTTGCCCTCGACTCCTGGCCCGCGCCCGCCAGCCGGGCGGTGAAAATGTCGGCGATGTGGCGAATCAGCCCCTGCGCCAGGGACTGCTTGCTCTGATAGGGAAGCGCCAGTTCGCCGTCCGCCCAGATGAGGGTGGCGGCGTTGCTGTCGCTGTTGAAACCGATGCCCTGGCGCGAGACGTCATTGACGACGATGGCGTCGAGGCCCTTCCTGCGGCGCTTTTCCCGCGCGTGTTCGAGCACCTTCTGTGTCTCCGCGGCAAAGCCGATCACCAGCGGCCGCTCCGGCAATAAGGCGACGGAGGCGATGATGTCCGGGTTCTCCTCGAACGCCATCTCGAACCGCGTGCCCACGGATTCCTTCTTGATCTTCTGCCCGGTCGATTGAGCGGGGCGGAAGTCGGCCACCGCCGCCACGCCGATGAAGAGGTCCTGCGCCGCGATGCGGGCGTGCACCGCATCGTACATGTCCTGTGCGCTGGTGACGCCGATGACGTCCACGCCCGGCGGCGGCGGGAGAATGCAGGGCCCGGAAACCAGCGTGACCTCGGCGCCGGCGGCCGCGGCGGCCGCGGCCATGGCATAGCCCTGCTTGCCGGAACTGCGGTTGGTGATATGGCGCACGGGATCGATGGCTTCCTCGGTGGGCCCGGCGGTTACCAGCACGCTCAGACCGTCCAGGCAGCGCGCCGCGAAACACTGGCGGATGACTTCGAACAGGTCTTCGGGTTCGACCATGCGCCCGGGCCCGGTATCGCCGCAGGCCTGCTCCCCTTCCGCCGGACCGACGAGCAGCCGCCCGTCGCGCGCCAGGATGTCGACATTGCGCTGCGTGGCGGGGGAACGCCACATGGCCTGATTCATGGCCGGCGCCACGACGGTCTGCGCCTCCGTTGCCAGGCAGAGGGTCGAGAGCAGGTCGGGGGCGAGGCCCTGGGCCAGTGTCGCCATGAAATGCGCCGTGGCCGGCGCCACCACCACCAGGTCGGCCCAGCGGGCCAGTTCGATGTGGCCCATGGCCGCCTCGGCTTCCTCGTCCCACAGGTCGTCGCGTACGGGGCGCCCGGAAACCGCCTGCAAGGTGGTGGGCGTGATGAACTCCCGGGCGCCGCGCGTCAGCACGACCTGAACCTCTGCGTCCGCCTGGCGCAAAAGTCTTACAAGAATTGGGGTCTTATACGCAGCGATTCCGCCCGTGATCCCCAGCAGAATGTTCTTTCCGGAAAGGTCCATGGGTTTATGGTAGCAGCAATGGCCGGTGACCCGAATATCCGGCTCGAGGCCGGAAGTGGCGCTGTGGAAGCAGCGTCCGCCGTATCAAGGGCGCGTTTTATGTCCAAGTCAGGCTCGCAGCGGCAGGGAAATACCGTTGAATAACCCGGTTCGACCATCGGCGATGACGGCGTGAGTCGGAATTCCGTCAGGGACTGGCCACTCGCGGAGCGGCCGCGCGAGCGCCTGCTCGCAGCCGAGCATGAGCGCCTCAGCAATGCCGAGTTGCTGGCGGTGCTGTTGCGTACGGGCACGCGCGACTACAGCGCGCTGGCGCTCGGAAATCGGCTGTTGTCGCAATACGGTTCCATACGGGGCGTGATCGATGCGCCACCCCGCACACTGCTCGGCAACGAAGGGCTTGGCCCGACGAAGGTGGCGAGCCTCAAGGCCGTTCTGCCGATCACCGCACGGTATGCGGCCTGCGGGCTGATCCACGGGCGGGCGTTTGCGGGGTCGCAGGACGCGGTGCTCTTCCTTACCGCGGAGTTCGGGGGCCTGGAGCGGGAAGTGTTCGCCTGCCTGTTCCTGGATACCCGGCATCGGCTGCTCAAGTTCGAAAAACTGTTTCTCGGTTCGGTGGACCGGGCGAACGTTTACCCCCGGGAAATCGTGAAACGGGCGCTGCATTGCAACGCGGCGGCGGTGATATTCGCCCACAACCACCCCTCGGGTATTGCCGAGCCGTCGGTGGCGGATATCGAGCTGACGGAGCGGCTGGTGAGCATCCTGAGCGAACTGGATGTTCGGGTGCTGGACCACCTGGTTGTCGGGGCGGAGAGGACCGTGTCGATGGCGGAGCGGGGCCTGATGTAGTGGACTGTACGACCGAACGGTTTTCATTGTTTTCTCGAATCGAAACAAGATGCACATTGAGCGCAGGAACTAATCTGAGGACTCATTGTCGGAAAGCCAGCGAGGAGTTGAACCGATTGACACTGGGCTCACAATCGCTGAAGGTGCTCGCGACTTCCCCGCGGCGATGACGACGGTAGAGTCCACGTCCGATGGCGGAAGCGCCGATAGTTAAGGAGCTGTGCTATGTCAGCGCGTGATCCCAAAGTTGTGAAATCGGAAGTCTTGTCGCCCGAGGCTCCTGCGATCAGACCGCCCGCATCACTCACGCGCTACGATGCGGACTGGAGTGCTCGTATCGAAAGGGCAAAGCAAGCTCACGAAGAGGGCAGGAAAGCGAGAGAGGGGAAAGCTCCGACGTTGTCCGTTCGACAAAGCCTTTGAACTGAAACTCCTCGTCAGCGGTCGTAACCGAAATGCCATCTCGAAGTCCGTTGTTCGAGGCTCAGAACTCGTTGCGGTATGAGCGCCAACACCTTATTCGCGAATATCAGAACACGTACGACTGCCGTCTGGTCGTAATGATCGATACACTGTTTTCGCGAAGCGTTACGCTGCTCGAAGAGGTTTTGTACGATGCCGTTCCGAATCAGGATCTTCACATAATATTTTCCACGCAAGGTGGTGATGGTGAAACGGCGCTGCGCCTGATACGACAGGCGCAATTCACGTGCAATAAGCTAACTGTGATAGTACCGGACCAGGCAAAGAGCGCCGGAACGTTGTTCGCGCTCGGTGCAGACTGCATCTATATGGGTCCTACGAGTGATCTTGGCCCCATTGATCCTCAGTTTCTGCTATCCGGGTCGCTGGCGGCAGGCAAAGCGATCATTGCCGCCGTTGAGGAAGCTGAACGCCGTGTCCAGGAAAGCCCGGACACCTATGCGCTTCACGCATCACTATTGGGCGATATAACGGCTCTGATGGTTCAGCAAGCGCGCGACGCTCTGATGCGGACAGATGGTCAATTGAGAGAAGCTTTGGCATGTGTTGCGAGTCGGTCTGCAAGTGATGTTGACCGGATGGCAAAGAAGTTAAGGGGACCACTGTTGGATGATTCTCAAAGTCACGGTGCAGCAATATCTACTCAGGAGGCCTTGGATTTGGGATTGCCGGTTAAAGAGGCAACATCAGGTGATGATAGGTGGAATCAGGTGTGGCGGATGTGGACCAAGTATCTTGCTCTCAACGTCGAGTATGCCTATGAAGGAGAAACGGCATCGCACGTAAAGCCCTTCGAGCCTAGTCCAATGCATTAAAGAAAAGTTGGTCGAACTCTTTTAGTGTGAGCCATCTCTCGTCGCGCAAAGCACTGGTACTGTTTTCCGGAGGACAGGATTCCACAATTTGCCTCGCTTGGGCATTGAATCGATATCAGGCCGCTTACACCATTGGGTTCGACTATGGGCAGCGCAATGCAGTCGAACTGGAATGCCGTGCCAGGATACGGGAGCGGCTTCCGGTTATCGCCGAGTGGAACGGAGCGCTCGAAGCCGATCGCCTGGTAGCGCTGGATTTCCTTCAAGGTCTGGGAGATTCCGCCCTGACCTCCGACCGGCCGATCGAGGCGGCCGGGTCAGGCCTGCCGAATACCTTCGTACCCGGACGAAACCTGATATTCCTGACGGTGGCGGCCGCGCTTGCATACAAGTTGGGAATCCGGCACATCGTCGGCGGCATGTGCGAAACTGACTATTCGGGGTATCCGGATTGCCGAGACGAATCGATCAGGAGCCTGCAGGCGGCACTCAATGCCGGCATGGACAGCCGGTTCGAGATTGAAACCCCCTTGATGTGGAAGAACAAGGCGGATACCTGGGCGCTTGCGGAAAACCTGGGGGGCGATCGGCTGGTTGACCTCGTTCGATGGGAAACCCATACCTGTTATCTGGGCGATCGAAGGACGAAAAACGAATGGGGATGGGGATGCGGTTCCTGTCCGGCGTGTGAGTTGAGGCGGGATGGTTACCTGGCCTTTCGTCGAAAACCGGCGTCTTGAGACGATGAGGCACGAATCCGTTCCAGGCTGGTGGTGCAAGTGACCTATTCGGTCAAGGAAATCTATTCGACGCTGCAGGGTGAAGGGGCCCAGTCAGGCAGGGCGGCGGTGTTCTGCCGGTTCAGCGGCTGCAATCTCTGGAGCGGGCTGGAACGGGACCGGACGAGCGCGGTCTGCCGGTTCTGTGATACGGACTTTGTGGGCACCGACGGGCCCGGCGGGGGCAAGTTTGCGGATGCCGGGTCTCTCGCCGGCCGAATCGTCGATTGCTGGGAAAGACGGGCCAGCGACAGAGGGCATCGATTCGTCGTATTCACCGGGGGCGAGCCGGCCCTGCAACTCGACGAAGTGCTGATTGCCGCGCTTCATTCGCATGCATTCGAAGTCGCGATGGAGACCAATGGCACCCTGGCTATTCCGGAAGCAATCGATTGGGTCTGCGTCAGCCCCAAGGCCGGCACGGAACTCAAGGTGGTGAAGGGGAACGAACTGAAAGTTGTGTTCCCGCAACCTTCCATCGACTATGAGGCGTTGTCGGCCCTGGATTTCCAGCACCATTTCATCCAGCCCATGGACGGGCCCAGGCTCAGGGAAAACACCGCAGAGGCGATCTCGTACTGCCAGGGACATCCCCAATGGCGGTTATCGATTCAGTCGCACAAGTATCTCGGTATCGCCTGATCGTTCGGCACGGAGGTGGAGCAGACCGCCGCGTCGGTTACTTTTCCGGCGCGATGCTTGTCGCACAGAGCAGAACGCTGGTGTGGACGAATCGCGCTATCGTTCGTGCAGCGCGTCGCGGGTCAGCTTGTCCTCGGCGAATAGCCCGGCGGCGCGGGCGTCAATGGCGGCCAGTGTTTCATCCTGAAGCCTGCGCAACTGGACGAAACGGGATTTGGCGTCCTCACCTTGCACAAGCGCCACCAGATAGGCGCGCACCAGGGCCGATACGGACGTTCCGATTTCGGCAGCCTTCTCACGAGACAGACGATAGGTCTCGTCGTCGACGGAGACGGTGATGTTTCTCATCTCACAGTTTCACAGTTACTGTTCAAAAAAAGACGAATGGCCCGGACGCCGCGACCGTGCCTGGTTTTCTGCGTAACCTGGAAGCGTTAGCGGTCGCCGGGCTTTTCGATCGACGCCAGCAACTCCGGTGCGGTGACCAACTGACGTACGCCGTGCGAGCCTGACTCGTTGAATGCGTTTCCCTGCTCCGCCCAGCGGTGCAGCGAGTTGATGTCGAGCCTTGAGCACTTGGGACGCACGTTCCAGGTCACCCTGGCCTTCGAACAGTTGCTCTGGTCGTAGGACGGGCCGGTGGTCGAGCCCCGATACAGCACGGGCTGGCCTGTCGTTGACGGGATCGACTTCGCCTGATGCCGGCCGTCGACCCGGTTGCCGCCGTACGCCATGGTGGTGAAATCCGGAGCGTGGGCATCGTTGACGACGAGAAACACCTGGGCTTCCACGCGCAGTAGCGGATCGTCGCAGGAATCCGGGACACAGGCGCCGAGCCCTTCGCCCGGGGTGGCGTCGCAGGAGGTGTGCACCCAGTGGACTTCGAGGGAGTCGCCGGGCTTGACGCCTCGGAAGGCGCCCGGCGCCGGGGCGAGTTCGGCGGGGCTGAGAGCAGGAGTCTCGTTGCAGGCGAATCCGCCGTCATCGGCGCTGCTGACGAAGAGATTGAATCCAGGGCCCTTGTGTTCGGCATTGGTATGGGTGTGCAGGTTGCACAGGTTCATCTCACCGGAAGGCGGCGCCAACGGGAACGCGTCGGCGTTAGCCCCGGACGGATTGCCGATGTCGCGCGGCGCTTGTGGCCCCATGTCGACGCAGAGCGCCTCGCCTGCCGGTTCGACTTCGGCACCCGGTTCGACACTGGCGCTGTCGGCTGCGTCGGATTCGGGCGCGTTGCCCGGTCCGCAGCCCGACAGCAGGAGGATCAGCGCGATGCTCGAGACTGTGAAAGTTTTCATAGTTGTGACTCCTGCTGTTTGCTCTGGCTGGCGAGCGCTACATTGAACGGAAAGGCAGCCGTACTTTCGCCGCCCCGATAACCGACAGCTCGTCGTCCTGGTTCTCCGCCCGCTGCGAAATCTCGACGATGCCTTCGCCGTTGACGATGTCCTTTCCGGTAACCTCGCCCGCTATGTGCAGGATGTCGCCCACCGGATTGTGGCGCCGGATCTGTGTTTTCGATGCCCGCACGAACCCGTCGTCGCCGGCCCAGTCGGTCAGATGGTGGATCATCCAGGAGGTGCGTTCCGGGCCGTAGTCGTAGGCGGCGGGCGCGCCGACTTCCAGCGCGAAGTCGTCCTCCCAGTGGACCCGCTCGGGGCAGTCCGGAATGCCGTAGCGGTTCTTGATCCCGGTTCCGGGGTGCTTGTGGATCAGCTTCCATTGCAGCCGGTTCGCACGGATGTAGAGGCCGCCCCATCCCTGGGCGAAGGCGATGAAGCCGGTCACCGTCATAGGGCCCTTCACGATCGGCGGCAACGCTTCGCCGATCTCGACGTCCTCGAAATAACGCGGTTCCGCGCCGCGCACGGTTTCGTTGCGGTACTTGTCGTAGACGGCCTGGATCTCTTCGTCCTCATACACCCGGCGGCCGCGTTCGCGTTCGTCGGTGTATTTGCTGCCTTCTTCCCGGGCCGTGTCGCGTTCGGTGCGAAACACCCAGCTATCGGCATCGGCGAGCAGGTCTCCGCTGCCCTCGTCGTAGAAGTCGACATGGTAGATCTGCTGAACGGTGCGGCCGGCGAAACGGGTCTGATGCTCGAACAGGTCCTTCAGCCAGGCCTCCGTTCGAATGGCGGCGTTGCGGCGGATCGGCCTGTACCACTGCCAGTCGGCGCCGGCCCACATCGCGTGCACGCCGGGCAGCCCGCCGCAGTAGCCGCTGATGAACCGGTCGCAGGCGAACAGGAAAGATGGCGGGGCAATGACCCCTCCGTACCTGGTAGTCCCCGCGTATTCCGGATCGCACCAGAGCGGATTGTCGTCGCCGATGCCGTGGGCGTAGTGCCGGATGTTGTCCCGCGTCGCCTCGTAGCACCAGGGCTCGACCGAGTCGGTGATCTTCACGCCGATTCGTCGACGCAGCGCATCCATCCCGGCCTCGGTTATCTTAGGAAAACTCCGCGCGCCGACGGCCTGGTCCGTCTGTTCGGTGGAACTCATGAATCCTCCTGGGGCGAATGCGTCACCGGGCTTCAATGAAGCGGCTGGCGGTTGGCGTTCGCTCATGAATTTGCGCGTCTATTCTAATGGCAGGAACTCGGGCCTGTGCAGGGGCGTTCTTTTCGGGCGGCTCTCCCCCCTGGCGCCTTGCCGGGAAATCGGCGGTCGGCTGGACGCATCAGGCCCCCTCTGGTATAAACGCGCGCTCATTTTTGGGGCCCCGAGATGTCTCGAGTCTGCCAGGTAACCGGCAAGCGGCCGATGGTCGGCAACAACGTGAGCCATGCGCACAACAAGACGCGGCGCCGGTTCTCGCCGAACCTGCACTACCACCGCTTCTGGGTGGAGAGCGAGAACCGCTACGTGCGCCTGCGCGTCTCCTCCAAGGGCATGCGCATCATCGACAAGCTCGGCATCGACTCGGTGCTTGCCGACATCCGGGCACGCGGCGGGAAGGTCTGAGCGGCGCCTCTATAATGACGAGACATAACTCGACGTAACGAGACGGAGAATTCCATGCGCGACAAGATCAAGCTCGTCTCCACCGCCGGTACCGGCCACTTCTACACCACCGACAAGAACAAGCGGCGCACCCCCGACAAGCTCGAGTTCAGGAAATTTGACCCGGTGGTGCGCAAGCACGTGCTGTACAAGGAAGCCAAGATCAAGTAAGCCGGGGCAGGACACGAACGGGGCGACATCGTAGCCCGACGATAATCCAGTGACCGTTTGTGCCGTTGACCCGTTGGACAGACTGAACCGCAACTAAGGGGTCTGGATGCCCGAGCTGCCGGAAGTCGAGACCACCCGGCGCGGGCTGGAAGGCCGCATCGTCGGCCGCACCCTCCGTTCCTGGGCCGTGCGCAATCCCGCATTGCGCTGGCCCGTTGAAATCCCTCCCCACCTGAAAGGAAAGAAGCTGGTTGCCCTCGCGCGGCGCGCCAAATACCTGCTGTTCGAGTTTCCGCACGACACGCTGATCCTGCACCTCGGCATGTCGGGCAGCCTGCGCCTGGCGCCGCCCGGGGCCGCGCCGGGCAAACACGATCATGTCGACCTGAACTTCTCGGGCGGGGAAACCGTGCGTTTCAACGACCCGCGCCGGTTTGGCAGCGTGCTCTGGTGGGCGCATGACGCCCCGGAGCACCGACTGCTCGCGCACCTGGGCATCGAGCCGCTGACGAGCGAACTGACGGGCGCCTACCTGAAGGAACGGGCCAGGGGCCGCAAGGTGGCGGTGAAGAATTTCATCATGGACAGCCGCATCGTCGTGGGCGTGGGAAACATCTACGCGGTGGAATCGCTGTTCCTGGCCGGCATCCGGCCGACGATCGCTGCAGGGCGCATTACCCGACGGGCCTACGACGCGCTCGCGGCGTCGATCAAGGAAGTGCTGCTCCAGTCATTGAAAGAGGGGGGAACCACTCTGCGCGACTTCGTCAGCAGCGACGGCCGGCCCGGCTACTTCAAACAGCGGCTCAATGTCTACGACCGGGGCGGAGAACCGTGCAGGCGCTGCGGCTGCACCCTCGTGAACCGCCGCATCGGCGGTCGCAGCACGGTGTTCTGCCGCAACTGTCAGCGCTGAATCAAGTACTCGCGAGTGCGGCGCTCACCGCGGGATGCACGAATTCGCTGATATCGCCGCCGAGTTCGGCGATTTCGCGCACCAGTGTCGACGAGATGAAGGAGCACTCCTTGGAGGTGGGCAGGAAGACGTATTCGATCTCCGGGTCCAGCGACTGGTTCATCTCCGCCATCTGGAACTCGTAATCGAAGTCCGTCACCGTGCGCAGGCCCCGCAGGATGAAGGTGGTGTTCTTGCTGCGCACGTAGTCGACGAGGAGGTTGTTGAACCCTTCGACGGACACCCGGTCGCCGAATTCCGCGAGTACCGTCTCGCAGAGATCGATGCGGTCCTTCAGGTCGGTTTTTGGATCCTTCTGGGCGGAGGTGCCGATGGCCAGCACCACGTGGTCGAACAGGTTGAGGGCGCGCTTGACCAGATCGGTGTGCCCGTTGGTGATGGGGTTGAACGAGCCGGGGTAGACGACCAATGACATTGCAGGCATGCCCCTCCTTCAGGGAGGGCCGCGATGGTAACGGCAGCCTCAGGGCGAGGCAAGGAGCCCGAAACGGGTGTCGCCGGCGGCGCCCTCTTTCAGGATCGTGAAGCCGTGGGCGTCGATTGCGGAACGGCGCTCGAGTTCAAAGTAGATCCGGGCGCCGGGATTGAGCGCGTTGCCGCCCTGTATTGCCTCCAGGGCCGCGGGGAGCAGATTGGACGAGAAAGGCGGGTCTAGGAAGACGATGTCCCATCGCAAGACGGCTTCGCCGACCCCGTCGTCTGCCCCCGGCGCCGTCATCCGCGACTCGCCGGCCGGTGCTCCTGTGTCAGTCCCGGAGCTGGCGAGTCCCGCCCGGTTGCGCGTGCCTGGGGCGGATCTCGCACCGGCGGCAAGCTTCAGGAACGCCAGGGCGGACTGGCGCCGTACGGTGCAGTTGGCGGCTCCGAGCCGCTGCGCGTTCTTCCTCAACACCGCCGCCGCGGTGCGGTTGTTGTCGACCAGCACGACGCTGCGCGCCCCCCGGGACAGCGCCTCGAAGCCGAGCGCGCCACTGCCGGCGAACAGGTCGAGGCAGTCGCTGCCCACCACCTCGCCCGCCAGCCAGTTGAACAGCGTCTCCCGCACCCGGCCGAGCGAGGGGCGCACCGCGGCGCCGGCGGGCACCTTCAGCTTTCGCCCTTTCCACAGACCGCCGATAATGCGCACTTCGTTTCTTGACATGCGAACGATCGTCTTACCCGTGAGAAATTCCAGCCGCCAGACCAGCACCGGAGAGCCATGTTGAGCGAATCCGCGCGGAAAAACGAGGGGCCGTTCTGGCAGCGGCTCAAACAGGGCCTGAGCAAGACCCGCGGCCGCCTGGCCGAAGGTGTCGGCAACCTCCTGCTCGGCGAGCGGCGGATCGACCGGGGCGTTCTCGAAGAGCTGGAAACGGCGCTGCTGCTGACGGACGTGGGCGTGGATGCCACGCAGCGTATCGTCGAAGCCCTCTCGGCCCGGGTGAAGCGCAGGGAACTGAACGACACGGCCGCGCTTCACCGGGCCCTCGGAGAGCTCCTGAAGGAGTGGCTCACCCCCTTGCAGCAACCGTTCGAGATCGGATCGTCCCGCCCCTGTGTCCTGTTGTTCGTGGGCGTCAACGGCGCCGGCAAGACAACCACCATCGGCAAGATGGCCAGCCGCCTGCAGGCGGACGGGCGGTCGGTGGTGCTGGCGGCGGGCGATACGTTCCGCGCGGCGGCGGTGCAGCAGCTTCAGGCCTGGGGCGAGCGCAACGGCGCTGCCGTCATCGCGCAGGGTCAGGGGGCGGACAGCGCGTCGGTGGTCTACGATGCCGTGCAGGCCGCGCGCGCCCGGGGTTTCGATGTGCTGCTGGCCGATACGGCGGGGCGCCTGCAGGCCAGGGTCAATCTCATGGAGGAGTTGAAAAAGATCCGCCGGGTGATCGAGCGGCTCGATCGTTCCGCGCCCCACGAAGTATTGCTCGTACTCGACGGGGGCAGCGGCCAGAACGCCCTTTCCCAGGTGGCGGAGTTCGATGCGGCGGTGGGCGTCACCGGGTTCATCATCACCAAGCTCGACGGCAGCGCCCGTGCCGGCGTGATCTTCGCCATCGCCGAGCAGCTACGCCGCATGGGCAGGACCATTCCGGTGTACTTCATCGGCGTCGGCGAAGGGCTCGACGACCTGCGGCCCTTCGATGCGTCGGCGTTCGTCGATGCGCTGCTTGCCCCGGACTAACGAAACGGCGGCGGGAAACCATCGGGCATTGCAGTGGGACAGATTGAATTCCATGGCGTCGTGAAACGCTTCGACAATGGTTTCGAAGCGTTGCGCAATGTTTCCCTGTCGTTCGAGGAAGGGTCCATGACCTTTCTCACCGGCCACTCCGGCGCGGGCAAGACCACGTTTCTGAAACTGCTGCTTTGCCTGGACCGCCCGAGCAGGGGCCGGATAACGGTGAACGGCGTCGACCTCGGAAGCCTCAAGGCGAGGGGCCTGGCCTTCTACCGCCGGGGCCTCGGGGCGGTCTTTCAGGACCATCACCTGCTGACGGCGCGGTCCGTTTTCGAAAACGTCGCCCTGCCCCTGCGGGTGGCGGGCATGCGCGAACGCGACGTGGGCCGGCGCGTGCGGGCGGCGCTCACCCGGGTGGGACTGCTCGAGCGGGAGTCGATGCTGCCCACGCAGCTTTCCACCGGCGAGCAGCAGCGGGTGGGGATCGCCCGGGCGGTGGTGATCCGGCCGCGAGTGCTGATTGCCGACGAACCCACGGGCAATCTCGACCCGGATCTTTCCAGGGACATCATGGCGCTCTTCGGCCAGTTCAACCAGGTGGGGGCCACGGTCATCGTCGCCAGCCACGACCTGCAGCTCATCGGCGGCCTGAACCAGCGCATCGTCGAGCTGTCCCACGGCGCCGTCGTACGGGACATCCGGCCGACGCCCGGGAGCGCCCATCATGGCTGAGCGCGGCAGGCGTGCCGGGCGCAAGGCACCGAAAGTACCCTGGCCCAAGGCGTCGGTGCCGGGGAGCTGGCGGCGCGATCACGTCCGCGTAGCGCACGATTCGTTCCGGCACGTTTCGCGCCGGTTCGGCACGACGCTGCTCGCCTGGCTGCTGGTGGGCATCGCCCTGGCGCTGCCGGCGGCGCTGTATCTGGTTCAGTCTGGCCTTGCGGAGCTTACCGGCCGGTGGGACCACCGCCCCGGGCTGTCGGTCTACTTCGAACCGGGAACGGGCCCGGACACTCTCGCCGCGGAATTGCGCGAACAGTCCGGCGTCGAACGGGTGGAGGTGACGACGCAGGAAGAAGCCCTGGCGGAGTTCGGCGCCCAGGCGCATCTCGCCGATGCGCTGGGTATTCTGGAAGTCAATCCGCTGCCGGCATCGCTGGGCGTGGTGCCGGTCGCCGGGGCCGGGCCGGCAGACCTTGAGAGGCTGGCCGAACTGGCCCGGCGGCATCCAGGCGTGGCGGAAGTCGTGGTGGAGAGAACCTGGCTGGAGCGGGTGACGGCTGCCTCGGTAGTGGCGCGCCGCCTGGGGGCGATTCTCGGGGCGTTGTTCGCGCTGGGCGCCGTCTTGGTCACCGCCACGTCGGTGCGGCTTGCCATCGAGGGGCGCCTGGAGGAACTCAAGGTCATGAAACTGGTCGGCGCGAGCGACGGCCAGGTACGGCGGCCTTTTCTGTACCTGGGGATGCTGTATGGGCTTGGCGGCGGCGTGTTGGCGGCGATGCTGCTGAGCGTGGGGCTGACGGTGGTGGAGGCGCCGCTTGCGGGCCTTCTGGGCAGCTTCGAGGTGGAATTCGAGCCCGCGGCGTTCAGCCTGCGGTTTCTCGCGATCCTGCTTGGCGCCGGTACCCTGCTCGGGGTGATCGGTGCGGTTCTTGCGGTCCGGCAGCGGCGGGCCAGCCTGGACATCCTGTGATTCCCCGAAGCGTCCGCACCGCGAGCTCCGATTGGGGGGAAAGACGCGTGGCATCAGGCGGTCGCGGAAGGGGTTGATTTTTGCCCTGGGGGCCCCAGATAAGGGGAATGACGGAACGATTTTCCTGGTTAGCACTCCAATATGCAGAGTGCTAAAATTGGCAGTCGAGCGCTGGGCGGAATCCGGCGGCCGGGCGTCCCCCAAGGGCGGGCGCGGCTGGCCCGGTCTGCAGAAGCGGTCTGAATCGCAGGAAGGCATATGTCAACGAACCTGTTGTCGATGAACAGTTTGTCACCCGGGCGCGACCTGGCGAGTTACGTGCAGACCGTCAGCGCGTTCCCCATTCTCTCGGCCGAGGAAGAGAAAGCCCTGGCCGAGCGTTTCTACTATGAGAACGACCTCGACGCCGCCCGGGAACTCGTCCTCTGCCACCTGCGCTTCGTCGTGCACCTGGCCCGGTCGTACCAGGGATACGGCCTGTCACAAGCCGATCTGATCCAGGAAGGCAACGTCGGCCTGATGAAGGCCGTCAAGCGATTCAACCCGGAAGTCGGCGTGCGCCTGGTGTCCTTCGCCGTGCACTGGATCAAGGCCGAGATGCACGAGTTCATCCTGCGCAACTGGCGCATCGTCAAGGTCGCCACCACCAAGGCGCAGCGCAAGCTCTTCTTCAATCTGCGCAGCGCCAAGAAGCGCCTGGCGTGGCTGACGAAAGAGGAATCCGAGTCCGTCGCCGGCGAACTCGGCGTGCCGGTCGAGGAAGTCACGCGCATGGAAAGCCGCCTGGCCGGTTCCGATCTCGGCTTCGACGGCTACGATACGGACGACGGCGAGAGCAACGCGCCGGCCCATTACCTGCAGGGCGAAGGGCTGGTGAGCACCGATCCCGCGGAGCTGGTGGCCGCCGAAGACTGGTCCGAGGCGTCCGGCGAAACGCTGCACGCGGCTATCGCCGAGCTGGACGACCGCAGCCGCGAGATCATCGCCGCACGCTGGTTGAGCGAAGAAAAGACAACGCTCTCGGAACTGGCCGACCGCTACGGGGTATCCGCCGAACGCATCCGCCAGATCGAGCGGAACGCAATGAAGAAAATCAAGGCGAGCTTCGTCGACGGCTACGCGCCGGAAGACCTGATCGCCGCCTGAGCCAGCGCACCTACATCCGCCGCCGGGGGCGCATGACCCGGGGTCAGCGCCGGGCGCTGGCAACACTGGCGGAGCGTTACGTCGTCGATCCCGAACCGGGGGCCTGGCCCCGTGAATTCGCGCGCGCCGCACCCATCGGCATCGAAATCGGCTTCGGCATGGGCCAGGCACTTCTCGAATGGGCTCTCGCGTCGCCGGACATGAATCTCGTCGGCATCGAAATCTACGAGCCGGGTATCGGCGCCCTGCTTGCGGGAATCGAGCGCGAGGCGCTGTCCAACGTGCGGGTGCTGTGGGGCGAGGCGGAGGAACTCCTGGAAACCAGATTTCATTCCGCGAGCATTGCGGAAACCCGGATCTGGTTCCCCGACCCCTGGCCCAAGAAACGGCACCACAAACGCCGCCTGATCCGTCCGGCATTCGCCGCGCTCGTGGCGGACCGCCTTGCGCCCGGCGGCGTCCTGCGCGTCGCCACCGACTGGGCGCCGTACGCCGACTGGATCGGGGAGGTGCTGGAAGCCGAACCTTCGTTGCGCCGCGCAGCCGCCGCGGGCGAGCGTCCGGAAACACGTTTCGAGGCGCGGGGCCGGCGGCTGGGCCACGCGATCCGCGACTTTCACTATCAGAGGAAGTACTGAACGAGAGTGTCCAGGTGCTGCAGCCCGTGCGGTGTTGCCGCGATGCGGTCGTGTTCGGTCAGGCCGAGTCCGGTGGTCTTTTCCCAGGTGGGTTCCACAGTGCTCCAGGGCAGGCCGGTACGGGTCTCGAAGAGACTGCGCTCCACGCCGTCGACAAGGCGCAGGGCGTTCATCATGAATTCTCCGGGAACCTCGGCCGGGTCTACCCGGACCGTTTCGGTGCGGCAGGGATCGTTCAGGTAAAGCCGTGGCTGACGCGGATTGCGGGTGCGCACCGTGTGCGGGTGGGTATCCGTCGAAACCGGGGGCGCGATGGCGACGGGCCGGGGCTGTTCGGTGCTGGCTGCAAGGTCGCGGCGCGGGGACTGCGATGGCCGATTCAGACCGGTGTTCGGCGGGCCCTGTTTGCCGTGCGCGCCTGCGCCGAGCCCGACGTAGTCGCCGAACGTCCAGTAGACCAGGTTGTGCAGGCAGGCTGCGCCCGGTTGCGCGTAGGCGGAAATCTCGTAGCGGGCGAACCCCGCCCCGTCGAGCAGCGCGCGGCCGGCGGCTTCCATCTCCGCAATCGACCCCTCCCCGGGCAGGTTGCGGGGCGGACGGCGGGCGAATTCGGTTCTCGGTTCGATCGTAAGCTGGTACCAGCTCAAGTGGTCCGGCGAACAGGCCACGGCGGCTTCGAGGTCGGCCACCGCCTCCTCCGGCGATTGGCCCGGCAGGGCGTACATGATGTCCAGGTTGATGTTGTCGAACCCGCCCCGGCGGGCGGCCTCGATGCAGGACAGTGTTTCATCCGGGCCATGAATGCGCCCGAGCCGGGACAGGTGTTGCGGCGAGAATGACTGCGCGCCGATGGACAGCCGGTTGATCCCCACTGCGCGACAGGCCGCAAGGTCGTTCCTTTCGGCGGCGCCGGGGTTGGCCTCCATGGTGATCTCGGCGCCGGGACGGAGACAGGGACGGAAGCTGTCGATGAGCGATTCCAGCGCCCGGGCGGAAAACAGGCTGGGCGTGCCTCCCCCGAAAAACAGGCTGTCGAATTGCAGGGCGCCGTCGAAGACCCACTCGCCCGCGCGAGCGTGAAACTCGGAGATTACCGCGCGAACGTAGGCGTCTTCGGGCAGGTCTCCGTGCAGGGGGTGGGAGTTGAAATCGCAGTACGGGCACTTCTTCACACACCACGGGAAGTGGACGTACAGGCCCAGCCGGGGAGGTTGGGTAATGACGTTGCCGGTCGGGCGGCCGGCGCGTTCAGGCCGGCCGCGTGCTACTTGCTGAGCGGGCGTCATCCGGCCTCCGCTCATTACGGCTCGTCGGTCTGCGCATGGCGCCTACGCAGGGCCGCCAGCAGCGTCCGGGCAGCCTGTCCGCGATGGCTGAGGGAGTTCTTCAGCTTGGGATCGAGTTCCCCGGAAGTCAGGCCGAGTTCCGGCACCAGAAAGTGGGGGTCGTAGCCGAAGCCGTTTTCCCCCCTTGCTTCATCGACGATCGTTCCCTGCCACTCTCCCATGGCGATCACGGGCACCGGGTCGCCAGGCTCGTCGACATACACCATTGCGCAGCAGAATCGGGCGCGGCGGTCCGGAATACCGGCCAATGTCGCGATGAGCTTCCGGTTGTTGGCGCCGTCGTCCCGGGCGGGACCGGCGTAGCGTGCGGAGTGGACGCCCGGAGCGCCGTTGAGGGCGCTGACGGCGAGGCCGGAGTCGTCGGCAATTGCGGGCAGCCCGGACCCTTCGCTCGCGTGGCGGGCCTTGGCGAGGGCGTTCTCGACGAACGTGCAGGCAGTCTCGGGCGCGCCTTCCAGGCCCAGTTCGCCTTGTGCGGCCAGCTCGATTCCGAGCGGCGCCAGGAGTGCCCTCAGTTCCTTCAGCTTCCCGGCGTTGCCGCTTGCGAGCACGACTCGCATGGTAAAAATCTCAACTATTTGTTTTTATTGGGTTTATTATAGCGTATCGGATTGCGCAACAGGCGCTTCGAACCGGCTTATTCGTCCCAGAAGAGTTCCTGTTGAAACGACAGCTCGAAGGTCCGCTCTCCGGGCGGCGTGATGGCGATGGAGAAGCGAAGCACCTCGCGGTCGGCGTGGCGCACTTCGGCGATGTAGTAGAGGGCCTTGTCTTCGCGGATTTCCCTGAACTTCAGCGGGCTCTCTTGACCCAGCAAGTTTTTCGCACGCCCTTCGATGCCAGCCGGAGCGCCTTCTCCGGCGGAGTCCAGAACCGACAGGTTGACGATACTCAGGTTGCGCGCGCGCGTTATTCCGTATGTGTCGGCGACCTCGGCGTTCAGGAAGATGCTGGGGAATACCACATAGTGAGCTTCGAAGTCACCGATGACCTCTTTCTGCTCGGCATGGACGGCCATCGACAGCAGAAATGCGAGTCCGACCAGTAGCGCACGTGAAATGATCTGCGCCGCGACCCCGACTTGCATCGATTGGAAACTCGGCCGGGATTTCATGCGTTTCCGCTGCCGGGGCGTCCCAGGCGGTAGAAGGCGATGGAGCCGAACAGGTTGGGGAACAGGTTCATCAGGGGCCGGTTGAAGTGGTCGGCGCTCACCACGAACCGTTCGATGATGCGCAGGCCCTTCCGCCGCACCAGGCGCTCGAAGTCCTTGAAGGTGCACAGGTGTATGTTGGGCGTCTCGTACCAGGTGTGGGGCAGGTGCCTGGCCATGGGCATGCGCCCCTTGAGCGCCAGGTAGAGGCGGCTGCGCCAGTGCCCGAAATTGGGGAACGTGACGATGCATTCCTGGCCGATCCGGAGCATCTCTTCCAGCATGCGGCCGGGCAGCCGCACGGATTGCAGGGTCTCCGTCATCACCACCATGTCGAAGCTGTCGTCGGGGAAATTATCGAGGCCCTCGTCCAGGTCCTGCTCGATGACGTTGACGCCCTTGCGCACGCACGTGGTGATGTTGTCGGCGCCGACGTCCAGCCCGTAGCCGTTCACCCGCTTTTGTTCCTGGAGGTGGGCCAGCAGATCGCCCTCGCCGCAGCCGAGGTCGAGCACCCGGGCGCCGGGGTTGACCAGGTCGGCGATGATCTCGAGATCAGGCCGCACCGGGGGTCTCCGGGACCGCGTTGCCTTCCGCCTCGTCCGCCAGGCGATTCATGTAGGTGCGGAACACTTCGACGTAGCGCGGCAGGGGCATCAGGAACGAGTCGTGCCCGTGCTCCGATTCGATCACGGCGCTCACCACGTTTTTCCGTGCGGCAATCAGGGCGTCGACGATCTCCTTGGAGCGTGCCGGGGCGAATCGCCAGTCGCTGGTGAACGACAGCACCAGGAAGCCGGCCGTTGCCTGCTGGAGAGCCGTTACCAGGTCGTCGTCGAACCGGGCGGCGGGATCGAAGAAGTCGAGCGCCCGGGTCATTAGCAGGTAGGTGTTGGCGTCGAAGCGCCGGGAAAAGCTCTGGCCCTGATAGCGCAGGTAGCTCTCCACCTGGAATTCCACGTCCCGGGCCCGGCTCATGTCGCCGAACTTCAGCTCCCGGCCGAATTTCTGGCCCATGCCGTCGTGCGACAGGTAGGTGACGTGGCCGATCATGCGGGCAAGGCCGAGGCCCTGATCCGGATTGGTGTCCGTCGAGCGGTAGTTGCCGCTCTTGTACTCCGGGTCGGACATGATGGCTTGGCGGGCGATCTCGTTGAAGGCGATGTTCTGCGCCGAGAGCTTGGCCGCGCAGGCGATCAGCACGGCGGCGCGCACCCGGTCGGGGAAGTCTATGGCCCACTGCATCGCCTGCATGCCGCCGAGGCTGCCGCCCACGACCGCCGCGAAACGCTCGATGCCGAGATGGTCCGCAAGGAGCGCCTGGCTGCGCACCCAGTCCTCGGCCGTCACGATGGGGAAGTCCGCGCCGAACGGCTTGCCCGTGGCCGGATTGCTGGATGCGGGGCCCGTGCTGCCGTGGCAGCCGCCCAGGTTGTTCAGCGCGACCACGTGGAACCGGTCGGTATCCACGGCCTTGCCGGGGCCGATGCAGGTGTCCCACCAGCCGGGTTTGGTGTCGGACTCGGCGTGAAAGCCGGCGGCGTGATGGTTGCCGGAAAGGGCGTGGCAGATCAGCACCGCATTGCTGCGCCGGGCGTTCAGTTCGCCATAGGTCTCATAGACCAGTTCGAATCCGTCGAGGGTCTCCCCGCATTGCAGGGCGAACGCTTCCTCGAACCGGTAGGTTTCCGGAACGACGATGCCGACCGATCCGACCGGTTCGGAACTCTGGGCCTGTGTGCCCATGTCAACCCGTCGCGCGGTTGGGATTGGGGCACATCAGAAAACCGCTCCGAAAAGCGTCGGCAGCACCCGCTGCACCACGCCCAGCGCCAGGATCACGAGAATGGGCGAGAAATCGAGGCCGCCGAGGGGCGGAATGAGCCGCCGTGCCGGTCGCAGCAACGGTTCGGTGATCTGCTGCAGCAGGCCGAGTACGGGATGGAAGCTCCCGGGGGCGATGAAACTGGCGATGATGACGATGAGAATGCACCACCAGAAGAGATCGAGCATGCGCAGTAGCACATGCAGCAGGCTGCCGCCGATAATGGCCATCACGCCGCCGGGATAGTGGCCGGCGATCAGGGCCAGAGCATAGATCATGACGGCGGCGGTCACCCAGCAGGCGGCGAACGAGGCCAGGTCGAAATTGCGATAGCCCGGCAACAGGCTGCGCAGGGGCTTGAGTACCGGGTCGGTGACCTTGACGATGCCCTGGGAGATTGGATTGTAGAAATCGACCCGGCAGGCCTGCAGCAGGAACCGGGCCAGGAACAGAAAGCCGGCGATTTCCAGCAGAAAGCGGATGACGAAAAGGACGGCGCCGTTCACTTGCCGGCGAACTCCTCGCCCAGTTCGCGAGACCGGCGACGGGCCCGGCCGAGCGCCTCGATGAAATGTCCGGTCACGCCGTTTTCGTTCAAGGCGTTGATAGCGGCCTCGGTGGTGCCCTTGGGAGAGGTGACCCTGCGGCGCAGTTCGGCAGGGGCCGTTCCCGTCTCCCGGGCCATCCGGGCTGCGCCCCACGCGGTTTCGACGGTGAGCGCCGCCGCGGTTTCCGGCGTGAGGCCCAGACTTTGGCCGGCCTCCGTCATCGCCTCCATCAGGTAGAAGAAGTAGGCGGGACCGCTGCCGGACAGCGCGGTAACGGCATCGATGGCGGCCTCGTCGTCGACCCAGAGCGTTTTGCCGACGGCGCCGAGAATCTCTTCAGCGGCCGCCCTCCCGGCGTTCGTGACATTGGCGTTCGCGTACAGCGCGGTTATGCCGGCCCGAAGCAGCGCAGGCGTGTTGGGCATGCAGCGTACGATAGGCTGCCCGGGGGCTGTCATGGCGGCGATGCCGTCGACGGGTACGCCGGCGCAGATCGATACGACGGGGACATGTCCCGGAATTGAAAGGCCGGAAAGCACGCCGGCCAGCACCTGGGGCTTGACCGCCAGCACCAGGATGCCGGAAAAGTCGACGACTTCCTGATTGTGGGCGGCAGCCCTGGCGCCCAGGGCCTCGATTGCCGCGCGGCAATCCGCATCCGGATCGCTGGCCGCCATCCGCTGTGCATCGTGCCCCGCGTCGACTAAGCCGCGAATCAGGCTTTGCGCCATGTTGCCGCCGCCGATGAATCCGATGTAGCGAGCGCTCAAGATCAACCCGCCAGCCCGGCAGACAGGGGCTTCTGCCTGCGGGCTCCGAAAATGGCGCTGCCGATGCGCAGGTGCGTCGCCCCGTGTGCGATGGCCGCGTCCATGTCCTGTGTCATTCCCATTGACAGTGTGTCCCAGTCCTTGCCGTGAGTTGGCTGTAACGATGTGTAGAGCTCCCGCATGCGCGCGAAGCTTAAATCGGGATTGCCTGCCTTTTCCAATATCGTCATCAGGCCGCGTACCCTCAACCCCGGTAGCGCGCGCATGGCGGCGAGCAGCTCGCCCGCCTCTGCCGGGGCCACCCCCGACTTTGCCGGGTCGGCGTCGATGTTCACCTGCAAAAGGACATTCAGCGGACGTTCCGGATCACGCTGGCCGGCCAGCCGCCGGGCAATCTTGAGCCGCGCAACGGTATGCACCCACTGGAAGTGGCGGGCCAGCAATGCTGTCTTGTTGGACTGCACGGCGCCGATGAAATGCCAGGTTATTGCCAGCTCGGCCAGAGCGGTGATCTTGGCCACCGCTTCCTGGGTGAAATTCTCAGCGAAATCCCGCTGTCCGGCCCGGTAGGCTTGTGCGATGGCCTCGGTGGGCATGGTCTTGGAAACGGCGACGAGCGATATGTCTTGCGGCTGTCGGCCGCAGCATCTGGCCACCCTGTGAATGCGCGCATTGACGGCCGCGAGATTGTCGGAGATTGGAGCCAAACTGAATCTGCCAGCCAGGTAGCCGATGTCGCACATGCATGGGCGCGGATGTCCCAAAGCCAGGCGAGTGCCGAGCGGCAATAATACTACAGGGGTCCGGCATCCATCGAAACCGGTGGGCCGGATTGGTTCCGGGTCGGCACTGCCGACGCGTACGTCTGGATCAGGCTTGTCATGGATTTCGGGCAATCCGCCGGTTCACCGGCGCCAATTGAGGAACTGCTGGCGCATTGCGTCCGCCGAGGCGCCTCCGACCTGCATCTTTCCGCGGGGCTGCCGCCCATGCTGCGGGTCGACGGAGACCTGGGGCGGATGGATGCGCCGCCCTTCGGCTCCGGCGACCTCGAAACCGCATTGCGCGGCATCATGAACGGCCGCCAGCGCGAGGAGTACGATGAGTTTCTGGAGACGGATTTCTCCTTCGACGTACGGGAAATCGCCCGCTTCCGGGTCAACGCGTTCAGGCAGAACCGGGGCGCCGCGGCGGTGTTCAGGGTCATTCCCTCAAAGGTGCCTACCATGGAAGCGCTGGGCATGGGCGGCGTCTTCGAGGAAATCAGCCTCAAGCCTCGGGGGCTGGTCGTCGTCACGGGCCCGACCGGGTCGGGCAAGAGCACGACGCTCGCGGCGATGGTCGACTTCGTCAACGAGCGGCGGGCGGGGCACATTCTCACCATCGAAGACCCCATCGAGTTCGTGCATCCGAGCAAGCGATGCCTGGTCAACCAGCGCGAGGTGCATCGCGATACCCGCGGTTTCAACGGCGCGCTGCGCGCGGCGCTCAGGGAAGATCCGGACGTGATTCTCATCGGCGAGATGCGCGACCTCGAGACGATCCGGCTGGCGTTGACGGCCGCGGAAACCGGGCACCTGGTGTTCGCTACCCTGCACACGGTGTCGGCGGGCAAGACGGTAGACCGAATCGTCGATGTCTTCCCCGCGGAGGAGAAAGCGGCGGTGCGCGCCGTGCTGTCGGAGTCTCTGCAGGCGGTGATCTCCCAGACGCTGCTCAAGCGCGTTGGAGGGGGCCGGGTGGCGGCCCACGAGATCATGCTCTGCACGCCGGCGATCCGGAACCTGATCAGGGAAGGCAAGGTGGCGCAGATGGTTTCAGCGATCCAGACCGGGCGCGGGGTGGGCATGCAGACCCTCGATGGCGCATTGCTCGGCCTGGTGGAGGCCGGTATCGTCAGCAGGGAAGCCGCCCGGAAGAAGGCGCGAACGCCGGGCGATTTCTGACCCGGCGCCGCGCCTGGCCACAGGTCCCGTGCGGCGCGCTGAAATGCAAGAGACTTATGGGTCAGCCCGGCCGGCCCGGCCAGCGCGGCCAGGCAGGGCGAGTGCATCGGCGCCCGTAGCAGGCAGTTGGTGCCGGATGCCGGCTAACGAGCTTTTCGCAGTCGCTGGCAGAGCCAGGATTCAGCGATCAGCCGTGCGGCCGCGGCGTGGTCGTCGGTGCCTGGAAAGGCGTGTTTCGCTTCGCGGGTTGTCAGCCGTTCGTCCGTCAGTTCGACCGGCATTGAATAGCGTTTTTCCAGAATCCTGGCGAAGTGCCGGACGCGACCGGACATCTCGCTCTCGCTGCCGTCCATGTTGATGGGCAGCCCGACGACAAGAAAATCAGGGCGCCAGTCCGCGACCAGCAGGTCGAGTTCCGCCCAGCCCGGCACCCCGTCGCTGGCGGCGATGGAATCCATTGGGCTCGCGGTGCCCGTAATCGATTGACCGACGGCAAGCCCCATGCGCCGCAGGCCGAAGTCGATTGCGAGAACGGTCTCGGGCTGCGTGATGGGGGGCGGCGAATCGGCGCCACCGCCCCATTCAGGCATGCCCGGCCTGGCCCGACATCAGGCGGATATCGATACCCAGGCTCGCAGCGGCCTTGTCGATGCGTTCATCGAAGGGAACGTCAAACAGGATCTCGATGCTGGCCGGACAGGTGAGCCATGCGTTTTCGGTGAGTTCGCCTTCGAGTTGCCGCGGCCCCCATCCGGCATATCCGAGTGCCACCAGGTAGTTGTAGGGGCCGCGGTTGCCGGCGATCGCTTCAAGCACTTCCCGGGCGGTCGTCAGCTTCAGGCCGTGACCGAGGCTCATGGATGCGGGAAAGTCGCCGTCGTCCGAATGGAGCACGAAGCCCTGCTGGTTGGAGACGGGCCCTCCTTCCAGGATGGGAACGCCGGCCAGGTCGGGCGAGCCTGAAAGGCCGGACTGCTCGATCAGTTCCCCCACGGAGATGGACGTGGGACGGTTGATCATGAGGCCCATGGCCCCGTCTTCGCTGTGTTCGCATACGTAGGTGATGGTGTTGCCGAAGTAGGTGCCCGCCTGGTTGGGCATGGCGATCAGGAAGTGGTGCTTCAGGTCCACGAGACGCTCCGGCTCGTACGGTTTCCGATCTTGGCAGCTTCCGGCGGGGGAGTAAACCGGCGGCGTGCCTGCGGCCACCCGAAGGGCGCGCTCGGAACCGCACCTCGCATCCGTACGCTCGCGAACGCGTTGATCCCGAATCGGCGGTTGGTTCCGGCACTAGTGGAGAAACGCCCCCTGGCGCTCGAACCGCCATCGGCGGACGATCTCCAGCCGGTCGTAGGACTTGCGCATTTCCGTTGGGAAGTGACTGTACGGCGCCGCCAGGCGAACGGTGCGCATGGCCGCCTCGTCGAGTGCGGCGAAACCGCTGGATTCCAGAACCCGGACCTCCTCCAGCGCTCCGTCCTGGCGAATGATGGCGAGCAGCAGCAGTTCCCCTGAGATTCCGCCGGGCGGGTAGTTGGCCCTGCCGATCCGCTCGGTCTTCTGCCGCCACATGTCGAGGTAAGCAGCCTCGACGGTGGATTTTGCGGAACTGCCCGTGAGGCGTCTGGCCCTGGTCCCGACGGGTTCGAGAGCCTCCGCCTGCTCCCGGGCGGCGTGGGTGCTGGCGATCTCCCTGGCCAAATCCGAATACGAGACGGTGTTGTTCCCCGCCGCTGAGCCGGTTGAGAATTCCGGCGAAGGTGTCTGCCCTGCCGTTTGCTGCTCCGGCGCGCCGGGGGGCCTAGCAGCCCGTGGCAAAAGTCCGCCGGCATTCGAGCGCCGCTGCATCCCGCCTGACTGCGTTGCTCGTCGCTCAAATATGCCCGATATTCTCGCTCCTCGCGCCTTGTCAGGCGGGCGCATCGGCACTCTCGGTGCTACGCCGGACTTTTGCCACGGGCTGCTAGACCCGGGGTCCGATTGCGGGCCTTCCCGCCCGCCGGGTTGGGGATGGACCGTCGCCGCAGCGTCGGGGGCAAGGCCGCTTTGGTCAAGCGAACGGGATCCGGATTCCGGAAGGGCGGAGGCAGGCTCTTCGCGGGACGGGGTGAAGCCTTGCTGCTGCTCGGGAGGGATTTCGGCCGAAGATGCCGGTGCGGAGCCGGCGATGAGCCTGATGTCCAGCGCCCGCGTGTCGTACGCGCTGCCGCGGACGGGCGGGTCGATTCCCCAGATCACCGCCGCATGCAGTGCACAGGCCAAAGCCAGGGCGATTCCGAGCCGAAAGTCCGGCCGGGAATCCAGCCCGTCCGCAGCCCGCGATGCCAGGCCGGTCATCGGAGTAAGTCCAGTTTGCGTTCGATCGCGTCGAGCAATTCGCCGGCGATATCGAGGGAGAACTGCTGATCGAGCTCACGGATGCAGGTTGGGCAGGTCACGTTGATCTCCGTGAGATAGTCGCCAATCACGTCGATGCCGGTGAACGTCAGCCCGCGCCGTTTCAGTTCAGGCCCCACCTCGGCGGCTATCCAGCGGTCGCGTTCGGTCAGCTCGCGCCCGATGCCCCGGCCCCCCGCTGCCAGGTTGCCGCGGGTCTCTCCCGCCATCGGCACCCTGGCGAGCGCGTAGGGAACGGGTTCGCCGTCGATGAGCAGAATGCGCTTGTCGCCGTCCGCTATCTCCGGCAGGTAAAGCTGCCCCATGATCTGCTCCCGGCCCCCGGCGGTGAGCGTTTCAAGGATCACGCCGAGGTTCGGGTCGCCGTCCATGACCCGAAAGACAGACCTGCCGCCCATGCCGTCGAGGCGCTTGAAGACGACGTTTCCGTGCCTGCGCTGGAAGTCCCTCAGTACATCCTCGCGGCGGCTCACCACCAACGGCGGGCAACATTGCGGAAACCGGGTGGCGAAGAGCTTTTCGTTGCAGTCCCTCAGCGAGCCGGGGCGGTTTACCACGAGCACGCCGGTTTCCTCCACCCGCTCGAGCAGATAGGTGGCATAGACGTACTCCATGTCGAACGGGGGATCCTTGCGCATGAGGATGGCATCGAAGTTTTCCGCGGGCTCCAGGCGGCTGTCTTCGAGTTGGAACCAGTTTTTCCCGGCTTCGGACAGAGCCTGTGCGTCGGCCGGGTTGAGCGTGTTCGCGAAGGGGTCCGTCAACCGCAAGGCTCCTGCGAACATCTGCACGCGGTTGTCGTGGAACAGCAGGTCCCGCTGGGTGAGGTACGAGATTTCCCAGCCTCGCGCCTGTGCCGAGCGAATCATGGCAAGGGTGGAGTCCTTCTTCAGTGAAAGGCTTTCCAGGGGGTCCATGACGAAGGCGATGCGGGGCATGAGTCGATCCACCCGGCCGGCAGCGTTGCTGAAAGTAACCCGACGGATGCTGCGCGGCAACCGCTCGCGCCCATCACGGCGCCAGCCGGACCCATGCGCGAACGAACGGAAGAGTTGTGAAAGTACCGGGTGCCCAAACCAGATCGCGCTTGGGGCGTGAGGGCTCCCGGAACTCCGCGGCTGTATCGCGGTCAAAGGTTGCCGGCTTTTCGGCCGACAAGGTGGGGTGGCGGCTATTTCGACCAACCGAAAATCCGGGACGGCTGTCGATGGGGAACTGCTGGTCGATTTCCTGGAAGAGGCTGAGGAACTTCTTCGCGCGGTGGATCGGTACGCTCGCGCCTGGGTCGATGATCCGCGAAATCAGCTTTATCCGCAGAGCCTGCAGGAGACCCTGCACACCCTGAAAGGCGGTGCGCTGCTCTGCGGCTTCTACGACATTTGCGGGCTCGTCCACCAACTCGAAGACCTGCTGGCGGAGATCCGGTTGCCGGGTCTGACCGTCGGCGAAAACGTTTTCGGTGAATTGGACGCTCGGCGAGGGGAATTGTGGCGTCTGTTGGCCCAGGCGAGGGAGCTGGCCGGATTTGGGCTTGCCGCGAACGAAGGTCTGGGGCACGATGCGGTGATTCCTCTCGGTCGAATGCTGCCGAGGCTCCATGTCAGCGTCCGGCGGCTCGGGCGGATGCTGGGCAAGTCGGTGGCATTGCACGTAAAAGACGTTGACCTGGAATCGGACGCGGGGGTCGTCCGGCGCCTGGCGATGGCTCTGGAACACGTACTGAGCGATGCCGTCTGCCACGGCATTGAGTCGGTGGGGCACCGGCTGAACCTCGGCAAGGCGGCGACCGGTCGCATCGACATGCGGATTTCGCTCCGGGAAGGCAGCCTGGTGGTGGAGGTCGAGGATGACGGCCAGGGCATCGACGCGGCCCGGGTGCGCGAGCTGGCCGGGGCAAGCGGTCTTCTCGCCAGTGACGCGGACCTGGGGGATGCGGATTGCGCCCAGTTTGTTTTCGCGCCAGGCCTTTCCACAGTTGGGCAGGTCGGGTCCGCCTGTGGCAGAGGCATGGGGCTGTCGGCGACGCGTACCGGCATCGCCCGGCTCGGGGGCCGGATCGCGGTCGACTACCGCCCCGGCTGCGGTGCCAGGTTCGTCGCGCGGATACCCTCGAAAATCCGCGTCGAGCGCGCGTGGATCTTCTCGGTTGAAACTGACCGCTATGCCGTTTCCGACCACGCCGTGGATGAGGGTGTACCGGTTGTGCCCGAAACCGTGCGACGAATGGCGGACAGCGGGATTTTCGAGTACTGCGGTGAAGCCTGGGATTTCCGGTTTCCCGGCGAACTCCTGGGCGGCCCGCGTAGCCGCGGTGCCGTTTCCGCCGATGGTGCCGTCCTGTTGCTGCGCTGCGGAAAACGGCGGATCGCCTTCTATGCCGACGCTGTGTGCGACCGCCAGGATGTTGTGGTCGGGGGTGCGGGATTGGGT